>NZ_CP178750.1:1923762-2244390 GCF_047323225.1 Bdellovibrio sp. HCB-110
TTTTAAATTCTGTTGTTGGGGGGCATTCGGCCATCGAAATCCCCAAACTCAACATCCATTCATTAGAGGCTGCCAGTGCGTTCATCTTAAGCTACGGCTTTGATGTCACACGGGAAAGCGATCTAGAAAAGCTTTGGTACTATCATCGTCGTGCTTTGGTTTTGATGTTGGAAAAACTGGGTTTTGAAGACTCTGAACTTCCGGAAGTTTTTCGCGACCGCAAGCATCTTACGGATATTCGTCAGCTTCTTATTTATGCAAGCTCTCAAAATCCCGACGACAAAGAATTGCAGCGCTGGGCCTGTGCGATCTTGCGTTGCATGCACGTCTTCGTTCACGCTGAGAACGACTTATTCAGTTCTTTTTCAGAAGAGATTCAATCTCAGATTCTGACGCCTTTTCAAGATTGCACACGTCATGATGGGTCTTCTCATCGCACGTTTTTGCAAGGGACGAACACTGACTTTGAACCGATTGAGCTTTTAGGTTTTGAAGTAAAACCATTTAAGACGTCCTCAAGTACAGTGATTAAGCTTTTAGCGAAGCCGGATGCCTTAGCAATGAAGATCTTTGATAAGTTGGGTGTCCGCTTTATCACGCGTAATCTGTTTGACACATTTCAAGTCGTGCGCTTTCTTATTCGCGAAAACGTCATCAGCTTTCCGCACATCATGCCGGATCAGAGTTCTAACAATCTGTATCCGGTTAACTTGTTCATGGAAGTCTGTGATGATTTAGCTCATCGTTTGGATACTCTCGATGAGAAAAGCATCCAGGCGGCCTTTGATCAAAAGATGGCGGAGCAAGGAGAGAACGTAAAGTTCTTGCGCAAGGAAAACTTTTTCTCGGGCGAGGACTATCGTTTTATTAAATTTATCTCGCGCAAGTTGATTCACGTAAAACCTTTGGGAGGAAAAGAGGAGTTTAGTTTCTTCTATCCTTTTGAAGTGCAAATTATGGATCAGTCGGCTCATCAGAAAATTTTGTCAGGGCCTTCTGAACATCAGGCATACAAGGAAAGACAAAGAATGGCGGCGCGCAAGCGCCTGTTCCCTGAGTAGAGTTAAAATATGTTTTGGAAATTGCTTTCGTACCCACGTTCTTTACTAGCCCTGATTTGGTTTCCGATTCACACCATGTTGTGTGCAGGGGCTTTGATTATTGTGAATCTCACGATGAACAACCGTCCACTGGAAGATCGCATTGTTGAGTTTTGGACTCGCAATGCCTGCCGCATGTTTGGTGTGAAAGTTGAAGTGAAAGGTCTTGAAAATCGCCCTCAGGGAGGGTTTCTTTACGTGTTCAATCACACAAGCTTCTTTGATATTTTTGCGATGAACGGTTGGTTGGGAAGTTTCCGTTTCGGAGCTAAAATTGAACTCTTTAAGATTCCTGTTTTTGGACCCGCCATGCGTCGTGCAGGGATTTTGCCGATTGCCCGCGATCGTCGTGAAGAGGTTTTTAAAGTTTACCAGGCCGCTGAAGCGCGCATTAAAGCCGGGGAGCGCTTTGCTCTGGCTCCCGAGGGCACTCGTCAGAATAGCGAGCGTTTAGGCTCTTTTAAATCAGGTCCCTTCATCTTTGCCATCAATGCCAAGGCCCCGATCGTTCCTGTGATTGTTAAAGGAGCTGCGGCGATTTTGCCAAAAGGTCATACGATTCCCAATTGGGGTGTGTGGAGCCGAACGGTTACGTTGCAAGTCTTGCCGCCCGTTGATCCTCTCCAATATACTATTCAAGAAAGACCTCAGCTTCAGGAGAAGGTTCGTAAGATCATGGAGCCTTATTTCCAAGAGGACAGTACACAATAGTTTTTTAAGGAGTGCCTATGACGACATTTAAAGAGTTTTGGCCTTTTTATTTGCAAGAGCACTCCAATCCTTTAAATCGCCGTTTGCATTTTGTCGGAACATTCTTTGTTCATGTGGTTTTGCTTTATGCTTTAATCACGCAGCAGTGGATGATGCTTTGGTTGTTGCCTGTGATCGGTTATGGCTTTGCGTGGGTCGGGCATTTTATTATCGAGAAAAATAGACCGGCGACTTTCAAGCATCCCCTTTGGTCATTGCGAGGAGATTTCAAAATGTTTTACGCCATGTGTGCTGGGAAGCTTTGGAAGTAAAGTATCTCATCTTGTGAACATTCTCATTCTGAGATGATTCTGATTTGTTTTACGGATGGAATCGAACACTACTTATAAAATCATGAGTGAAAATCTGTAATACGCGAACGTTATTTTGCCGAAAAGTATTGGGTACGAAGTAGGAAGTAAATGATGTCGAACGTTCGCGGAATTATCATCATAGCTCTGGCCTTTGCGCTAGCGGGTTGCTCTCTTGAGGCAGCCATTGATCCTTCGTCTTTGATCGGTCTTACCCCGACACTTCCTTCCAGTAAAATTTCTAGTTTTGATGGTCTGGCTTTAGGGAGGACCTTTAAGGGATATGAGCCCTATGGAATCTTCCATCTTGAAAAAGGATCTGACGGTAAACTTTTGGCAATGACAATGCCTCTAGGGGACTCCCTGGGAGGATCCGATCGAGGGATTTTGCGTATTGATCCTGTTCTGGGAACTCTTGAACAAAAGGGCTCTGTGAGTGCTTTGCAGTATATCTTATCGCCTGGCAGTCGATCCATGGGACAGGATGGTCGATTTTATTTTGCTCAGGAAGGAAAGGTCTATCGTATCAGTTCTGACTTTTCAGTGGTGGAAGAAATCCTTTCGATTTCACAGAACATAGGCACCATAGCGGTGGATTCTTCTTCGTCCGTGTATTTTAATGTTCCTTATGGCGCCCCTTTAAGTGCGCAACGCCTGTACAAGTGGGTGGCGGGAGCTCCGGTTGTCTTTGCAAAGCAAGCCGATGGAGTTTCTGATTATTTATTTTCAGGAACTATCCTGAAAATCCTGATTGATAATGACAATAAGATATATGCTTACGATGTCAGAAACACGGGCAGTGACTACGTGACGACAATGTCGCGTTTTTCATCGTCGGGAGTTTTTGAACAATCGTTCCCTATAGGTTTTGCGGAGTATGGGGGAAGAACTGGCTTCGCCCGAGATCTGAATTGGGATGCAGATCGCAACAATATCATTGCTGTAGGAATACCACAGTCCGTTGCAACATCCATGGTCGCTCCTTATAAGATCGCCATTTATTCAAAGTCGGGTGTTTTACAATCACTCCATACGACAGATGTTTTCTTTGATGGTTTTATGTTTCCTGTGTCTTGCGTTATTGGCAACGAAGTTTTCATCGGAAGTGCTTACGGGGTGTTTGCCTATCATCTTATCAATCACACAACTCGTTGGATTGGTTCTGCGGGAACTGGCAGTGGTGAATTTGCTGGTTTCTTAGGGGATGGACTTAATGGTGCCATGGGCATTGATAGTCATGACAACGTTTACGTAGCCGATACGGCCAATTTCCGCATTCAAAAATTCAACTCTCAGGGAGTTTATCAAAGTAGCATAGCGACGGGATTGAATTATCCTCGCGGTTTAACTATCACCAAAGATGATCGCGTCGTCTATTTAGATAAAGACTCTCAAGTATCGGACAGCAATCATTTGGTAACTTTAAACAGTTCTTTGCAGGTTGCCTCGACCGTGACGAAGCCAGCTTCAGAAAATGATGATGCTTGGTATGATCCAAAACGAATCGCTATCAACTCGCTAGGGCATCGATACGTGGTAGATCTGCGCTCCGTAAGCATTAATGGCAGTCCCTACATATTGCCCGTAAGAATCTTTGATGAGGCGGGGACTTATGTTGGTAAGATCACCCTTCCGGATCTTGGTGGCAGTGACGTCTCAATGGCGACAGATATTGCCATTGATGCCGAAGACTCGGTTTGGATTTCTAAAATGCACAAGATTGAAAAATACGATTCCAACCACAATCTTGTGAAAGTCATCGACGGCTTTGATTATATTGTTAAGTTTGTCTTGGACAAGCGCGGTTACCTTTATGTTGTTGATCTTAATATGACGAATCTCCCGGCAAGCAGTGTGAAGATCTATGATGAAACCGGGGAGTTTGTATCTAAGATTGATAGCGCCACTCCAGGTTTGGGAAATGACCCCCTGAGAGTTCCGGTCAGTGTTGCTGTTGATAGTAAATATCGAATTTATGTTTCTGACAGCACCAATCGAATTCGTCGCTTTACGCCGGTGACGGCGGAGAAATTGTCTAATTAAGAATGCAAGATTGCTAAAATTAGTTCTTAATAACATCCCAATGTAAATCCCCAATCAAACTGCGGAGCTTCACTTGTTTAGCTCCTGTATCGACGTGGATCAGAATGCGTGAGTTAGGCAGCGCTTCGATTTGAGTTAAGCGCATGATCTTGGGATTGCTGTGATAGGCCGATTCAATGGCTTGAGCGATATTGTCCCAGCGGATGAAGGGTTCAAAGCTTTTTCCTTGATTCGTGCTCTTGTAAGAGCCAACAAACCACGTGCCGTTCGGATGAATGCTCACGGGATAGTTTTGTTTTCCGAAAAGGGAAATCTGAGTCCAAGTAAGACCATCTTCGGTGCGATAAACACCTTCTGAAGAAACAAGACCACGAACAGAATTCTTGTTCTCAAAAGCAATCGAGTAGATCTCGCGCTTCATAAGTGAGTCCGTAGAAACAGTCGATTTCGAGGGAGCTTCGATCTCTTCGATCAAAAGATTTTTCTTTTTCCACCAAACTTCGCCGTGGCCGTCAATTTGGCTAATCCCCCAGATGTGGGCTTCGGGTTTTAGAATTTCCACCCGGGCGCGAAGAGGAGGTCCATAAGAGGAATCGGGGCGAATCACAATGCCACGATGAGAGTTCGTTACGAAACCCAAAACTTCTTTCAAAGGAACTGTTTCACCTTTTTGCGTGATGATCACATCGTTGTTGCGATAAAGAACGGCCATCCAACTTTTCTTAGGATGATAAGCAAGGCTTGCGAAATCCGCGCGGGAAACAAAGTGAGTAATATCCGCGTAGCCAATTTGATTTCCGTACTGAAGTTTTAAAAAACTTTTTGTGATCTCTAAAGGAATCACACGACGAAGACGGGGGATCGTTGTCAGCGCTCTAGACGCAACATTGGGATCTTTGCGCAAATAAGTGTCGATGATGTTCGTGTAAATGCCTAAGTCATCGTGACGATTTTGCAGAGCTTGCAAAGGCAGCCAGCCTTCAACCTTGCTGTCTTTCTCTTTCACGCGTACCCAGAAATCCTCAACAACCAAAATTTCCAAAGAAGCTTTTGCAGGAAGGTTTTTAACCGCGGAAGCGTCACTGCGATTCAGGCTCAAAAGGGGAGTTGCGGTTTTAGTCTCTGCAAATCTTGCGACTTGGATGTCGCGCAGAATTTGATCACCTTGCATGACGTATTCTTTTTTGTCCCACGTCGAGCGATAAGCCACTTCGGTTTCAGAGCGAACAAGCTTGTTTTCAAGATTGGTTCGACTCACCTGGCCAGAGGGAAAGAGGCTGTTCTTATTACGGTAAAACGAGACGGCGGAACCGGCGTCGGTGGCTAAAGCAGCCCAAGAACTAGGCACAATGAAAAGCAATGGCAATGACAGAGAAAGTACGGACCGCATTTATCCATTTTGATGGCTTAGGCCCGGTGCTCTCAAGACCAGAACTTTTGACCTCTGGGCTAAAGTTAGGTACTGGTAACAGGTTGGTTTTTTAACAGTGTATTAACGCGGAGTGATATAATGAATATCAAAACAATCGGCGTCGTAGGCGCAGGACAAATGGGGAACGGCATCGCACAAGTGGCGGCCAATTTTGGTTTTAACGTCATCATGTTGGATGTTAGTGGTGCGGCTCTTGAAAAAGGGATCGCAACTATCTCTGGAAGCTGTGATCGTATCATCAAAAAAGGTGGTATGAGCGAAGCCGATAAAGCAGCCTTGCTTGGTCGAATTAAAACAGCGCAAGAGACAGCTGCTTTGAAAGATTGCGATATCGTGATTGAAGCGGCCACTGAAAACATCGATCTTAAATTGAAAATCTTTAAAGACCTTGATGCGAACGTGAAGCCGGAAGCTCTTTTAGTGTCAAACACGTCTTCAATCTCGATCACAAAAATCGCGGGCGTCACAAAACGTCCAACAAAAGTAGCGGGAATGCATTTTATGAATCCTGTTCCTTTGATGAAGTTGGTTGAAGGCATTCGCGGTTTGCAAACTTCGGACGAAACTTTTGCTGCGGTAAAAGCTTTGGCTGAGAAAATGGATAAAGTTTTCGTTGAGTCTGTGAAAGACATGCCGGGCTTTATCGTAAATCGCATCTTGATGCCGATGATTAACGAAGCTGTTTACACTCTTCATGAAGGTATTGCTTCGGTTGAGTCTATCGACAGCGCGATGAAATTGGGAACGAACCAACCCATGGGTCCTTTGACTTTGGCAGACTTCATCGGTTTGGACACATGCCTTGCGATCATGAATGTGCTTCATGATGGTTTGGGTGACTCTAAGTACCGTCCATGTCCACTTCTTGTGAAATACGTAGAAGCGGGATGGTTGGGACGTAAAACAGGTCGTGGTTTCTACGACTATGCAGCGAAGTAGGTGAATCTAAATGGCGAGTTTTAATTATAAAACAATTCTTTTTGAACAAATGGCCCACGGAGTTTGGGTTCTGACTGTGAATCGCCCGGAATCTCTGAATGCCTTGAATTCAACAGTGTTGAATGAAATGGGCGAGGCACTTCGTCAAATCGGTGAGATGTCTTACGAAGATGCGCGCGCTTTGGTGATCACAGGTGCTGGTGAGAAAGCTTTCGTCGCCGGTGCTGATATCAAAGAAATCCATGAGCTGGATGAAGAAAAAGCGATGATTTTCGCACAACGTGGTCAAAGCATTTTCCACGAACTCACTTTGCTTAAAATTCCAGTCATTGCAGCCGTGAACGGTTTTGCATTGGGTGGCGGTTGTGAGTTGGCGTTGGGTTGCGATTTTATTTACGCGGCTGAAAATGCAAAATTCGGTTTGCCAGAAGTGAGTCTTGGATTGATTCCGGGCTTTGGCGGAACTGTGCGCATGGCGCGCGCTATCGGTCAACGTCGCGCTCGCGAACTTACATACACAGGCAACATGGTGACAGCTCAAGAAGCGCAAACAATGGGTCTTGTGAATAAAGTTTTCCCTGCTGCAGAATTGATGACAGCAGTGATGAAAACTGTAGAGGCTATCCTTGCTAAAGCTCCGATTGCTGTAGGTTCTGCAAAGATCTCTATCAATCAAGCTTGGGATATGGATATTGATCAGGCTCAGAAAAATGAAGCTAAAATCTTCGCAGAACTTTTCAATTCAGAAGATGTAAAAGAAGGCACTAGTGCTTTCATTGAAAAACGTAAGGCTAACTTTAAAGGTCTCTAGGTAAATATGGCTTACACTCTTAAAAATCCGATTCGTATCGTCACTGCTGCTGCTCTGTTTGACGGACACGACGCAAGTATCAATATCATGCGCCGTATTCTTCAAGACATGGGGGCTGAAGTGATTCACTTGGGTCACAACCGCTCTGTGAGTGATGTTGTGAAAGCCGTCTTGCAAGAGGGTGCTCAAGGCGTTTGCATCAGCTCCTATCAAGGGGGCCACATGGAGTACTTCAAATACATGAAGGATCTTCTGGATGAGGCCGGTGCGGGATACGTGCGGATTTTTGGTGGTGGTGGTGGTGTGATCGTCCACGAAGAAAAGCAAGAGCTTGAAGCTTACGGAATCGCACAGATTTTCCATCCCGATGATGGTCGTAAGATGGGTCTTGAAGGCATGATCGAAATGGTCATCCGTGGTTGTGATTTTGATATTCTTGAAAAACAAAAAGAGTACAAAACAAAAAAGAATATCTTTGCCGGCGACACCATTCCTTCGGTGGAATTGGGCGTTGCTCTAACGGCTATCGAAAACGGTCACAAAGATTTTTCTCTGAGCAATTTCGGTCTTGAAGGTTTCAAAGCCAGAACCGCGAATCCTATGGTTCTGGGTATCACAGGAACGGGTGGAGCTGGTAAGTCGTCTTTGATCGACGAACTTGTGCAAAGATACCTCAATGCGTATCCGAATAAAAAAATCGCGGTCGTCTGCGTAGACCCATCAAAACGTAAAACAGGCGGCTCACTTTTGGGTGACCGTATTCGTATGAACTCTTTGTCACGCAATCGCGTGTACATGAGATCTGTGGCTTCTCGTGGTTCAGGCCGTGAGATCGCATCTTCTTTGCCAGAGATCCTTAAATTCATCCGTCAGTTGGATTTTGATTTTATCATCGCAGAGACTTCCGGGATCGGTCAGGGCAATATGGCGATCACGGAGGTCAGTGATCTTTCCATGTACGTCATGACATCGGATTTCGGTGCGCAATCACAGCTTGAAAAGATCGATATGATCGACTTCGCGGATTTGATTGCCGTGAATAAAGCCGATCGTCGTGGAGCACTCGATGCGCTTCGTGACGTGACTAAGCAATACAAGCGCTCTCGCAAGATCTTTGATGAAAAGGTCGAGGTTCCTGTGTTCTTAACTCAGGCATCGCAGTTTAACGATGGCGGCGTAAATAAGTTGTTCTTTAAAATGGCAGATCTTTTGGAGTCTCATCAAAAGGGTCTTTGGGGCATTGATGCGAAATACAAAGCCAATATTCTTTCTGCCGAAGAACATGTGATCATTCCCGCAGATCGTCAAAACTATCTGGCTGAGATCGTCACAACGGTTCATAAATATAAAAAACGCACAGAAGTGTTGGCGGAAAAAGCGTCTCAGCTGGGTGGACTTAAAAAAGTAGCCCCACTTTTGGGAGCAAATCCAGACACTGTTAAAAAAGTGGAAGCGGAACTTAGCGCTGACTTCACTCAAGATGAAATCGATCAGCTTCAAAATTTTGATAAGTTGATTGAAACATATTCTGGTGATCAATTGATTTTTAAAGTCCGTGACAAAGAAATCCGCCAAGACTTGGTTCGTGAGTCTTTGTCAGGCACAAAAATCCGCAGAGTTGTCGTTCCTAAGTTTAAAGACTGGGGCGACAGATTTAAATATTTGAAACTTGAAAACGTGCCGGGAGAATTCCCATACACGGGCGGTGTGTTCCAGTTAAAACGCGCCGATGAAGATCCGAAGCGCATGTTCGCAGGTGAAGGAACTCCTGAAAGAACCAACCGTCGTTTCCACTACCTGACGAAGGGTGAAACGGCTCATCGCCTTTCTACCGCATTCGACTCCGTGACTTTGTATGGTCAAGATCCAGATCAGCGTCCGGATATCTTCGGCAAGGTCGGGGAGTCCGGCGTTAGCATTTGTACTTTGAATGATATGAAAAAGCTCTATGCGGGCTTTGATCTTATCAATCCAAATACGTCAGTCAGTATGACGATCAATGGTCCTGCACCAATGATCTTGGCTTTCTATTTCAACACGGCGATTGATCAGCAAGTTGAAAAGAAAGAAGCGGAGCTGGGTCGCAAACTCTCTCAACAAGAGTGGGCAGATGTTGCGAACTGGACATTGCAACAAGTGCGTGGAACAGTTCAAGCGGACATCTTAAAAGAAGACCAAGGTCAGAACACTTGTATTTTCTCTATCAACTTCGCTTTGAAAATGATGGGCGATATTCAAGAGTTCTTTGTGAATAGCAAAATCAGAAACTTCTATTCAGTCAGTATTTCTGGCTACCATATTGCGGAAGCCGGTGCGAATCCGATTTCTCAGTTGGCATTTACATTGTCGAATGGTTTCACATTTGTTGAATACTATTTGGCTCGTGGATTGAAAGTGGACGATTTTGCTCCGAATCTGTCTTTCTTCTTCAGTAACGGTCTAGATCCTGAGTACGCTGTTCTAGGACGTGTAGCTCGTCGTATTTGGGCTGTGGCGATGCGTGACCTTTACAAAGGAAACGATCGTTCCCAAAAATTGAAATACCATATTCAGACATCAGGTCGTTCATTGCATGCGCAAGAGATCGACTTTAACGACATCCGTACAACTTTGCAGGCATTGATCGCACTTTATGATAACTGCAACAGCTTGCATACGAATGCGTATGATGAGGCGATCACGACTCCGACAGAGGAATCTGTCCGTCGTGCTATGGCGATTCAGTTGATCATCAATCGTGAATTCGGAATGACGAAAAATGAAAACCCAACTCAAGGCGCTTACTTTATTGAAGAGCTGACGGATTTGGTTGAGGAAGCTGTTCTTAACGAATTTAAAAAGATCAACGAACGCGGTGGTGTTTTGGGTGCCATGGAAACTCAATACCAACGTTCTAAAATTCAAGAAGAGTCTTTGTACTATGAAAGACTTAAACACGATGGAACATTGCCAATCATCGGTGTAAATACTTTCATTGATCCTAAGACAATGGCGGCCGACTACGTTCCACCGAAGATCGAGCTGGCTCGTGCTTCTTATGAAGAAAAGAATGCGCAGCTTGATAACGTCCACAAGTACCAAAAAGATCATCAAACCGATACAGAGCGTGAACTTCAAAACTTGAAGAACACAGTTCTTAATGGTGGAAATATCTTTGCGGCTTTAATGACAGCAGCAAGACATTGCAGCTTGTATCAAATGACTCAGGCCCTGTACGAAGTGGGCGGTCAGTACCGTCGAAATCTGTAGTAGACTTTTATAATGTAAATCTAATGTTTTAGAAACCGACAAATCTTTAGACAGCCCTCTCAGAATGATCGTTTCAGAGAGGGTTTTTTTTATTTTTTTGATCTTAGAGAGTACAGTAAACCCAAGATCTCACCAGGAGGGTGTATGAAGAACTTGGTCAGAAAGATGTCAGTTTTCACAGCGGCTTCATTAATAGCTGCTTGTGGACAGCAGGGAGGGTTGGGTGGTCTCTCTGCTGAAAATTCGAGTCTGGGAGTGGATTCTCAAAAAGAGGCTGTGGTTAGCTTCAAGCTGACGGATGCTCCCAATAAGGAGTTGAAATCCGTCATTGTGAATATCGACCATATGGAGGTCGTGGTTGCGGGGCGCGGTAAAGCGGGACGTCTAATGCTTGCAAAAGATTTAGGTCCTGTAGATTTACTGAAGCTACAAAACGGAGTGACCCTTCCATTGCAAGATGTGGTAGCCCCGGCGGGAATTCAGATTCAACAAATTCGTCTGGTTCTTAAAGAAGAAGGACATTACGCAGTTAAAGGAGATGACTCGGTTTGTGATCTAAAAACTCCGAGTGCTCAGAAAACCGGTGTTAAGATTATTCTCACGAATAAAGTCGAGTTCGAAGCAGGTCATCAATATAGCATCGTTGTTGATTTCGACGCATTAAAGTCCGTGGTGATTCAAGGCAATGGTGGATGTCTTTTAAAACCAGTTCTTAAATTGAAATCAGCTTACAAATCGCCAATTGAGAATCCAGATTCTGGTTCTGAAAACCCAGGTTCAGGATCTGAAAATGGTGGTGGAGAAGTTGTTACTAATCCAGATCCCGGTTCTGAAAGTGGTGGTTCAGAAGAGGGTGGCGGGGAAGTCGTTACCAATCCAGACTCCGGTTCTGAGAGTGGTGGAGAAGTTGTTACGAACCCAGATCCCGGTTCAGAAAGTGGTGGTTCTGAAGAAGGTGGCGGTGAGGTTGTGACGAATCCGGACTCAGGTTCTGAGAGTGGTGGAGAGGTTGTAACCAACCCAGACTCTGGTTCTGAAAGCGGCGGTGAGGAACTCGTGACTAATCCTGATCAGAATGATTCTTCAAATGACGGTTGGGACTATACGCCAGTTATTGATGGACAGTATCCTGTAATTACTCAGGAAGAACTTCGTCAAATGTAATTGAAATAAAAAAAGCGTCCGAGATATCTGGACGCCCTTTAAGAGAAGAAGCGAGGCTTAAGAGTCTCGCTTCTTTTTTTTTGATATTAGAACGTTTTGCTAACGATGAACTGAACTTTTTGACCACCCAAGTACTGAGCACTTGTACGGTTCACTACTAAATCCATGTACAACTTCACATTGGCAGCAGGATTAAGTCCAATTGCTTTTAAAGCAATACCAAGTTCGTCACCCGCGCGAGCAATGCTGTCGCGAGTGAATGATTTTTCGCCCAACCATTCAATCTTACCGTTAGAAAGTTTTTTCCAAACAACTAATTTGTAAGTCGATTGGATTTCTTCCATCGCCGGAGTTTGATCGCGAATCACAACCACGCGCTCAGCACCTTGACCTTCGATAGAGATCAATTGAACTTGATCTTTATTCTTAAGGTTTTGGATCTCATCCTGATCCAGCTCTTTTTTCTCGTAAGAGATTGTTTGATCAAAACTCAAAGCTCCACCTGCTACGTTTACGCCATGACGTTCAACGTGCAATAGAACAGTGTATTTACCTTCACGAGCCAGACCCGGAGTCGCAATTTCAAAGACCTTCGCTTCAGTGCCTTGAAGACGCTCTTCAAGAACAACGGCTTGGCTTTGTTGATCGCGGATTTCCAAAGTATACGCGGAAACCAAACGAGCCGAAGCCACTGTTTCTTTGAAAGAAACTTTACCTTGTCCTTTGTTGAAGCTTAATTTCAGACCTTGAACTGTCGCTGTTCCAGCGTTTTGTTCGCTCCATTTAGGTACAAGTTTAAGAACGAAGACCTTCTCGCGGCCATCCATGCGAGTTTGTTCGATAGCGTAACCGAAAACATCTGAATTTACAGAGATGTTAACGATCGGTGCGCTTTCGCTGCCACGCAAAGTGACTTGGATGCGTTCCACTTCACCGGCAAGCAAAACAGCTTCGGCTGGGAAGATTACCGCGACAGGTTGAGTGAATTGGTGATCGAAGACATCACGGTACTTAGTTACGCAGCAACGTGTTTCTTCACGGTATTTAGTCACTGTGCGAGTACGAGCTTCTTGGCGGTACTTCGTTACAGTGCGAGTGCGTTGTTCTTGTCTGTAGCGAATCTCGTCGCGGTATTTAGTCACAGTGCGAGTTTTACGAACTCTGTCGTATCCGCATTCGCGATCTGTGTAAGGAACCTGACGGCATTGCGGAACATCACGGCAGTCACGAGGACCTTCATCGCGGCATTCGTTGCGAGTTTTACAGATACGTTCACCACGAGCATTTGTTCCGCACTCTGTGATCGGTTGGCAAACGCGACCACCCGGAGCACACACGCGTTCGTTATGACATTCTTGACGATATTTTGTTACGTTATGACAAACGTATTCATTGTCCCAATATTCTTCATAGTCTGTGTAGGCGACACGTTCTGTGTAAGGAACGTTTTCGTAGTAGGTCTCGGTCGTTTGATAAGGAACATCTACATAGTATGTTTCTTCGGCCTGATACGGAACTTGTTCGGTGTACTCAGCTTGATAAGGCTCTTGTCTGTAAACATTTAGAGACATCTCGGTGCGAACTGTTGTGCCGCTAGAAAGTTCTCTTTTAATAATGTCTTGTGTTTTCTCTTGCGGAGCGGCGAACGAGGTCGCTCCCAAAAGAAGAGTCAAAATGACTCCGAATAGTGGTTTTGCGTGCATGATTCCTCCTCCAAATTTGGACAAGGGTACTTTTTGCAAGGCCCGAGCCAAAAAATGTCGGTGGGAAAAAGACACCGAGGACACGTTTGCTTACAACAGTTCAATGATCTTTTCTGCGATTCGAATCCCATCACAAGCTGCGGAAGTGATCCCTCCGGCGTAACCAGCGCCTTCTCCGGCAGGATAAAGTCCTGCGTGAGAAATACTTTGCAGACTTTCATTGTCGCGAGTCACACGAACAGGGCAGCTTGTTCTGGATTCGATCCCATATACTTGCGCCTCTTCGGTCAGAAAACCTTTCATGCTGCCCTGAAATTTTTCAAAGCCTTCACGAAGCCGATCGCGCATGTCTTTGGGAAGAATGTCATCCAGGCGAACTGACAAAGCTCCTGAGGGGGAAGATCCCGCGCGCAAAGGGCGTTCGCCTTTTTTCGTCGAAGTCCCGTAAAGGAAGTCCATCAAGTTCTGCGCAGGCAGCTCGCGAGTTCCGCCTTTTTCAAGAACAGAATTGTACATTCGAGTTTCAAGTTCACGACGAAGTTTCATGCCGCCAAAGACATCTTTGCCAAAGTTCTTTTCATGATCAATGCTGACCACGATGGCAGCATTAGCATAAGGGGAGTTGCGGTTGTAGTTACTCATCCCATTGCAGACGATGCCATCACCTTCAGTTCCTGAAGAAAGAACATAACCGCCTGGGCACATACAGAAGGAATAAACCCCAATGCCCGTGTTGTCATTGTGATGAGCAAGTTTGTAGTTGGCAGCCCCTAACTTGGGATGTTCCGAAAACTGACGATATTGAATCTTATTGATGGCAGCCTGAGAGTGTTCCACGCGAAGACCCATGGCAAAGGACTTTCCATCCAAATGAACACCGGCATCGCGCAGATGGTTGATCATATCTTCCGCAGAGTGCCCAGTAGCTAAAATCACATGGGGAGACTTAAACTCAGTTCCATGTTCTGTACGCACGCCGACAACTTGCTTGCCCTCAAAAAGAACTTCGGTGACTTGCGTGTTAAAATGAATTTCACAGCCATTGGCCTTAAGGAACTCCCGCATCTTCGGAATCACGCGACGAATGCGGTCAGAGCCCACGTGAGGATTTGAAAGCCACTGAATTTCTTCTGGGGCACCAAATTTCACCAGGCGATTCATCACGTAAGGAATGTGCGGAGACTTAATACGTGTAATTAGTTTTCCATCAGAGTAAAGACCGGCTCCACCCTCTCCGAAGCAAACATTGTTGCGAGGATCGAGCTTGCCATAGCGCCAGTATTGATTGATACCTTTAATGCGCTCGCCGCTGTCAGAGCCGCGTTCAAAAAGAATACATGGAACTCCACGTTCCACAAAACGAAGAGCGGCAAAAAGACCCGCAGGGCCCGTACCAACAATCAAAGGTTTTTCTTTAGGAGTAGAAATCTTCTCGAGATCGAACTGAGGGATATTAAGAGTCTCACCCTTATCTGCGACCTCGATAGAGTAAACAAAATGGGGAGAGTGAGAACGGCGAGCATCAACGCTTTGGCGCAGAATACGATACGGTCCATGATCGGGGACCAGCCATTGCAACTTTTCTTCTAAATCTTGATCAATAGGAATTTCGACATTCTGAAGTATCTTAGCCATATATCCTTCCAGGGCACTTGTTAAGGGCCAATGGGTTTAAAAGGGAAGGCCCATAATACCTCATTGCTCTTATGGTGACAAAGGGGTGTGGCTCAGATATAAAGATTTCTATGTCAGCTATTACAAGAATTCTTCCTAAACGTCGTTTAAGCCGCTGGGTCGGTTACTTCATGCATTGGAAAGGCCCTTCGTTGTGGGCTAAACTCTCTATTAGAGGCTTTGCGTGGCTCTATAACATCAATTTGGACGAGGCAGAGAAGCCTTATACCGCGTACCCTTCTATCGGTGAGTTCTTCGTGCGCAGACTGAAGGCGGGCATTCGTCCTGTGGCGAGTTCTTGGGCAGTTCATCCTGCCGACAGCCGTATTACTCAAGCAGCTCCTATTGATAATGGAACTTTGATCCAAGCTAAGGGTCTTTCGTATCGTCTGGATGAATTCACTCAAGATCCAGAATGCCAAAAGAAATGGGCTGGCGGATATTTCCTGACATACTATCTTTGCCCGACAGACTACCACCGTGTGCATTCTCCTGTAGATGGTGCCATCACAAATGTGCGCTATATGCCAGGGGAGTTGTGGCCCGTAAACGAGTGGAGCACAACGAACGTAAAAAATCTTTTCTCTGTAAATGAGCGTGTGCTAGTGGAGATTGAGACGGATTTAGGACCTGTGGCCGCCGTATTTGTCGGTGCGACAAACGTGGGTCATATTTGTTTGAGCTTTGATGAAACTATCAAAGGAAATCAAAAAGGCCCGCATATTTTCCAACATAAAAACTACAGCCCAGAAATTCCAACGCACAAAGGTTCTGAGCTTGGAATGTTCCGCATGGGTTCTACTGTTGTAATGATTTATCCTCCAAGTTTCCGTCAGAAGTTTGAAGGACATTTGGATCTGGGGCCTACTGTGAGAGTCAACGCCGCTCTGATTAAATAACTAAGGACAGGGCTGAAAAAGCCGACACTTCCGAGGAGATTGATTTAAGATCTCTTCGTCTGTCATCAGACGATTCCGATTACGTATATGGTAATCCACCGTATTGTCTAAAGTTCCTCTGCGATAAGCGAAAAAATATTTTGTACTGGTAGGATAAGAGCGAACGTCCCACACCAAACTTTGAAATGGTGTTTTGGGATCTTTTTCCGTCCACATGTGCGGTGGAAAATTCTTTTTGTCTTTAATGACGTTGCCAACCCAGTTGTACATTAGTTCTGGGTCCCAAAATTCGAGCGGGATGTGTTTTTCATTCGGCGAAGACCAGGTTCGATCTTTCCCTCGAAGATATCCAAAAAAGCCAATGCGTGCACTGTGAGTTTGCGAACTTAAAAGCTCAAGAGGAATTAAAAGCGTTCTTCGCCAGTGTTTGTCTATGGACTCAGGAAATAAATCCAAGATTTGCAGAAAACTCACGGCATAAGCAGCACATCCTGCGCCTTGCCCGTAGTGCGCAGTTGAGCGAAGGCCCCCATAAATTTTATCCAGATGAAGCTCTTCATAAAGTTTAATATATCTTTGCACGCGAGCACATTGATCGTCGTTCAGAATTAGTTTCAAACTTCGCACATAGCCCTTGGCTTTGAGAGTTGGGAGCCAGCGCAGTATCTGTTCTTCGGTGTAATGGCGTCCCGGAACGTTGATCATCAGGGTGTCTAAGGCGACACCTTTACCAAGAAAATCCCAAACATAGGAGGGATCCGATTTCGTTGCCGTCATCCCACGATAAATCGACGGCTCATTGCCGCACTGAAGCCGGACATTGACGTGAGAGATGGAGTGGGGATAGCGATATCCGTCCACCCGCATGCGCATATTTTTTAGGGTGCTGTGAATAAGATTTCCCGGAGTACTCCAATTGAGTGGTTTGGGAGCGCGATAGAAAATCAGCTCAAGTTCATTGGCGAAAGCTTTTGAACTTGAAACTGCTATGCATAGACTGACCACGAAGGCCAAAAGCTTCATAAGAATTTACATCCTTCTGTTGGAATTGAGAGTAATCTAACTTTTATTTGGCAATATAGCCGTTCAGGAAAATAACAAGATTTGATTGCGAAGATGTCACTTTAGCCTGGTGTCATTTGGTTTGGCTTGGCATTTGAAGGGGAAAACTTAGGAAGTGCCTTTATGCTTATGGGAGCAGAAATGAAGAGCAAGTACCCTTATAAAAATTGGATCTTGGTGTTTCTCACCTCATCGATTCTATCGTCGCACTCCCTGGCGGCGAATTGGGTCGATCTTGCCCGCCAAGCGCAGTTGACGAATGCCCAGGGCGATATGACCCCTGTCAGCGAAGTGATGGATATTCAAATGGTCACAGCGTTCCAGTTGGTTACAGAACTTATGTCTTCATTTGCTCAAGTCCAAAACTTTCAATTTCAACAGCAATTGCAAACTCAGCCCGTTTCTGCTGAAAAACTTTTGGAAAGTCCGATCCTGCTTTATCGCCACAGAAATCTTCCAAACGTCAGTCAAAAAACCTATCTTCATTTTGATTTAATGATGACTTCGGTTTTAGGAATTCTTTCTCGTGTTGAGTTTCCTGAACCTTTTCCTTCTGAAAATAAAATTAAAATCCGCGTGGAGAATGCTTTACGTAAAATTCACATGAGTGAACTTTTACCAACGGCCCAAAAGTTAGCACAGCAACCCAATGCCAGCGAGTCAGCAAAACAAGGATATGCTTTTTTGCTCAATCTAAAATCGCAGAGCGACCGTGATCGTGCTCAAAACTACGGCCTGCCTCATCCAGAACTTAATCGTGCGGATCGACATGCTCTATCTGCTTTTTTAGGTGGGGCTCTATGGCGATTCCGCGGTGCCGGTGGCTACGACAATCTTGGAACAAACGACCGTCGGGATATTTTTGTCGGCTCTGGTTTTACCGCGATTGCGACTTTGAATGGAGCCAATGCTGAAGAAGCCAGTGCGATTGGAACCGCTTTGAAGTGGGGAGTGAAGCTCGTGAGTTGGGGTGAGTATCATGACATGGGACGATTGCCTGGAAAAAATAAATACTCTGATTTTAAAGCCATGGAAAAAATCGGAAGAGACGTCACATCGCGAGTGAAAGATGTGTTGATCCAAAACGGCTTTCCCAATTCGGCTCTTATTTCGGCAGCGGGATCTTCTTTCGCAAGTTGCTATTATTCGTCTTGGGAGCGAGTTTCGCCGCAATTGCGAGTAGGGGCGGATTTAACACCCCCATTTATGTTTATTTTCGCAGCTCCAACGAACTTTGGTGAGTTTTGTTCTGGAGCAAGTCTGGGCCTTGCCTTGAGTGAAAGTCTTTTAGGACGCGACTAAGCGGGATACGTACATTCCGTCAGGGGAGTTTCTGCAATAGTCACTTTGGTCAGCATCGGAAGGGCTGGTAGAGCACGATCATAGATCCATTTTGCCAAAAGTTCTGAGGTCGGATTTTCAAGACCTTCTACTTCATTTAAAACACGGTGATCAATTTTTTCAAGCAAAGGCTTCATCTTTGCTTGAATATCATTGTAATCGATAACCCAGCCGATTTTAGGGTCCAATGTCCCCACCAGAGTCAGGACAATCTTAAAACTATGCCCATGCATGCGGGAGCAAGGGTGAGAAGAGGGCAAATGGGGCAAGAAACGGGCGGATTCAATTTGAAAATGCTGCTTCAGTTCGAATTTCATGCTAATGATATAACCACTTTGAGGTAACTATGTCCACGACCACATTGCATTTAGCAAAGCAGAATTTCAAATTTTCAGCCGCTCATTTTCTGATTTTTGATGAAAAGCATGCCGAGCGCCTTCACGGACATAATTATCAGGTCCGCGTAGACATTAAAACCCCCGCTGAAGATGAACTTCACGCAGACGGGTACTTCCTCGATTTCAACGTTTTTAAAAAGTATATCAAAGCTCGCTTAGATCAATGGGACGAGATCGTCCTCTTGCCAGAGAAACACGCCGATATGAAATTCAAAAAGACGGCAAAATCCTTGGAAGTCACTTTCCGAGATCGGTTTTATGTTTTTCCAGTAAATGAAGTGATTCTGTTGCCGGTAACTAACACCAGCGTTGAACAGCTTTCAAGACTCTTGGCGGAAGACTTTTACAAAGAATTTAAACAGTACGGCGTTCAGCGCGTAAAAGTTTATGTGGAGGAAACCCGCGGTCAGGGGGCTTCCTCCGTAGTTCCTTCAATTAGAAGTTAAAACGAGCTGCTACAGACAACTGGATGACATCGTATTTGTCGGCTTCGCTATGAGAGAAGTCATAGTCTAAGCGTGGAAGCAATGCCCAAGTTCCGAATGGAATAGCTGAGTAGAATGAAACTCCCAATGTGTTGTGTGCTTTTGTAAGCTCATCGCCATCACTGTCTTTAGTGGCAGCGTGATTGAAGTAGTTAAGTGCTCCACCCAATACAACATCAGTTACTTTCGTTTCGTAGAATGCAGAAAGACCCAAAGTGTTTCCGTCTTTAGTTTTTGCATCTGTACCAAAAGCTTCGATTTCGGTTGTGCGTTCTAGAAGAATTGCATAGTTCAAGCGACCACCAACAACGCCGCCAGCTGCTTCGGTGTCCATTCCGATGTAAGGAGTGAATGAGAAACCACCGGTTGCCGAAGTCATGTCGCCGTTAGTTTTAACTTTTGCTTTTTCAATGCTCAAACCTACATCAAGACCGTAACGAAGATTTGAAGAACCCATATTAGAAGTCCCTTTTAACACCACGTGAGGATCTTCAAGGCCGCTGACTTTTGTTTTTGGAGTCTTGTCATTCTCATAAGAAGAGAAAAGCAAAGATCCTTCGATCGCAAACATCTCATTGATGCCGTATTCGTAAGAGACACCCGTTTTATACAAACCAGTGTACTTCGTTTCTGAAGTAGCGCCCTTAGCTTTGGTCGCTGTAGAAATGTATCCAAGACGAGGTGTTAAATCACTTTGTCCCGCTTTAGATTGGAAGAAAAACTCACTCTCAACGGCGTGAGCATTGATAGATGCAAGCACGATAGCTGCTGCAAATACTTTAGAAAACATGAAGAGACTCCTTTAATGTAAACTCTAATGAGTTTTCACATCAAAGTTCTCTTCTGCAAAACTGTCAATTCACAACGCATGGACACTAGGGTTTCAGAGTTCCCGAAGAGACCTCTGAGGAGCTTAACTCCTTGATAATGCGGTAGCGCCAGAAACAGATTCGGCCCCCTTCATTGAGCTTCATCATCAGACGTTCTTCGGTAAGATCAGGACTGCCATCGCAATCAATATGGGCAAAGTCAGCAAAGGCATCGACGCGATTGACAGACCAAGAATACGGAGATTTGTCGCGAGAGAAGAAGGCGCGATTAAAGCCGCCATTTCCCAGCTCAATACCTGCGACAATAATTTTCTCCAAAGAAGGATTTCTAATTTGCTCGCGGGCTGTAGCGATTTGTGTCGCATCATCTAACGCAATCACAAAGGCTTCTTCAGGACGGGCATCTTTTGTGGAAACTAAGAAATATGTTTTATCCGTGCTTGCAGGAAGGCGGACTGGAACCATCGCCACAGCTGGACTTAATTTTTCAACACCAAAAGAATCATAGAACAACAGCGAGTGAAGGCGCTCTTGTCCTACGACCTCAACACGCGAAGCACTTTCAGGCAAAGTCCATTTGAAAGATTCCGTATCATAATAGTTCTTAAGTAAAACTTCCTTTTCTCCAATCACTGTGCCTACTTTATTGAGGGCTTTAAGCTTTACAGTGTTGGACTTCAAGAAAAGGTTTAACAAATGAACCTTCACTGATTTCACTGAAGAAGGAAGCCAGTGACTCACTTGAGAAGAAGTTAAGTCACTTAAAGGAATGCTGAGGTTTTCTTCGCAACGGGCTGTGATCTGAAGGGAATTTTTCGTCCAGGATTTAACGGAGAAAGCCATCTTTGAAGGAAGAAATCGAGTGCCACGGATTTTGATTTGAGATTTTGCATCGAGATCATGATGAAGTTCTTGAAGTTCTCCATCAAAGCGCACCTGGGTCCACAGCCTTTGTGGTTCTGATGTCTTATTGGTCACCATGATTGTTAGAGCTTCAGGTTCGCAGAAGGCCGGAGCATAAAGCACATCTGTGGCTTGCGCGGACAAGTGAGTCAGGAAGATAAGGCTGCTAATTCCAAGGGTGGTCTTAATACTTAAATCCATACAGACTTCAGATCGGTCTTGCTGGATTGAACTTAACCCTTGGTCCTAAAAACAGGACCTTCGTATGTACTTAAGAAGGCCCTGAGAGAAATTAGCGCTTAATGCACTTATAAGATTCGCTATAAAAGCCTTCAGGTCCACGATTGTATGTATTTAGATAAGCCACTTTAGAGCCTGCAAACATGTATTTGGAAATAGTTACGTCGACAGAAAAACCATCGGCACCAGCAGCAAGACTCTCTGGAAAAAAGCCGAGGATCGAGTAAGATTTTTTCTCTGGATTCTTTTTTGCGTAAGCAAAGTCGACCGTGCCTTTTTCTTTGCCGTTCAAAAGAACTTCTTTTTGATTAAGAACTTCGACAGTCAATGGTTCAAAGCTTCCGCCAGAGCAGTCATAGATATTTGCAGAGGCATTTGCCGCGGCCAAAGTGATCAATAGAGACAAGAGCGTTTTCATAAAATCTCCTAGGTTTTGTTATTTGAATGCGTTCTATTTAACACATATAGCCATAAATATTTTGTCAGGATTTCGAGGGATGAAAAAATTGCGCTTTCACAGAGGCATCCCCCGTGGGTCAGGGTGTGAAAAGTCTTCCCAAAATAAACAAGAAATTCTGGAAAAAAGGCCCTGATTATGAGGGCTTATTGGGGGTTATTCTCAGTAGGTTTTCAATTGCGCGACGGGGAGTTAAAAGGGCTTCCTTTTACTCTTACATGCCTTTAACTAGAGGCTTACCGATCCAGAGGAACTCATGAATTTACTCGATACATCTATCAAACCTGGCCACACTGTTGAAATTACGGGTTTTGCAGGGGAAGACATCTTCCGTGAACGTCTTCACGAAATGGGTTTACGTGTTGGAACAATCCTTACGATTTTAGGAAGAGCCCCTTTTGGTGGACCTCTTTTGATTCGTTTCAACACGAGTTTTCTGGCGTTGCGAAATGAGGAAGCGGCATGCGCGCAAGTCCAACAGAACTAGTTGTCGAAAATAAATCCATCGCTCTTGTCGGTGCTCCGAACTCTGGAAAAACCACGCTTTATAACTGGCTGACGGGTTCGCGTTTTAAAACGGTGAACTATCCCGGTGCGACTGTTGAGTTCTCATTGGGGCATCTGGCGTCTCACTTAGGGGAGGCGCAAGTTCAAGTGATGGACACGCCAGGAACCTACAGTCTTCATCCTAAAAGTGCGGATGAGTGGGTCACTCTTCGTGCGATCTATGACAATCCTCGTATCAAGCAAGTTGATGGTATCATCGTTGTTGTTGATGGAACGCAAATCTCTCGTCATTTGCAACTTGTGATGCAGTTAAAAGAAACTGGATTCCCCATGATCGTGGTGATCACAATGGCCGATCTTCTTCGTCGTGAAGGCATTGAGATCGACATGGATTATTTGCGCAAAACTTTGGGTTGTCCTGTTTTGCAGTTCGATGGTCTGCTTGCAGGCGGTCTTAAAGAGATCGTTGCGGAGGCTAAAAAATTAACCATCACAAAAACGCCATCACGTCCGGTGCCTTGGGGGTTTGAACTTCAAGAAAAAAAACTTAAAGAGTGTGAACAGATCGCGAAAGAAGCTCTCACTCACAAAACGGATCATGCCCAAGATCGTCTTAATAAAATCGTAGAGACCACAGAAAAATTAGATCGTGTTCTTTTGCATCCGATTTTAGGTTTTGCGTTCTTCATTCTTATCATGGGTGGGTTGTTCTCGTGCGTCTTCTGGCTGGCGACTCCATTTATGGATCTGATTGATGGCTGGTTTACTTCATTGAATGAAGTGGTTGCGGCTTGGGGGCCTGGCACACTGTGGGCGGACTTCTTGGCAAACGGTGTGGTGGCAAGCTTCTCCGCATTCTTGGTTTTCGTTCCGCAGATTTTTATTCTTTTTATGGGAATCGGAATTTTAGAGAGCACAGGGTATTTGGCGCGAGCGGCGACACTGATTGATCGTCCGTTCTCGGCTCTGGGAATGAGTGGTCGCTCCTTTGTTCCAATGCTTTCTGGTTTTGCTTGTGCGGTTCCTGCGATCATTGCGACTCGCAATATCCCTTCAAAAAAAGACCGTATGATCACGCAGTTCGTGATTCCACTTATGAGCTGTTCTGCGCGGCTTCCAGTTTATGCTTTGTTTATTGCTTTTTTGTTTCACGGGGAATCTCCGTTGAAAGCCGGTCTTGCTTTGGCCGCGCTCTATTTGGGTTCGATTGTGATCGGAGCTTTTGCCGCGGGTGTGGTGAGTAAGTTCATTCCTAAAACAGCGAATGATCCTTCATTGTTCATGATGGAACTTCCGATTTATCGTCGTCCGAAACTTCGTGTTTTGCTTCGTCAGTCATGGACTCGCACTTTATCTTACGTCAAACGCGCAGGACCTGTGATCTTTGCATTTGCTGTGATCATCTGGGCTGGAACAACTTTTCCGCACTATCAAATGGAAGATGCTCACGAAAAACTGGAGCAGAGCTACGTAGGACAATTGGGAAAAGCAATTGAACCCGTGATGCACCCCATGGGTGTTGACTGGCGTGTGGGTGTGGGGTTGATCTCTGCATTTGCGGCCCGTGAAGTCTTCGTTTCTTCTTTGGCTTTGACGTTTAATATCACTGACACCGAAGAAGATACTCAGCAGCAAGCTCTTCTTACGCAAATGAGCACGGCTGTGAATTCGGCTGGAGAAAAAATCTTTACCGTGAGTTCCGTGATAGGACTTATGGTGTTCTTCCTCATCGCTCTTCAGTGTATGTCCACAGTGGGCGTTCAGATTCGCGAGAGCGGCTCTTGGAAGTTTGCTCTAACGCAACTTGTTGCCTTCAACCTCTTTGCCTATGTTCTTGTCGTCTTGTTAGTTCAAGGCTTAAGATTCATAGGCATTCCATGAGAATATATTTTGATGTCAGCACGCTAAATCCGCAAAAAGTGACCGGGGTTGGAGTTTATATGCTTCAACTCTTTCGGCATTTTGTGGCTCAAAAGGATTTAGAGGTCATTCCCGTTTTAAAACTCTCTCGTCTCAAGAATAAATCCCGTATCGAGTCTGTGCTGGGTCATGAGTGCCGCGCGTTATTTCCGTGGATGCTTTTCCCCGGAAAAGACAGTTTGTATTTGGGTCCGGATTTTAAATTAAATACGTGGGGGTCTTTGCCTCGTGTTGTGACGATTCACGACATGGTCGTGTTTGAAGAAAAGTACAATCGTCCGGAGTTCTTTCTTAAAGGCATTCGCGAGATGACGGAGGTTTTAAACTCTTCATCTTTAGATGCGGTTCTTGTGAATTCTGAGTTTACCAAAAATCAAGTTCTGCGATTCTTTCCGCATCTGCAGAATCGCCTTCATATGACGTATCTGGGGTGCAATCGCACGTCGGCTCCGCCGATGGCAAGATCTTTGGGGCTTCCAGAGCAATACATTCTTTTTTTAGGAACACTTGAAAAGCGTAAAAATGTTTTAGGTGTTATAAAGGCTTTTGAGATTTTAAAGTCCAAAGGTTTTGAAGAGAAATTAGTTCTAGCGGGTGCCTGGGGATTCGGCTCTGAAGATATTCAGACGGCTATCGAGACATCTCCGTACAAGTCTGACATTGTTCATTTAAGCTACGTCCCAGATGACAAGTTGGCTGAACTCTATCAAAGAGCTCAGGTCTTTTTCTTTCCATCATGGTATGAAGGTTTTGGCATTCCTGTTCTAGAGGCAATGTCTTTAGGGTGTCCGGTTGTCACAAGTCTTGGTGGTGCTTTGCAAGAGATCTGCGGAGATGCCGCCGCCTTTGCTGATCCGGGCAATCCAGAACAAATGGCCGAGGCTTTGACTCAAGTCTTAAGTGACGATAGGTTCCGTGAGGCTTTGAAAGTCAAAGGTCTTGTTCGTTCGCAAAAGTTCACTTGGGAAAAGTGTGCTCAAGAGACTTTAGAAGTGTTTAAGAAAGTTTTGAGGAAATCATGATCTACGATTGTTTTGCATTTTTTAATGAAATGGATCTTTTGGAAATTCGCTTAAATACTTTGAACGATGTCGTGGATCGTTTCGTTCTTGTTGAAGCAACACGCACTTTCCAAAAGAAAGAAAAACCTTTGTTCTTTGAACAGAACAAAGAGCGGTTCAAACCTTTCTTGCATAAAATTGAACACGTGATCGTAGATGAGTATCCGAATTTCTTCTCTAAGTGGCGCGTTCCTAAAACTTGGGATTATGACGATCATCAAAAAGAACAAATCCTCAAAGGTCTAAAGAATGCCAAACCGGATGATGTGATTATCGTTTCTGATGTGGATGAAATTCCTCGCCCAGAGCTTGTTCTTGAATATGCAAAAAAACCGGGAATCAAAGTTTTCCAACAAAAACTTTATTACTACTATTTGAACTGCTTTGTAGAAAAATACCCAGAACCAATTCCATTGGTGGACGGCTACATGCCTTGGTATGGCACTGTGATGCTCAACTACAAAGATATTAAAACAATCAAAAAGACTCGCCTGTATCGCGAAACTCGCGAAAACACAGATAAGATCACCATCGTCCCCAACGGCGGCTGGCACTTCAGCTATCTAGGTGGTGCCGCAAAGGTCATAGAAAAAATCGAAGCCTACGCCCATAAGGAACACAACAAGGATGAATTCAAAGACCCGAAAAAAGTCGAAGAAATCATCCGTAAAGGCGGAAGTCTTTACGGCCAAAACATCGACTCCAAATTCGTCAAAGTCGACGAATCGTTCCCTAAATACGTCCAAACCCACAAAGAAAAACTAGCTTCATTGATTCTAGAATAGTTCTTGCTCCTACCAAATCATGGTTCATATCAACCATGATTTGGTTAATTGATAAAGGTGCCAGAGCTTCTAGTTCCGGTTGAGTAAAATCATTTACTCGATTTAATTTTTTTATATTCTCCGAGAAACTCGAGTAGTTTCTCGGGCTCTTTTTCTTTTTCTACCCAACGTTTGATTTTGCTAATATTTATGGGATGTTTTTCGCAAATCCATAAGGCATGGATGAGACTTCTTCGGTCATTCCAGTGAAACCAAGCGGCAAGTCGATCCATCACGCATTGAGTAGGCGATAACATAGAAACTACAGTGTCTTTTACCTTGAGGGATCCTTCGGCTTTAATGGGAATTTGATTGCCTATAGCGAGAGGACCACTGGGGAATTCAACATAAAACTCTATGTCAGGATGTGAAAAATATCTCCCTTTTCTTTGGAATCCAATTTGAGAAAGGGCCTCGGCAATAGATTCGAAGGAGTACGGCGAGATGAAATCTAAGTCTCTCGACTCGTGTTTTTCGTCGGTATAAATAGAAACACAAGCTCCGCCAACTAGAACACAAGAAATATTGTTCTTTTCTAATTGTTTTACAACTGCAGCTGCAAATTGTTTGCGGTTCATCCCTTTCTGAATTTTCATAACTAAATTTGTTTATTCTTTTTTCTTGGGCGTTTGCGTTTCATAAAATATTTTTCTTGCTCGTCAATCGGAATATTAGAAAGAGCTCTATTTAAAAGATTTTTAAGTTCATTCGCTAAGAACCAACTTTTATTTAAAACATAAACCCGAGAGCGTCCCATTTCTTTTCCAACAAGGATATCTGCTTGCTCTAATTTATTAAGCGTTCTTAGAATCTGTGTGTTGCTAATTTTAAAATTTTTCGCGATTTCAAGAGGATATCCCTCTCCCTGGGCTGCTAAATAAAGAAGACATTTTTCTGTAGTTTTACTGCCAAATAGTTCTGTTAACATAAAAAACCTTATTATCCTAATTTAGGATAATATCGACCTAAATTAGGTAAATATCAAGTCCAGCTCTGTTGTCCTAATTTAGGACAATATTATCCTAAATTAGGTAATATAATAGCTAGACCGATTCAATGATAGGTTATTTTAGCGTGGAATAAAGATCCAAAAACTTCTGCAAAGTTTCTTTCCATCCGTGATTTTGAAGGGCCCATTGTTGAGCTCTTCGTCCTTGATGGGGAATGGCCCCTGGATGTTTGAGATAATACTTAAAAGCTTCAGCAATGGAGCTTGCAGATTGTGGTTCCGCTAAAACGCCACGGTCGTTGTCTGGACCGACTTGTTCCGGAGTTCCCCCGGCATTAGTGCCGATCACTGGTTTAGCCATCATCATCGCATCAAGCACACTTAGTGAATATGTTTCGTTGTAAGAAGCCAGTGCAAATACATCCAAGGCTTCAATATAAGGAATGTAGTCCTTTTGAAATGGAATACGCACCAAGTGATCTTTGTAACGGGGATTGAGGCGCTGATCCTGAATCCAATTTAAAAGTTCTGCGGACTCAGCGGCATAAACGGGTTCGCCCTTATCGTTTTTTCCAACGATCGTAGGATCCCCGATCACCCAAAGCTGGATCTTCCTTAATTCTGTCTCACTGAGTTTCTCTAAGCCCTGTACAAGCTCACGAACCCCTTTGCCTGGATCAATACGACAAAGAGTCCCAATCACGATCTGATCAGGTTTAACGTGATAAAGCTCGCGCAATCCCGCACGTTCTTTCGGATAAGGTTTAAAGAGCTCCGTTTTTCTTCCATAACGAATAAGCTGCAATTTTTCGGGAGCAATAGGGAAGTTCTTCTTCACATCATTAAGAATCGTTTCTGAAGAGCTGCATAAAGCATCGACCTTAGAAAAGAGCCAGCGATGAACGAAGTCCTGTTTTGGAGTCGCGTTCATATAAAGATTGTAAATGTGTTTCGGATGACTTTTTCCAATCAAAGCCAAAGCACAAGCCCACATATCCAAACGTGTATGAGAATGCAGGTGAGTGATCTTGTGCTTGCGAATAAGTTTACGAATCAACAAAGCTTCGCGAACTTTTGAAAGTTTCTTTTCCGGAAAGGGGAGGATTTCAACACCGCTCTTCTTAAGTTCTTCCGCGACACGAGAGTGGGCAGAGCAGAGGACCTTTTGCGTAATCCCTGTCTCTGCGAGCTTCTGAATAAGCTCCACGGTGTAAATCTCAAGTCCACCCCAAGAAAGGGAATGGATGCAGTGAAGAACTCTTACTTCGCCCATAGTTTTTTATAGTGCTCAATCGTACGAAGAAGACCTTCTTGTTCAAACTTCACAGTGGGTGCCCAGCCCAGGTCTTTTTTAGCTTTGCTAAAGTTGATCGCATAGCGGAAATCATGGCCCTTGCGGTCCTGCACGAAGTTCAAAAGACTTTCTGGTTTCCCAAGATATTTCAAAATAAGTTTTGCAACATCCAGGTTCTGTCTTTCAGAATCGCCACCCAAATTGTAAACTTCCCCGGCCTTGCCATTGGTGAAAGCTTTCCAAACACCTTCATTGTGGTCGTCAACATAAATCCAGTCGCGGATGTTCATGCCAGTGCCATAGATAGGCATTGGTTCGTTGGCCAAGGCGCGTTTGATCATAAGGGGAATAAATTTTTCTTCCACTTGATAAGGCCCGTAGTTGTTGGAGCAACGAGTGATAATCACAGGCATCTTGTAAGTTTCAAAGAAGGCACGGCACATCAAATCCGCACTGGCTTTAGAAGCACTGTAGGGACTGTTTGGAGATAGAGGTGTCGTTTCAGTGAACGCAGGGTCTTCCATTTGCAAAGTACCATAGACTTCGTCTGTACTCACTTGCAGGTATTTAAAAGAACCTTTCTTTTCAAACAAAGAAAGACTTTCTTTCAAAAGATTCAAAGTTCCCAGAACGTTGGTCTCAACAAAGATATTAGGACTTTCAATCGAGCGGTCGACGTGAGACTCAGCCGCAAAATTCAAGACTCCGGAAAATTGATACTTTTGAAAAAGCTCATGCATCTTGTGAGAGTCACGAATGTCTGCATGATAAAATTTAAGATGAGGATTTTTGTCCAGATCTGGCTGAATGTTTTCCAAGCGTCCAGCGTAAGTCAAAGCATCCACGATCACAAAATCGTACTGTGCTTTAACATCTTCGCGGCAAGCGATGGTTTTAACAAAATTAGTTCCAATAAATCCGGCACAGCCGGTTAACAAGACTGTCTGCTTCATACTTCCTCAGAAATAATTTTTTCCAGATAAGAGCGATAAGAACTTTTTGGAAGTTCATCGGCGATTTTTTGCAGTTGGGCCAAAGTGATAAACTTCATGCGGTAAGCAACTTCTTCAAGGCAAGCCACTTTCAATCCCTGACGTTCTTCAATTGCACCAATAAAGGCCGCGGCATCAAGCAAAGATCTAGGAGTTCCCGTGTCAAGCCAAGCAAGACCACGGTACATCATCTCCACACCCAGTTTGCCTTCGTTATGGTAAGAAAGAATTAAATCCACAATCTCTGTTTCACCACGAGGCGAAGGCTTCAATGCCTTCGCACGCTTTGCGACAGTTTTATCAAAAAGATAAAGACCTGGAACCGCGTAGTTGGATTTTGGATTTTGGGGCTTTTCTTCGATGGATTTTACTTTTGTAGAACCTTTATCAAACTCTACAACACCATAGGCGCGAGGATCTGCGACATAGTAAGCAAACACACGGCCGTGCAGGTCATCTTTCATCGCTTCTTGGGATTTGATGGCTTCACGGAAGAAATCCAGATCGCCATAGAAAAGATTGTCACCCAAGATCAAGCAGACGTTGTCATTACCGATAAAGTCTTCACCCAGGACGAAAGCTTCAGGAAGTCCATTGGGTTTCTCTTGAATCTTATAAGAAAGCTTCACGCCGAATTGCGAGCCATCACCCAAAAGCTTTTCAAACAAAGGTTTATCGTCCGGAGTTGTGATCAAAAGAATGTCTTTAATCCCCCCAAGCATCAGAATGCTCAAAGGATAATAGATCATCGGCTTGTCATACACCGATTGAAGTTGTTTCGTCATAACCCGAGTCATCGGGTAGAGGCGAGAGCCGGCTCCTCCGGCAAGAATAATACCCTTCATTGATTACCTCTTAAAGAATGAATGAATCTTTTCAAGAACCAAAGCCGCGTTTTGCGAGCTGAGGTCTGCAAACATCGGAAGACGCAAAAGGCGGTTGGCATGATCGTCGGTTATTTTCATAGAACCCGAAACACGTCCATACCTCACACCTGCCGGAGCAGAGTGCAGAGGCACATAATGAGTCGTCGATTGAATGCCAGCTTCTTTCAAATAGCTCCAAAGAGCTGCGCGAACTTCCGCGGAGTTTAAAAGGAAATAATAAATATGTGCATTGGCTTTGCAGTCGGAAGGAATCGTCATGCGTTGCAAGTGACCTTGTTTTTCAAGATCCTCCAGTCCCGCGTGATACTGATTCCAAATGGCCAGGCGTTTTGCAGTGATGGCTTCGCCTTCTTCGAGTTGTGAAAGAAGGAAGGCTGCAGAAAGTTCAGAGAGTAAGTAAGAAGAACCTTTGTCTTGCCATGTGTATTTATCAACTTGGCCATTTAAAAACTGCTGACGGTTGGTTCCTTTGTCGCGAACGACTTCAGCGCGCGCAATCAAACGAGAATCATTGATGGTAAGACATCCACCTTCACCGCAAACAATGTTCTTGGTTTCGTGAAAACTAAATGCCGCCATGTGACCCAAAGTTCCTAAAGCACGGCCCTTGTAAGAAGCAAAGATACCTTGAGCCGCATCTTCAACAACCCAGATATTATGTTTGTTAGCCAAAGCCATGATCGCATCCATATCACAGCCAACACCGGCATAGTGTACAGGCATAATAACTTTTGTACGGGGAGTGATGGCCTTTTCAATTGCCACCGGATCAATATTCATTGTCAGGGGATCTACATCGACAAAGACGGGAACAGATCCATAAAGAGCGACAACGTTGGCCGTTGAAGTGAAGGTGAAAGAAGGAAGAATCACTTCATCCCCAGGACCGATATCCGCAAGCACCATCGCCATTTCGAGGGCAGATGTGCAAGAAGGTGTAATCACCGTCATTTTTGTAGGAAGATTCTTATTAAACCATTCCGAACATTTTTTATTGAAAGAACCTTCGCCGCTTAACTTTTTATTGGCGATAGCTTGAGAAATATACTTCTCTTCATTCGAACTTTTAGGCGGGATGTTAAATGGAATTTTCATGCTCCCTCATAGTATAGCAATGACCCTGAGGGAGCAATGGATTAAAAGCCGTCTGTAGTGCCGACTTTACGAGGGCTGTCTTCGTCATCAAATGGGATCACTGCAGCAGCGCCGCTCTGTGACTTTTTCCCCACGGCAACGGGTGTTTTAGATACAGTTTCTTTCTTTTTAAACGGCACCACTTTAGAAGGTGCTTTAGGGGAAGCTTCAGATTTTGGAGCTTCTTCGCCTGTGCCCAGAATCACAGCATTCAATCCTTGAACCATGCCCTTCATGTGTCTTGCTTGAGCACTGATTTCCTCAGCAGAAGCCGCAACTTCTTCCGAGGAGGCAGCATTAGCTTGTGAACCTTGATCCAATTGATTCATGGCCTTGCTGATTTGCTGAATTCCCGTCGTTTGTTCTGTGCTAGCAGCCGAGATTTCGTTATTCAGATCAGCGACCTTCTTAACTGAGTTCACGATATTCGAAAGAACTTCACCAGAACGGTCTGCAATGGTGGAGCCTTTTCCGACCTTTTCTACGCTGTCTTTAATCAGACTGTTGATATCTTTAGCGGCAACTGCGGAGCGCTGCGCAAGCGAACGAACAGCTTCGGCAACGACGGCAAAACCTTTCCCATGTTCTCCGGCACGTGCGGCCTCAACGGAAGCATTCAAAGCCAAAAGATTTGTTTGGAAAGCGATGTCGTCAATCACACTGATAATCTCTTCGATTTTTTTAGAAGACTTAGAGATATCATGCATAGACTCGATCAAATGGTGAATTTCATTTTGACCTTGTTCTGCGGCGTCTTTTGAAGACTGTGAAAGAGCAGCGGCCTGCTTGGCATTATCGGAATTCATTTTAACCATGGAAGACATTTCTTCGAGGGATGCCACAGTTTCTTCAAGTGAAGCGGCGGCCTCTGTTGAAGAGTGGGAAAGGGTTTGCCCCGCAGCTGTGAGTTGCGTGATTGCCTCTGAAACTTGGTTGCCGGATTCAGTTAAGCCCGCGACAATTCCACTCACGGTATTTGAAACGCGGTAAGCGACCCACATAAGAATACCAAAAAGAAGAGTCGCGCAGAATCCTGCGATTAAAAGCAAAAGTTGAGTTTCAAAAGCGCGTAGTTCTTTTTGTGCTTGGTTCTGCTCAACGGATCTTGCGTTATAAAGCTTCATGTTTGCAGCAATGGCATTTTGGGTTTCGATGGCAAGAACGTGCCACTCGCCACCGTTCATCGCTTTATGAACCTTGGCATCTTCTTCCGGAGTGTTTTTCTCTAAAGACGAAATCATAGTTTCAGTCAGAGTATAAAACTGTGGTTTGATCTCCTTGGCTTTTGCATAGTTTTTTTGTTCTTCTTCATCGAGAGCGGTGGACTCGTAGAACTCTTGTCCTTTTTTAAAATCTGCAAATGCATCTTTCGCTTTATTGATAAAATTCGTTCGAGATTTGAGATCTTCTTTGTTGGCAAGGGCCGCCCAGATAAAGTATCCAACGCGCGCTCGCTGCATGCCGATTTGACCTAGGCCATCCATGTTGGGAATCACATCTGTATAAGCCGATGTCAGCATGTGGCCGAGTGAATTCATCGAGCCAATCGAAATGCCCGTTAGCACTGCGAACGCGATGATAGGTAGAATCGCAGAGAAAAGTAGCTTCCCGCGAAGGCCATGAAACCAACTATTGACCGACTTCATTGAGGACTCCTTAAACCGTAGATGTTCCGAAAATAGATATGTATAAACTTGTCGACGTCTTTATTACGGAGCTTTAATTAAAAGATCACTCATGATGACAGTGGTGGTAGACTAAGGTGCGGCGTCCCAATTCATAGATTAATCCATTGAGTTTGTCCGCATCCTGTTGATACGATTTTTCGTAAGTCTAGACTCAAGGAGGGGTGGTCATGACAAAAACGACAGTAAGTCGTGCTTTTGCCGTTGTCGCATTGATGGCGACTTTGGGCTTCACGCATAAGACAGCAATCGATAGCAAAACGCTCTGCGCAGGTTTCTTGCCTGAAAATAACATGAGAATTCCAGTAGGTCTTTTCACTGCGGGCGGAATCACTGAAAAACAATTCAACGACGTGTTGGATCGTATCGAAAAAATCTACAAGGACGATGTTCAAAGAGCTGGGGACACTTTGAAAATCAACCGTTTGTGGAGTGATCCAACTGTAAACGCATCTGCACAAAGATCAGGCAAAACTCAAGTTTTGAATATGTACGGCGGATTGGCTCGTCACCAAGCAACAACTATCGAAGGTTTTGCATTGGTTGCTTGTCACGAGTTCGGTCACCACAACGGTGGCGCTCCGAAAATCAGCGGTTGGATGGGATCATGGGCGACGAACGAAGGTGGCTCTGATTACTTCGCAACTTTGAAATGTCTTCGTCGTTTCTTTGCTGAAGACGACAACGCGGCTATCTTGAAAGATCTTGATTTGGATCCCGTTGCAAGCTCGGCTTGTGAAGCCCAATTCCCAGATGAACAAGATCGTCTGCTTTGCTTGAGAAGTTCTTTGGCAGGTCAATCTGTAGCAAATCTTTTCCAGGCTTTGCGTAAGGAGTCGACAGCTCCTAACTTCGGTACTCCAGATAAACGCGAAGTATCTCGCATGAACGATCAGCATCCAGACACACAATGCCGTTTGGACACATATTTTGCTGGTATGCTCTGCGTAGCTAAAGAAAGCGAAGCTTTGAGCAACACTGATTACAAATCAGGAACTTGCTACTCGCCACGTGACGCTGTAGGTTTCCGTCCTCGTTGCTGGTTCTACCCAGGTAGAAATTAGAAATTGGATATTGAAATTTAAAGTTTGAGCGAAGCCGGATCTGAAAAGTTCCGGCTTTTTTTATTTTTGGCAGAGAATTATTTTGAGGGTTTACATTCACGAAGCAAGCTCGCTATGCTTAGTCTTATGTCTAAGAAGAAAATCATTCCTATTGCTGTGATTATCGTTCTTTTGATTCTTGCCTATGCCGTGAAGGCGACTCTTTTTAAAAGTAAATTTTCTTTTGCGGGAACTGTGGAAGTAACCAAAGTGGATATTCCCGCGCGGGTCTCTTCGGTGATCAGTCAGTTTCCAGTCAAAGAAGGGCAGATCGTTGATAAAGGACAAACGCTCGTTCAACTGGCCTGTGAAGATATTAAAATTGCCTATGAGCTTGCGAAAAATAATTATGACCGTTCTTATCGCCTTTATCGCAGTGGCAGTATTGCGCAAGAGGCTTATGATCAAGTCAAGACCCGCAAAGAGGACACAGAGCTGCGTCGCAATTGGTGTGATATTACTTCGCCACTGAAAGGCACAGTCTTAACGACTTACTTTGAACCGGGAGAGATGGTGGGACCTGGTATGAAACTTCTCACTGTCGGGAATCTAGAAGAGATTTACGCCTATTTTTATCTTCCTCATGATGAGATCTCAAAATTAAAACTAGAACAGAAAGTCAAAGCAGTTGTGCCGGAATTGGATAATAAGGAATTTTCTGGAGTGGTTTCTTATATCAATCCCGAGGCGGAGTTTACTCCCAAAAATGTGCAGACTCGCGATGAACGCACACGTCTTGTCTATGCGGTAAAAATTTATTTCGCAAATCCGGAAGGGGTGCTTAAACCCGGAATGACCTTGGAGTGGGCGGCGGAGGATTAAATGCCAGAGATCTCTTTGAGTGTTCAGGACGTCTCGAAGAAGTTGAGGCAGACCCAAGCTCTCAAAGGTCTTACCATGCAGTTTTCTCCGCACCAGATTCACGGGATTATTGGTCCTGAGGGGGCGGGCAAGACGACTTTCTTGCGGCACGTGATGGGACTTTTAAAAGCGGACTCCGGGAAAATCACTTTTCTCGAGGACGATAAAGAAATTCCGTTCGCAGAAATTCGTGAATCAGTGGCTTATATGCCGCAAACACAAAGTCTATATCCAGAACTCAGTATTCACGAACATCTCGAATTCTTTCGCACACTTTATCGTGTCCCTATGGATGTGTATCAAGAGCGTCGGTCCAAACTTCTGCAAATGTCTCGCCTTGAGGAATTTACGGATCGACTGGCTTCGCAACTTTCCGGTGGAATGTATAAAAAGTTGGGTCTGATTTGTTCCCTTCTGTCGTCGCCAAAAATTCTTTTATTAGATGAGCCAACCAATGGCGTGGATCCTTTAAGTCGCCGGGACTTTTGGGAGCTGCTTTATGATTTACGAGACCAAGAAGAGATTTTAATTCTCGTAACAACCTCTTATATGGACGAGGCCTTAAAGTGCCAGCAGGTCCATTTGCTTTTCGACGGCAAAACTTTGCTCGAAGGAACTCCTCAAGAAATCTTACAGCAACGAAAATGCAAAACTTTTGATGAGGTATTTCTGCAATATGATTCGACGGCGGAGTCAGTATGAATGTCGTCGAAGTTCAAGAACTCTCCGTAAAATTTGGCGATTACTATGCTGTGAATAATATTTCCTTCAGCGTAGAAAAAGGTGAGATCTTTGGTTTTCTAGGAGCTAATGGAGCGGGAAAGACGACAACGATTCGAGTGTTGTGTGGTCTTCTTTTGCCGTCTCACGGAAAAGCATCCATTTGTGGAATTGATGTTTTAACGGACTCGTTTGGGGTAAAACAAAAAGTCGGGTATATGTCGCAAAAGTTCACACTTTACGACGATATGACTGTCCGGGAAAACCTAGCTTTCACAGCATCTTTAAGAAAACTCGACGATAAAAAATTTAAAGAACAAAAAGAGAAACTTTTACAGTTCATTCGCTTTCGCGAATCTGAAAATGTATTGGTCCGGGAGATTCCCGGAGGAGTTAAGCAACAAGTCAGTCTGGTGGCTTCACTCCTTCATGATCCTGAGTTGGTATTTTTAGATGAACCCACAGCGGGGGTTAGCCCCGCGTATCGGCAAAGATTCTGGGCTTTAATTCAAGATCTCGCTAACGAAGGTAAAACAGTTTTTGTAACTACGCACTACATGGACGAGGCAGAACACTGCGAACGAATTGCTCTGATGCGGGCAGGGGAATTGATTGCTTTAGATTCTCCACTGGATTTAAAGAAAAACAGTTTCCCAGATAAAAACCCTGAGGACGTGACGTTGGAAGATGTCTTTATATTCCAAGTGGAGGGCAAGTGAGACTGCGCTCGATACTAGCTATTGCCAAAAAAGAAGTCTTTCATATTGTTCGTGATCCCTTTACGGTGGCCTTAGCACTGGGAATGCCCGTGATTATGGTGCTTTTTTTTGGTTTTGCTATTGAATTTAATATGGAGCGCATTGGTCTTGCAGTTTTTGATGGCAATAAAACACAAAGTGCCTGGGAGCTGCAAAAAGCTTTTACCAGTTCAGGATATTTTAAATCCCATCCCGTCGTCAGTCCGGCTCAGGCAATACAAGCATTGGATGAAGGGCGTTCTCACGCGGCTCTTATTATTCCGCCCAAATACACTCAAGATTTGAAACCCTTTTCTGAAAGCTCCGTGCAGATTCTTATTGATGGCTCTGATAACTCGTCAGCGGCTTCTATCGTCGGCTATCTCGGCGGGATTCAAAGAAAGCTCATAGAAAAAGAATTCGGTTCCTTTCGTGAGCCCATCAAAGTTCAAACACGTTTTCTTTTTAATCCCGAATTGAACAGTCGCTGGTTTGTCGTGCCGGGCCTGGCTGCCGCGATCATCGCGATCTTATCCATTCTTTTAACAGCCCTGACTGTGGCGCGCGAGTGGGAAAACGGCTCTATGGAGTTGCTGCTTTCAACTCCGGTGCGTCCGGTAGAAATCATTCTGGGAAAACTTTTGCCTTATTCGGCAATGGGAATTGTAGCTGTCTTTTTTGTGTTCTTAATGTCGCAGTTGGTGTTTTCGGTTCCCTTTCGAGGAAACTTTCTGGTTTATCTTCTGGCATGTCTCATTTTTCTCAGCACCTATCTTGCGCAAGGACTTCTTATTTCCATCGTGACTCGCAGGCAGCAATTGAGCATGCAATTTGCAATGCTCTCAGGGCTTTTGCCGACAATTCTTCTTTCAGGTTTTATCTTTCCTGTCGAGCATATGCCGAGTTTCTTTTATTACTTCACAATGATTCTTCCGGCGCGATGGTTTATCAAAATCAGCCGGGAGTTGTTTCTGCAAGGAGCAAGTTTCCTGGATATTTTGCCGTCCTTCTTAGTTCTGTGTGGACTCTTCTGCCTGATGATTCTGCTTGCGACTAAGAAATTCAAAAAGGATGTCGAACCATGATAAAGACTCTCTTAGGATTTATTAGAAAAGAGTTCCTACAAACCTTGCGCGATCCTCGCATGCGATTGCTTCTTTTTATTGCCCCTTGTGTGCAGTTAACGATTTTTGGTGTCGCTCTTTCCACAGAAGCGAAAAATATTCGTCTGAGTGTCTTCGGATCTCCCACAGATCTGTCTTTGCAAGAGCTGCATCGTAAAGCCCTTGCATCGGGCTGGTTTATTCCCGCAAAGCCTTCTTCTTTAGATCCTTTTGAACAAGTGAAGTCCGATGAAGCCGATGCAGTTCTTGTCGCTCCTCCTGAGGGTTTAGATAGGAGTCTGGGGCGAGGTCAGGGGCAAGTGCAGCTTTTAGTGAATGCAACGAATGTGACTCGTGGGCAAAGCATTGAACGTTATTTTTTAAGTATCGTGCGTTCTCAGTTTCCGCAAAGTCCACCGTTGCAATTTGATGTGCGAGTACTTTACAATCCCGCCTTGCGCACAGCTTTGTTTTTAGTTCCGGGGGTCATGAGTCTTCTTGTCTGTTTGATCACGATTCTCTTAACCAGTATGTCGATCACAAAAGAAAAAGAACTCGGAACTTTTGAAACTCTGATCGCAGCTCCAGTAAAACCTGAAGAAGTGATTCTTGGCAAAACCATCCCTTTTATATTGCTTGGGATGAGTAATATTCCCCTTATTGTAGGAGTAGCGATGAGTCTTTTTGGCATGCCCTTGCGAGGCAGTCTTTGGATGTTGCTCTTAGCCTCTTTTGTTTTTGTCTGCTGTACGGTGGGAATTGGTTTATTTATTTCCACGATCGCAAAGAATCAACAGCAGTCAATGATGGGAGGCTTTCTCTATCTCTTTCCGTCGGTGTTACTCTCGGGGCTTGTTTTCCCTATTGAGAATATGCCTTGGGCTATGCGAATTTTTTCTTACATCAATCCGCTCACATATTTTATTGAGCTCTTGCGCAACATAATGCTTAAAGGCGGGGATTTGCGATTGATCCTTTTTAACTTACTCATCCTCGCTGCGATGGCAGCTTTGGCAATCACGGCAAGTTGGCAAAGATTTAAGACGACACTTTCTTAATCGTGTTCGGGATCTCCGCAAGGGTTCTCGTCGTCCTCAATGGGCGGAGGAGCGGGCAGAGGTGCGGAGCGATCTGAAATCTTTTGCAATTCGATTTCGAAAACATCGAAAGTTTTAAAAGTGTCCGAACGACGATGCATTGAAAAATGATAGACGTCGTTGCTGAGCTTTCTAAACATAAAAACTTCGCCATGACCGCGATAATCATTTGTAAAGGAGGCGTAAGTGTCGCCTCTTTCCACATACTTTCCATTGGGAAGGTCGGCCATATTTTTAGGAAGCCCAAAGGAGCGAACATACTGGGAACTCTCGACGAATTTCGAGAAGTAGATGGCCGTTGCATAAGAGCTTGGATGAACGGTTAACTGTGTATACTCACATAATGTGACGTCTTCACGGGATGGGGACTCGCCCTCATTTTTACAAGAAAGAATTTTGTAAGTTCCTTCCATGTTTTCAAATGTAGAGGCGTGGGCTGTGAGAGTTAAACTGAGAGTCACAGCGCCTAAAAGGGCCTTAAAGATCATGAGTTCTCCTTCATTGGGAGCGTCCCTTTTAGCTTATTCCGCCCGAGAGTCATGTTTCTTTAGGTTAAGATAGATGGAGATTTGGTTAGGAAGTGTAAAAAAACAAAACCCCTAAAGTTTCCTTTAGGGGTTCGTGAAATATAAAATTTGGAGCGGGAGACGGGGCTCAAACCCGCGACCTATGCCTTGGCAAGGCATCGCTCTATCAACTGAGCTACTCCCGCGCTCGAAGAGAAACCAAAATTACAGTTGCCACCGGATATTGTCAACGGGTAAAAATCAAAAAAATGAAGGCTTTGCTGTATAATCGCATCAAAAAATGGATGATTTTCGCTCTAATAGGCTGCGCTGCTTATTTTGTGGGCTATATCTGGGGGCAGCAAAACTTAAAGGGAACCTCGAATGCCACCCCTCCAGCTCTTCAAGCCCCAAAATAGGCTGCTTAAATTTCTAGGCCGATTTTCTTGTCTTCTTAACGTGCGCTTCCATTTTTAGATTGGATCTTCGGAGTTGATCGTTGATGGCCGCCTCTACAGCTAATAATTCGGAGAGACCGCATTTTTTAGCTATTTTTGCTGCTAATTCTAAACTGACGAACTGGCGTCCTTTTTCGATATCGCAAAGAGTGCTTTTTGAAATTGATAGGAAATGGGCCATATCGGTTTGACTCATATCTTTATTGGTCCGAGCTGCTCTAAGAAAGCCACCAAAAGAAATATCGCCGAGATCCTTTTCTAAAATTTTTGCTAATTTTTTAGAACTCATGTTTATTAACCTCGATCACAGTTATTTCAACGCCTTCTAGAGTTTCAATATAGATAGCTCGGTAAGACTTGTTTAGGCGAACAGATCTTTGTCCCTTACGATCTCCTTTAAGAGGTTCGTCGTGGTATCCTGGAAGTCTCCGAACGCTCCGTATTCCTTGCAGTTGAACTGATTCAACCCAGTATTGTAAGGCTTCTTTAATATTCCAAGGAAGCTTCTTAAGTTGTTTTTCAGCGAATTTAGATACGAAAACATTCGTGATGGCTCTCACGTAATGTCCCTTCTAGTACGGTATTTTACCGTACTGTTTAAAATAAGTCAATCGGTTGCAACTTTTTAGAAAGCAAACGGTAAGCCATTGTCGCTATTGAAGTTATTGCGTTCCGTTAAATAGGAAATGTCGCCATTCGGACGATCTTAACTTCCTTTGTGCAGCACCCAGATTTCAATCAGCGGTTTGCCAAGGTGTTTGGTCCATTTGGGATTGATGTTGGCGAATTCTTCTGTGCCATAAATTGTTTCGTTTTTTAGTGTTTCAAAATTCGCCAAGGCGGCGGCTCTTTGAAAGTCCTCATCTGTGTGAGCGTGACTGGAGAGGTGAACTTCTTGATCGCCCGTTTTAAAATGGGCGAGGATTCCTTGTGAAGTTCGCTCCGGATGGATTTCTGAAATAAATAAATATCCGCCAGATTTTAAAATCTTCGCCGCTTTCTTAAAGAAGCCAGAGAGATCTTTGATGTGCTCAATCACCAGGCTGCACACAATGGCATCGAATTGATTTTCATTAAAACCTTCATAGGTCATAAAATCTGCGTGAATCAGTTTTAAATTCTCTGGAGGAAGCTTCTCTCGGGCGACTTGCAGCATGCCTTCGGAGATATCAATACCCGTCACGTGATTATTCTGTGCGAGGAGTTTTTGCGTATGACGTCCGGTGCCGCTGCCAATTTCCAAAATGTCTTTGTTGTTAAGATGACTCCAAAAACGAGGGAATGAAAGCTCGTCTATCGCTACCGTGGGATTGGGATAGGTGTCGTAGAATTCAGACCACTTGTTATAACCCGTTTGATTGTCAGATGAGATTTTGTCTTGCGACATTTATGACTCCTAGAAAACTTCGTTAACCATAGAACGAAAAGGAGCATAAATTTTTTGAGTTTTGCACCCGGCAAAAAACGCAGCGCCACTGCAAGATCTATCATAGTGACCCCGGGGCGCTTTTTCAAGAGGCAGATTATGTTTTTTAAAAGGAAAGATCGCCAAACTCTGTATAAAGGCTCTCTTCAGTTTGAATTACGAGAGTTTTCCCCGAAGCCGTTGCCTCCAGAGTCTCAAAAGATTTCAAGGGCTCCGTGTTGGAAACACATTTAAAAGTAATGGGCAGCAATTCCGTCTCTTCAGCTTTTACTTGCACGATTTGATCAAAGTCAGGTTTTGTCGTGATCAAATGAGCCAGAAATTGTTCTTCTTTATTGCCGAACAAAAGATAAGAGCCTTGAAGTGGTTTGCTCTCAGAGCTAGCGAACTTTTTAAAATAAAGAACTTGGATATTCACGGTCACATTCTCGGCAATAAGAACTCCGCCTCTTTCAAAGTGGCCTTTGTAAATTTGCGCCTTGAAGGAGTGAGGATGTTTTATCATCTCGGGAAGATTAAAAGACTCAGGTACGAGAGTGTAAACGGTCTCAGAAGAGCTTTTCAGACTCTCCAGATAGGCGTTCTTCCCTTGGGTACTGAGTTCTGCTTTCAAGATCACCTGATAGTCGTGAGGGGAGTGAAACATCGGAAGATGGGAAAGATAGATCTGTGATTTCCCAAAAAGCAACATTCCGTGAATAGAAGCGGGGTCGCTGTGGTGATGGTGTTGAGCGAGGCCAATGGAACTTATAAAAGTAAGAAGTGTAGTGAGTATGATTTTCATAAGACTTTCCCTTTCAAAGGATTGGGAAAGTCTTAATTCAAAATAGGTGCATCAGTAAAATTAATAGATTTAATATCTCTATCGTATTTACTAATGGCTATTTTGTCTCTGTCAGTTCAAAGAAACTTGTTGAGAGAGCGAAAAGAGAATCTTTTGTTTCCACGGATTGCAGCTCCTGCATGACTTCCAGGCGGAACTCGCGGATCTTTTTAGAGATCTCTTTGGCTTTCTGGATATTTGTAGGAACCAAAGTGCAGCCCATGTCCCAGCGTTTCTTATTTCCCGGCTCCATGGCTTCGTTGGCCTTTTGTTGCATTTGCATAAAGAAGTTGCGAGCTCCTTCTGAAGATCCACCAAATGATGAAGAGTATTTATTGTTATTAGAAACCCATTTGCCATTGGCTTTATTGATAATCTGAAGGGCCTCAAGGCGTTCAAGAGCTTTCTCCGTGGTGTCGGCAGAAAGTCCCAAGCGATTGGCGATATTTTCAAGAGTGCCTTCAAAATCGTTCAAGTTAAGAAGTTCAGCAATGGCAGAGTGATACCAGTCCGAGATCACAGCAAATTGTTCTTCGCCGAATTTTTCAAAAGCTTCTTCACGAGCTTGCACGCGTTTTAATGCCATATCGCGAAGAACGGCGCTGCGGGCGTGTTCAGAGAGCGCGAGGTCAACGAAGAAATCTTTTTCTGAAGGCGCAAGATTCAGTTTTACTGCAAGATTCATTGCGCGTGATTCTGAAAGACCGACTTTGCCATTAAGAATTTCGCTCAATCGTGAGCAAGGAACTTCCAAATCACGAGCATAAGCTCTCAAAGAGTAAGAAGGATTCTTTCTTTGTCTTCGTTCAAGTTCTTTTAATATATAGTCTCGATAGTGATGTTTCGCCATGGGGAAGGGTTGTAAGTAAGTTTTCTTCTAGAGTCCACCCTCTAGTGAGGAGACCTCTGCATTTTGTTCCGGCGTATTCCGAGAACTTCCGTAAACAAAAAGCGGTCGTGATTCCCGTCACTTACGTAATGTTCTTAAGAAAACCCGAGTGATTTTATAATCTTAGTAAAGACCTAAGATCCCTTCATTAGGGGGCACCAGTCTTTCATCGGTGCAGAGTTCTCTTTCTTTGGTGTGTAAGAAATCCAAAGAGACTAAACGAGTTTAGAGACGATTTCTTTTAAGACTTCTTTTTCTTTTTTCGTGAGAGGGGAGAGGAACTCGTCTTCAACTTGCTTGCGAATTTCGGCAAGTATTTCAAGAGTCTTAGCGCCTTTCTCGGTGAGCTCTACAAGTTTAATGCGGCGATCTTTTTTGTCGGTAACCCTGCGGACGAATTTTTGTTTTTCCAAGCCGTCGATGAACTTTACCATGGAGGCTTTGTCGACGTGCATATCCTGTCCCAAAGAGATTTGGCTTGTCGGTCCCATTATCTGAAGAAGCTTCATGATTCCTAGCTGTGGACCTACAACTTTAAATTTACTGAGTTCTTGTGCGAGCATACTTTTATGTTTGAGTGCGGCTTTTGTGAGACAGTACCCAAAGTAGACTTTTAAAGCGGGATGGACGCCCGGGGTTTCGCATCCTGCGATGCCTGAAATTGTTAGATCATTCGCTTTCAATGAGGCCTCCTGTTTATTGAGAGCTAATTGATAGTAACACAAATAGTTTGCATCGCAAACGGTTTTCGGTTAAAACCATTACAGATTAGGTGGCTTATGAATTCCTTTATGAAGTGTAGCAAGCTGTTTGGTATTAGCTTTGTTGCCCTCGTCTCGATTCAAGCACAGGCGGAAAGCTTGCGACTGAATGAGGCTGTGCAAGAAGCCCTCGGAAGTTCCCCCAAAGTACAAAGATCAGAATCGCAATATCGAGAGACCGGCTGGAAAAAGACAGAGTCTTATTCCGGATTCTTGCCGACCTTGAGTGCGAACGCGACGTATCTTTTTGATAAGAAATATGCGTTGGTCGACGTGAATCTGGGCGGGGCTCCCGCGTCCATTCCGCAAGTCGTTCCCACGACGAATCTCTATTTAACCACGCAGTGGTCCATCTTTGATGGTTTCTCAAGTACAAATAGATATCTGAGTTCCAGTGCCTTTGAAGACTCTGCGAAAAGTGAATATGACTGGACTCGTTTCACGGTAGAGCGTGAGGTGACAGTGCTTTTCTATAAAGCGGTCGCCGCAAAGGAATTAAAAGCCGTTGCTGAACAAAACGTCCGCGCTCTGGAAGACCATCTTAAAGATGTTCGACTTTTTAAAAAGGTGGGGTCGTCAACTAACTACGACGTCTTGCGCGTTGAAGTGCAAATGAGTGAAGCGCAGTCAGAACTTTTGAACGCCACAGACAACGTTGAAATCAGTCGCGCTCGTTTAAGTGAAGCTCTTGGGAAAGATACGGACGTGACGGAAGTCGACGGAGCTCTTCCTAAACTTAAAGCTGAAATGGTGGCAAGTCTTAAGGAATTCAAGCCGGAAGAAAGAAGGGACTTGGAATCTTTAAAACAAAAGGCAGAGGGCTTCCGTCATCAAGAAGACTCCGCTGAAAAGTATTGGGTTCCGCGCATCGCCTTGTTTGGCCAGTATCAATACTACAACAATCGCAATGAAGGTTTCGACGATTATGATAACTTCCGCGATGCCTATCAATATGGAGTCAGTCTGACTTGGAATCTCTTTGACGGAATGACATCAATCTCTAAATCCAAACAGAGCATTGAGCAAAAATACCAAGCAGAAAAAACTTTGCGCCAGGCTGAATTGAAAGCCAAAAGGGATTTCGATTTCTGGAAAAGAAAGTACGTCTATTATATTTCCGTCTATGAAGCTCGCTTAAACGACATCATCAAGGCGGAAGAAAGCGTTCGTTTATCGCGTGAAGGGCAAAAGGTTGGAGCCAGAACAAATACAGATGTTCTTGATGCCGAAGCCGAGCTCTATCGCGCCAAAGCCGGTGCAGTGAATGCTCAGATCGGGGCTATTGAGGCCATTGTGAATCTTGAGCTGAGTACGGGTCAAAAATTAGTTCAGTTTAATTGAGGTTTTGAAAATGGATAAAAAGAAAAAGATATTGTCAGGTGTCGGTGCGGTTGCGGTACTTATTGGGGTTTATTTCCTTTATGAACACTTTATGTATGTCACAACGGACAATGCACAAGTGGAAGCCCACTCTGTCATGATTGCATCTAAAGTCGGTGGTTACGTGAAAACTGTTCATATCGCTGAAGGTATGAAAGTTAAAAAAGGGGACTTGATGGTTGAGATTGATGATCGCGACTATCAAAACACTCTTCGCCAAATGAAGGGTGAGTTGTCTTCTCTTGAAGCGCGCAAACGCGATTTGGAGAAAAACCTAAAACGTATTTCTGAATTGTTCTCTAAAGGTGTGGTTTCTCAACAACAATACGACAGTTCATCAACAGCTCTGGCAGAAGCCCGGGCGAAGTATGAAGCTTTGTCAGCGCAAGTGGCCCAAGCGGAATTGAATTTTGAAAACACGCATATCAAAGCTCCTTCAGATGGGTTTATCGCCAAAAAATCTGTTGAAGTCGGGCAACTCGCGGCACCAGGTGTTCCTTTGATCGGGTTTGTGGATGCGGGTGAACGTTGGGTCACTGCTAACTTTAAAGAAACAGAAATCGAATCCGTTCAACCAGGTAAGAAGGTTAATATCGATGTCGACGCTATTTCCGGAAAAAGTTTCGTCGGTATAGTAGAGTCTATTAGTTCTGCAACAGGTGCAACATTCACTTTGCTTCCTCCGGACAATGCAACGGGAAACTTTACGAAGGTTGTTCAGCGCGTTCCTGTAAAAATCAAATTTGAAAACGTCAGCGAGCAAGAGATTGAAGCTCTTAAAGCGGGACTCTCTGCGTTTGTGAAAGTTCACAAACACTAAGGATTTTTATGAAAAAGGAAGGCGTTCTAATAATCGTCGTCGCGGTGATGGCTTCTCTTCTTGAGATCATCGACGCTTCGATCGTGAATGTGGCATTGCCAACCATGATGGGAAATCTTGGGGCGACCCTTGAGGACATCAGTATGGTGATTACCGGGTATGCCATTGCCAATGCGATCATCCTTCCTGTGTCGGCTTGGCTGGGTGAAAGAATCGGCCGTAGAACTTATTTTCTAGGTTGTATTCTTTTATTCACGGCAACTTCTGTAGCCTGTGGTCTGGCTCCAAATCTTGCAACCCTGACAGTTTTTAGAATCTTGCAAGGTCTTGCCGGAGGAGCTCTTCTTCCGACGTCGCAGACTCTCATCTATGAGCAGTTTCCTAAAGAAAAAGCCGGCATCGCAGGCGCGATCTTTGGGATGAGTGTGATGATTGGTCCGACTTTAGGTCCAACAATGGGTGGTTATCTGACTGATACTTTTGGTTGGAGATCCATTTTCAATATCAACCTTCCTTTGGGTCTTATCGCATTCTTTATTGGCGCCATGGTGATCTTTGATCGCGCGAAAGAACCAGGCCACGTAGAAGAAAAACACGAACTTGATATTTGGGGTTTGACGTTTCTTGTGTTGGGCATTGGTTGTTTGCAATACGTTCTTGAGCGAGGCGAATCGGAAGACTGGTTTGCTTCAAAGTTGATTCTCTTTAACACGATCATCGCGACGGTCTGTTTGCCACTTTTCGTATGGTGGGAACTGCGAGTAAAAAATCCGATCATCAATGTGCGTTTGTTCTTAAAACCTTTGGTAAGTAATGGCGTGCTTTTGATGGGGATGGTGGGTTTCTTCCTCTATGGTGTGGTCTTTATTTTGCCCATCTATGTGGGAAGAACTTTGCATTTTGATGCCACTCAAACGGGAATGCTTTTCATTCCGGGTTCTTTGTTGACGGCAGCATTGATGCCTTTCGTGGGACGTCAGATGTACAAAGGGACAAATCCAAAGTGGTTGATCTTTATCGGTCTGCTGTCTCTTGAAGTGTGTTTGTATTTGATGACGTTGCTTTCTCCTCTCTCATCTAAAGGGGAAATCTTGCGCATGCTCTTCGTGCGTGGATTTGGAATGGCCTTCTTGTTTGTTCCCATCAATTCGTCAATCTTAAGTCAGTTTAAAGGCATGGAGTTAGGTCAAGTTTCAGGACTGTTAAATCTCGCTCGTCAGATCGGTGGCAGTGTTGGTATTGCTTTGATCGGCACGATGCTGAATAAAAACAGTCATCAAAACTATTTAGACCTATCGACCAAAGTGTCCTTGCTAAACTCTAATGCGCAGAGTGCGTATTACTCATCCGCGAGCGGTTTAGGGCAGAAAATGAGCGAAGGTCTGGGAATGGCCAGCGGCAGTGATGCGGCTTTAAAAAGTCTCTATGCGCGAATTCAAAATCAAGTTTTCATGCTGAGTTTTAAACAACTTATGTTCATGATGATGATCATTTTCGCGATCTCTTTCATTCCGTTGTATCTGCTAAGATTCAAAGAGAAGACCAATAAAGTTGTCGATGCTCATTAAAACGCTAACGGTGTCGGCTGACATCGTTAGAGTAAATACTTGGGCGCATTCAGTCTAAGTTTTGGTAAATACAGCAGAAATTGCAATAACGTCACTTGTTGTTTGTTGGCGTTTAAAGACACTCTTAAGAAATCCAAGGAGTGTCGTCATGAACGAAGAAATCACAAAAGCAGAAATTATTTCCGCGGATGCTGCGGAGTTTTTAATCTCTTTGCATGAGAAATTCGACAACCTCAGACGCAATTTACTGTTGCGACGACGAACCCATTCGTTACAGTTCGCGCAAGGCATACGTCCTCGCTTCCCCAAAGAAACTACGAGTATCCGATCCTCACAGTGGAGTGTCGCACCGGCACCGAAAGATCTCGAAGATCGCAGAGTGGAAATAACGGGCCCGGCAGAGCCCAAGATGATGATCAATGCTTTAAATTCTGGCGCAAAAGTTTTTATGGCGGATCTGGAGGATTCTCTTTCTCCGACATGGAAAAATATTTTGTTAGCGCAAGATTCTTTAAAGAAAGCCGTGCGCCGCACTCTCGCCTATGAAAGTGAAGATGGAAAAAAATATGCTCTCAAAGATAGAACAGCGACACTGGTTGTTCGCCCTCGGGGATTGCACATGGAAGAACGAAACTTCCAAATTCGCGGACAGGCGATCTCGGCATCGCTTTTTGATTTCGGACTTTATTTGTTTCATAACGCTCTTGAGTTGATCACTCGGGGCAGTGGTCCGTATTTCTATTTGCCTAAATTGGAAAATTACGAAGAGGCGGCTTGGTGGAATGACGTTTTCAATTTCGCACAGGATCGTTTGCACATTCCGCGAGGAACCATTCGTGCAACAGTCCTCATTGAGACGATCACGGCAGCCTATGAAATGGATGAAATCCTTTATGTTTTAAAAGAGCATGCTTCGGGATTAAATGCCGGTCGTTGGGATTATATCTTCAGCATTATTAAAAAATTCAACTTCAGCGATAATTTGATTTTCCCGGATCGTGCGGAAATCACCATGTCGATTCCAATGATGGAATCTTATTGTGAGCTTCTGGTGCAAACCTGCCATCGTCGAAACGCTCACGCCATTGGCGGGATGGCTGCATTCATTCCTAATAGAAAAGACCCCGAGTTGAGTGAACGCGCTATGCAAAAAGTGGCGCAGGATAAATTCCGCGAAGCGTGTCTGGGTTTTGATGGTACCTGGGTCGCTCATCCGGATTTAATCCCAGTGGCAGAAAAGGAAATGAGTCGTGCCTTGGGACAAGGGTCTCATCAGAAGCAACAAAACCCACCCACGAAAATTAAAGAAGACGATCTTTTGAAGTTCTCCTTTAAGGAGCTCAAAATCACAGAAGAAGGTGTGCGCACAAATATCAATGTCAGTCTGCTTTACTTGGATCGTTGGTTGTCTGGAACTGGGGCCGCAGCTTTGCATAACCTTATGGAAGATGTGGCCACGGCGGAAATTTCCCGCAGTCAGTTGTGGCAGTGGCTCTATCACGGAGTCAAACTTGCCGACGGAAGATTTTTTACGGCCGAGCTTTATCACGACATTCTTACGGATGAAGTCAGAAAGTTGATTCCAGAAAATCTGCCGTATTTGGATCGAGCTGTGAGTCTTTTAAACTCTCTCGTTCTGACAAATCAGTTTCCTGAATTTCTAACTACAGGCGCTTATGAAATTTTAAACCATCTTGAAAGTAAAGGAGAAGAAAATGATCTTAAGTCCGGAGCTTCAATCACGACAGCTCGAATATAATTGGAACACGGATAAACGCTGGGCGGGAATTCAAAGGAATTACACGGCAGCAGAAGTCGTGAAACTTCGCTCTAGCATCGAGGTGAAACACACGCTTGCAGATATGGGGGCCAGAAGACTTTGGAAAGGTCTCACGGGGCCTGGCTATTTAAACACCTTTGGTGCGATGACGGGAGGTCAAGCGGTGCAAATGGTGAAGGCGGGACTGCAATCCATTTATCTGAGTGGTTGGCAAGTGGCTGCGGATGCAAACTTATCCGGTCAAACTTATCCCGATCAGAGTTTGTATCCTTCGAATTCTGTTCCGGCTTTAGTAAAGCGAATTAATAATGCTTTTATTCGCGCCGATCAAATTGCCAATCAGTCTGGAAAGGACATGAAAGGTCTTTCTTGGTATGCGCCGATCATCGCCGATGCCGAGGCAGGATTTGGTGGACCTTTGCATGCCTTTGAGCTGATGAAGTCTTTGATTGAGGCCGGAGCTTCGGGTGTGCATTTTGAAGATCAATTGGCGGCTGAAAAGAAATGCGGTCACTTGGCGGGAAAAGTTTTAGTTCCGACCAGTAACTTCGTTCGCACTTTGCAGGCGGCTCGTCTGGCGGCGGATGTACTCGACGTTCCTTCTGTTATTGTCGCTAGAACTGACGCCTTAAGTGCTACTCTTATGACCTCTGATATTGATCCGGCGGATAAACCCTTCCTGACTGGAGAGCGAACTCCGGAAGGTTATTATGTGATCCGTGGAGGTTTGGAATATGCGATCGCGAGATCTTTAACCTACGCTCGATGGGCTGACGTTTTATGGTTTGAAACTTCGAAGCCCGATTTGAAGGAGGCAGAAATGTTTGCTCGTGAAATTCACAAAGAATATCCAGGAAAAGTTTTGGCTTACAATTGTTCGCCGTCTTTTAATTGGAAGATGCATTTGAGTGATAAAGAAATCGCCGAGTTTCAAGATCGCTTAGGGCACATGGGATATAAGTTTCAGTTTATCACTCTGGCGGGTTGGCATTTGTTGAACTATCACACTTTTGATTTAGCTCATCAGTATGTGGAAGACGGCATGACGGCTTATGTGAGACTTCAAGAAAAAGAGTTCGCAGCAGCTGATCATGGCTACACCGCCGTCAAACATCAGGCTGAAGTGGGAACGGGGTACTTCGATCATGTTTTACAAACGGTGATGGAGGGAAAGGCCTCTACGGGAGCTTTGCGTGGATCGACAGAAGAGCAATTCCATGCTCCGCCACCACAACAACAACCGCAATCGCAGTCAGTTCAGCAAGAGGCTCGTTAGTTTTTTCTTTATTGATTTTATTAAAAAGGCGTCCTGGAAAGGGCGCCTTTTTTATTTATTAGCGAAGAATTTGAGAGAAAGATGAACTCGCAAAAAAGACAGGCTTCGTCGGTTTAGCCGACGCGATTTTCAAATAGCCTGTCAAAAGGAAGGCTAAGAAAATCAAAAGCCAGTTGCTAGGTGATAGGTACATAAGCATACAAAAACGTCCTAAGTAGTTTTTCTACTTTTTAGGTAACCTAAATAGTACTCAATACCGCTTGTTATACTCAAAATGACGCTAATCCACAAGACGCCGTAGCCGATTTTGTCCAAATACGGCAGGTAAGGGTCCATATTTCCAATAATTACAATGGGAATGGCCACCATCTGCATAGCGGTCTTCCATTTTCCAGCCGGTTTGGCCGCAATAATGATTTGATCTGCCGCAGCAACGGAGCGGATACCGCCGATAAAGTTGTCCCGGGCGAGGATAATGATCACCATCCAGGCATCGATTTTACCTTGGGCCAAAAGCATCGCTAGAACACTGGTCACCAAAATCTTATCAGCAATCGGGTCCATGAATTTCCCGAAATTGCTAACAGCATTGTATTTGCGAGCATAGTAGCCGTCGAAATAATCAGTGGCAGAGGCGAAAATAAAAAAGACAGCCGCAGCGATGTTCCAATACAGAGTGTTGGGCCACATCATTGCCACAATAACGGGCACAGCGAAAACGCGGCTCATGGTGATTCGCATAGGAAGATTTTTTTGAAATTCCGTGACGGCCATTTTTGTCCTTTTAGTTGCTTCAACCTATCAGTTTAGACTAGAAAGAATCAATGTTTATTCATCGTCACAAAGTGCAGTTTTACGAAACAGACCTTATGGGTATTGTTCACCATAGCAATTACCTGCGTTTCTATGAAGAAGCGCGGGTCGCATGGGCGCATGAAAAGGGCCTCATTGATTATCAAAAGCCCGGATCAGCTAGTCACTTTGCTGTTTATGAAACTCAGGTCAAACACATGAAACCCACTTTTTTCGGAGACGACCTGGAAATCGAAGTTCAGGGAAAAACCGAAGGCAATCGCATCATTTTTCAGTATCGTCTGCGCGGACGTAACAAGGAAATCTGCTCGGTCGCTAAAACGGTGCATGTGTCTTTAGGATTGGATTTAAAACTATTAAGATTGCCGGCCGATATGAAAGCCGCCATGGAGAGTGAACAATGGACAGAAACCTGGCTTTAGAATTTGTACGTGTCACGGAAGCAGCCGCTTTGGCTTCCGCTCGTTGGGTCGGACGTGGTGAAGAAAAAACAGCAGACGCAGCCGCTGTCGATGCGATGAGAAAAGCATTCGACGTGATCCGCATGGACGGAACTGTGGTGATCGGTGAAGGGGAGCGTGATGAGGCTCCGATGCTTTATATCGGTGAAAAAGTCGGACAGAAAACAGACGATGCTCCGGCATTGGATATTGCTTTGGACCCTCTTGAAGGAACAACAATTTGTGCCACGGGTGGGCCGGGTTCTATTTCTGTGATTGCTGTAGCTGAGCACGGAAAATTCCTGCATGCGCCAGACACTTACATGGATAAAATCGCTTGCGGTCCTGCGGCTCGTGGAAAAATTGATATTGATAAGTCAGCAACTGAAAATATTAAAGCGGTTGCTCAGGCTTTGAATAAACCAGTGAGTGAAGTCACAGTTGTAATTTTAAATCGCCCTCGTCATGAGGCTTTGATTGCAGAAGCTCGTAAAACAGGTGCACGTATCAACTTGATTGGTGATGGTGACGTTTCTGCGGCGGTTGCAGCAGCATGGCCTGATTCAGGTATTGATATGTTGTTGGGTATCGGTGGTGCCCCAGAAGGTGTGATCTCGGCCGCAGCAATGCAATGTTTGGGTGGTGATTTCCAAGGTCGTTTGAAATTCAGAAACGAAGAAGAAAAAGCCCGTGCAAAACGCATGGGACTTTCAGATCCAGAGAAGAAATTCACAATTGATGAGTTGGCTTCAGGTTCTGTGATGTTTATCGCAACAGGCGTGACAGACGGTTCCTTGCTTAAAGGCGTTCGCTTCCTAGGCAATGGTATTGCAAAAACGCATTCTATAGTCATGCGCTCGGCAACTGGTACAATCCGTACTATTGAAGCTCAACACGATCTTGAGCGTAAACCGAAATTGAAAAACTAAGGATTATGGAAACAAAGCTCATTTGTTTTAACTGCAGCAAAGAGATGACCTTCTCTGGAATTATTGGACGACGCGAGGAATGTCCTCAGTGTCGTTCCGATGTTCATGTTTGCAAAAACTGTGAGCACTATGATCCTAAAGTTTATAATGAGTGCCGTGAAACTCAGGCCGATGTTGTGCGCGAAAAAGATCGCGCCAACTTCTGCGATTTCTTTTCGCCACGCAAAGGTGGCGCTGGTGGTATTGATAAAGCCGCCGCTCTTCGTGCTGCGGCCGAAGCTCTCTTTAAAAAATCGTAGAATTCTTCCCGGTTGGTTAAGTTTTTTATTACTGTGAAAGATATTTTAATCCAGTCTCTTGACGATATTTCAATCTGTTGTGTTGAGCACAAAGAAGTTGCGCATTTTCAAGAGTATTCTTTCCTTCAGCCCATCGACTTTGTTTGTGATCCGTTTGAAGAAACCACCGGCTAAAGCACTTTCTTCCAGTTACGGGATCTCGGAACTGGCAGCATTGATCTTTATTGATAAGTATCTTTTTAGTTCTCGCGGTGAAGGGTTTTACTTCCGCGATGGCAATATTTTTTTGACCGGTGTTGCAAATAATAGGTTTCTGTTCAGCAGCGATATTCTCTTGTTCAATAATATCATGCCTATTGCTATCGTTTTTAATTCTTACGGTAGTTTTCTGTTTGATCACACGATTAGTAACATATTCCAAATAGTCCACAATATCATTAGAAGGAATAGCATGGGATAAAAGGGCTTGAGCTCGTTGGATTTTGTCAGCCAGTTCTTTTGAAATCGTCAAAGATAAGCGAACACTTTCATCAGCTTGAGTAACTTGAGTTGTCGTTTCAATCACAGGTAAATCAAAGAATGAAGCCACTTCCTTTTGTGATTCTTGGAAGTTCTTTGAAGTGATTTGCTCCAGAAGTTCCTGTTTTTCTTCAGCAGTGACTTTCTTATGGGTGGTTTTAAAGACGTCTCGCGCCGCCTTCTGAATTAAAGATACCTGGTGGAGCTTCACTTCTCCGGATTGAATCTTTTCTCCTAAAGAAGGAACTTCTCCCAATAATCTTGCCGCATCAATTCGACGTTGAGCACTTCCTGCAGAATAACCAATGCCTTCAACAAGATATAAGAATAAATTTGCAAAACCATATTCTAAATACAACTTGCGTTGATCTATTTCTTTGATGGTCAAAAGAATCTCGTGAAGCAGTTCACGTTCTTTAGAAACTAATGATTTAATTCTTTGATCAAGTTCAAATTTATTCAATATTTTGAGATTCACTTTTTCTCCAATCATAAGCACCTATTCCGAAGGCCTTCTAACTGCCATCGTGGAAGTACAATACCACGGAAATTTCAGAGTGATTTTTGCAGTTTTCTGAGGAGAAAATGGAGATTTGAAATTCCTTAATAAAGACGTCTATTGAGCTCAGACTTTGTATGTATAAAGAAACAAAATTAAAAACACGAGGCGCCTCCCTGGAGAAAATATCTTTCAGCAGCAGCGAGATAAGGAATTGCTGTAACCGTCCCAAGAGAAATCTTCATTACAAATAAAATTAACGCAAGGCTAGACACGGGCGAAATACAGTCAAAATTTTCACAGTGCTTTTGGCTTTCGTCAGATTGAATCTCAAACTGAAGTTGAGTGACTAAGTCTGTGTCCAGTTTCATCTTCTCGATAAGCGGACTTGTCTCTAAAGGATTTTCTTTATTTTTAGGCCCTCTTCCATTGCTTACTCTGGCGAGCACGATGCTCGTCAGAAAGGCCGCTCATGGATGGCAAGATTTTCTCGCTAGCCGAGAACAGCTGTGTGAGCAAAATTTAGCGAAAACAAACGTCCGCAGTCGAGGAGAGAATTAAAGATTTCGCGAAGTTTATGGGTGCAAAGCGACAGTTGTAACATAATCGCTGCATGGTCTAGGTGGCGATTGACTCAGTGTTACTGCAAAGTCACACTAAAAGCCTATGGCAAAAGCATCAACCACCGAAGTTTTCAATTGTACACCTGAGCAATTCTTTAAAATCATCTCTGACTACGACAAGTATCATGAGTTTCTTCCTGAAGTGAAAAAGTGCACTGTGCTTAAAACGGAAGGCAATAAGAAGCTTGTGGAATACAGTGTTCAAGTTATCAAGTCGTTCAAATACAATCTTTGGATGACAGAGAATGCTCCGAACAGCATCACTTGGGAATTTGCTTCTGGAGATGTCTTTAAAACATCCGTGGGCTCCTGGAAACTTGAAAACGAAGCGGGCAAAACTCGCGCGACTTATACCGTCGAAGCGACCTTCAGTATGTTTGTTCCCGGTCCTATTGCAAATGCATTGGTCAGCGTGAATCTTCCGAATATGATCAGTAGTTACCACAAAAGAGTAAAGCAGGTTTATGGCGTCTGATGACAGTCACAAGAAAGACGAAAAAGACCAGCCGGGAGATCTTAAAGGTCTTCTTGGCGACACTGTAAAAAAAGTTTTTACAGCGGGAGTCAGTGCGGCTTTCATGACTGAGGAAAGTTTGCGCGCCTATGTTTCTGAATTAAAACTTCCCAAGGAAGCGATGAATCTTCTTTTGCAAGGCGCGAATAAATCCAAAGATGAAATCACTCAGCGAGTGACCAAAGAAATCGTGGGTATCATTCAAAAAATCGACTTCGTAAAGGAAGCTTCGAAATTCGCCGAAACTCATAAATTCAAAATCACAGCCGAAATCGATATTGTAAAAAAGGACACTGGCTCGGACTCTGAAAAGAAGTCTTAAAACTCGACCAAAGACGATCTCAAGTTGAGACATTTTCGTCCGATAAGAGAGTCATGGATCAAGAACTCTTAAGCGTTATTTCAGTCATTTTGTTTTGTGGATGCTGTCACCAGTTTATTAAAACGATTGTGACGCCCATTCCTCTTTTATCTTCTGAGAGACCTTATGCCCGCGCGGCTATGCAACTTGGCAAGTTCTACAAGTCTGTCGCCTGGGGCACGATGACAGGGGCTTTCCTTGTCGGCCTTGTTTTTTCATTTCAACAAGTCTTTACGGCCCTCTAATTACATCCTTTCTGCTCTGCGGTTTACCTTAAGCTTTGTTTATGGCAGCCTTCTTGGTGGAGGTTGTTATGAGTTCATTTTCGACTGTCAATCCTGCAACGGGTGATGTTTTAAAAACCTATGAGCATGTGACATGGGAAGGGGCGCAGAAAGCGATCAGCGATGCTGCCAAAGATTTCCAAGTGTGGCGTAAGGCCTCTTGGGAAGAGCGTTCGCAAGTTCTTCACAATCTCGCAAGCTCTTTGCGTTCTCATAAAACCGAAATAGCACAAATGATGCATCAAGAAATGGGAAAGCTCATATCCGAAGGAAAAGCGGAAGTGGAGAAGTGCGCTGTCACTTGTGAATTCTATGCGAAGGAAGCGCCGGGAATGTTGCGCAATCAAGCGGCGGTTTCTTCTCCCTACACCCATGCGGAAGTCAGCTTTCAACCCGTGGGAGTTGTTTTTAGTATCATGCCGTGGAATTTTCCTTTGTGGCAGACGATTCGTTTTGCCGCTCCGGCCTTGATGGCGGGGAATGTGATTGTTCTTAAGCACGCCGATCTCACGGCAGGAACGGCAGAGCTTATTGGCAAGATTTTTTCGGATCTCACACCGAAGTATAAACTTTTGCGCAATATTCAAGTTGACCACGAAGTCGCAGCAAAAGTGATTGCCGATCCGCGTGTGCATGGAGTGACTTTCACCGGAAGCAGTGCGGGTGGAAAATCAGTGGCCATGGAAGCGGCGAAGAATTTAAAGAAGATTGTTTTGGAATTAGGTGGCAGTGATGCTTACCTCGTTCTTGAGGATGCCGATGTTGAAGCGGCTGCAAAAACCTGCGTAAAAGCCCGCCTGGTCAACTGCGGACAAAGCTGTGTTGCGGGAAAAAGATTTATCGTACATGAGAAAGTCTCAAAAGAATTTATCCAGCATTTTGTGAATGAAATGAAGGCCGCAGAGATCGCGCCTTTGGCCAGTGTGAAATTCAAAAAACAAATCATGGAGCAAGTTGAAAAACTTAAATCTTGGGGTGGAAAAGTCGTCTTGGGTGGCTCAGCACCGCAAGGCGCGGGGGCTTTTTATCCAGCAACCGTTGTGGTTTTTGAAAAAGACCATCCGGAACTTCACAAAGAAGAAGTGTTTGGCCCCGTGGCTTCAATTCTCGTCGTAAAAAGTACGGAAGAGGCTCTTCAAGCTGCCAACTCATCCCCCTATGGATTGGGTGGAGGAGTGTTTACTCGGGATCTGAAAAAAGGAAAAGAACTCATAGAAAAAGAGTTGCAGGCTGGTTTTGTCGTAGTGAATGATTATGTGAAGTCGGACCCGCGCATTCCCTTTGGGGGCGTGAAAGAGTCTGGCTATGGTCGGGAACTCGGGCATTTCGGAATTCTTGAATTCGTAAATATCAAAACAGTGGCCGTTGCAGGAGAGATGAAGTGAAATTGGTGAGAGCGAAACAGGATCTGGATCATCATGTATGGAAATTGATCAAACTTCATTCCCTGCAAGAGAAAAAGATTTTAGTCGCGCTCTCTGGTGGAACTGATTCCGTCGCTCTGCTGCGTGTTCTTTCTAAAGTTCATAAAAAAGATCTTTTAGGAGCTTGTTACTTCCATCATGGTGAAGACTCCAATCAGGAGTACCGTAAGGAAGCTCAAGTTTTTTGCGAAAAAATATGTAAAAAATTAGGCATCGCATTTTACCCTCTTAAATCTTCCATTTTGGCAAAATCTGAAGCCGAGTATCGGGAACTTCGTTATGAAGCTCTGGACCGTTTGATGAAGGAAGAAAAGTTTAATTTATTGGCAACGGGTCATCATCGCGATGATCTGTTAGAGACGCGTTTGCTACGTCTAGTTCGCGGAACCGGAGCGCAAGGTCTTCAAGCCATGCACGTTTTGAAAGACGGAATTTTTCGTCCCTTTTTGGATGTGACTAAAAAAGAGCTTAAAAAATATCTGCGTGAAGAAAAATGGCGCGTTCTTGAAGACCCGACAAATGCCTCCCTGGACCCTTTGCGTAATTGGATTCGTGAAGAGTGGCTTAAAGTTTTGGACCGTCGTGCGCGTGGTGCATCGGCGGCCTTAGCACGTTCACTTGAAACGATCGCACTTGAAATTGAAAATCGTCCGTGGGGTGATCTCCTGAGTCAAAATGAGGCTTATAAGACACAGGGCCTTTCGCGCGGATTTTATCTCACTTTAAGCCCTTTTGAACAAAAAAGATTATTGGCCCAATACCTTTTTGCCCTCGGAAAACGCGATTTTTCGCAATCTCACCTCGAAGAAATTCAAAAGCGCCTGGACAAGTCGCAAAAAGTGATCACATTCAAAGTCGGTGGGTGTCACTGGGAAGTTAACGCAGAGCAAGTCAAGGTCCAGTCCTGATTTGAGAGAGGCGAATTCTCATTGCGAAGTTTCTTTTTTTGAGATGGCATCCATGTTACCCTTGAGGGTGACTTGACCTCCGACTGAAAGGAACTGAAATGCGCTCAACTCAGAAAACGCTGGCTCTCTGGTTCTTCCTGATCATCATGGCTGTTTTTCTATTTCAAGCCTATGAGAGTAAGCACCAAAGAGTGATCTCTGATTTTAACTATCCGAAATTCTCCGATGCGGTGAAATCCGGGGAAGTAGCCTCTGTGACATTCCGCCAAGACACGAGTGAAATCGTCGGCGAATTAAAACCAGAATTTGAAAAAAAATATAACGGAACTCATTTTGCGATTGTGGGAAATACGGGCGACAAGGGGCTTGCATTCCTTCAAGAGCACGGCATCACTCCAAATTACGAGCGTGCTGATAGTGGTGGTTTCTTCCAAACATTTATCGTGAACTGGTTGCCATTGATTTTGATCGTGGCGATGTTCTTATTTATCATGCGCCAAATTCAAGTGGGTGGCGGTAAAGCCATGTCATTTGGCAAAAGCCGTGCACGCCTTCTTACAGAGCATAAAAACCGTGTGACGTTCAAAGAAGTGGCCGGCGTGGATGAAGCGAAAGAAGATTTGCAAGAGATCGTAAGCTTCCTGAAAGATCCAAAAAAATACACGAAACTCGGCGGTCGCATTCCTAAAGGGGTGTTGTTAGTAGGTCCTCCGGGAACAGGTAAAACTTTGCTTGCGCGCGCTGTTGCGGGTGAGGCGGGTGTGCCTTTCTTTACAATTTCTGGTTCTGATTTCGTTGAGATGTTCGTGGGTGTCGGTGCGAGCCGTGTCCGTGATCTTTTCGAACAAGGTAAGAAAAATGCTCCTTGCTTGATCTTTATCGACGAGATCGATGCAGTAGGACGTCATCGTGGTGCTGGCATGGGCGGTGGTCATGACGAACGTGAGCAAACTCTGAATCAATTGCTTGTTGAGATGGATGGTTTTGAATCTTCGGAAGGTGTGATCTTGATCGCAGCGACGAACCGTCCTGACGTTCTTGACCCAGCACTTCTTCGCCCAGGTCGTTTTGACCGTCGCGTGGTTGTGAATAAGCCAGACCTTAAAGGCCGTGAACAAATTCTTGCTGTTCACATGCGCAAAACTCCATTGGGTCCTGATGTGGAGCCAATGAAGATTGCGCGCGGAACTCCAGGTTTTTCGGGTGCAGACCTTGAAAACCTTGTGAACGAAGCAGCTCTGGTGGCCGCTCGCACGGATAAAAAATATCTTGAGATGGAAGACTTTGAAAAAGCGAAAGACAAAGTCATCATGGGTTCTGAAAGAAGGTCTATGGTTATCTCGGATGAAGATAAAAAAGTGACTGCGTACCATGAAGCGGGTCACACATTGGTGAATAAAAAATTGGGCGGTTTGGATCCAATCCATAAAGTAACAATCATTCCTCGCGGAATGGCTTTGGGTGTGACGCAAACATTGCCAGAAAAAGAAAGCGTGTCTTTGTCTAAAGCAACGGCAGAGAAAATGATCGCCTTCTTGTTCGGTGGTCGTGCAGCGGAAGAAGTGATCTTTAAAGACATCACAACGGGTGCAGGTAACGATATCGAACGTGCCACTGACATCGCCCGCCGCATGGTGTGTGAATGGGGTATGAGTAAGCTTGGACCTTTGGCTTTTGAAAAACGCGGTGGTGAAGTGTTCTTGGGAATGCAATACGGTCACCAAGGTCACAAAGAATACTCTGAAGCGAAAGCAGAAGAGATCGACGTTGAGGTTTCTAAAATCATCAACGAAGGTTACACAATCGCGGTTCGTATCTTGACTGAGTACAAAGACGCTTTGGAAAGATTGGCTCAAGCTCTTCTTGAGTACGAAACAATCGACGGTCATGAAGTTGAAATGCTTGTGAACGGTGCGGCTGTTACGGAAATTGAAAAATACCGTAATAGCAAAAAAGACGGTGGTGGTTTGGGAGTGATGGTCTCTACGAAAAAAGATCCATCAGGTGACCCCGTAGGCAACACCGGCCCTGTGACAATTTAATATTAGCGAATAACGGCTCCGACATAGTGTCGGGGCCTTTTAACGTTTTAGAGGCATCTTGATGTTGCAACAGTTTGTCGACAACTTGGTATTCATCATCCAGCATCTGCGCGTGCAAGATGCGATTGATATGCTTCTGGTTTGGATGGTTGTTTATCGTATCTTGGTTCTGATCAAAAGAACCGGAACCATTCAAATGCTCTCGGGCCTGGGGGTCCTGGCAATAGGCTACATCCTCAGTATCTGGCTTGAGCTTTTCACCTTCAACTGGATCTTAGAAAAATTCTTCTCAAATTTATTTGTGATCGTGGTTGTTTTGTTCCAAGGGGAGATTCGTCGTGCCTTGGCTCATATCGGAAGCAACCCGTTCTTTAGTGATGCTTCCACGATTCAAGAAACTCAAGTGATCGAAGAGATCGCAAAGGGCATTATCCTCACAGCACAAAAAGGCTTCGGTGCGCTTGTGGTTGTAGAGCGTGAAATCGTCATCGACTATCACATTGAATTTGGAACAGAAATGGAGTCGAAAGTTTCAGCGGAACTTTTAGCTTCCATCTTCCATCCAGAAAGCCCCATGCATGATGGGGCCGTTTTAATTCGTAACGGAAAAATTCACTCCGCAGGATGTTTCCTGCCTTTAAGTAAAAATCCGGCTCTTGATAAAAACTTGGGAACTCGCCACAGAGCTGCCATTGGTCTTACAGAGGAAACCGATGCGTTGGTCTTTGTGGTTTCTGAAGAAAATAAATCTATCGGTATCGTGCAAGGGGGGCATTTGAGCCCTAACGTCGAATTAGGCGATATCCGCAAGGCCCTTTATGAAACCTTTGGTCTTAAATACAAAGCCTTCTCTCAGCAAGGGGAGGTGACGTAATGAAACGCCGCTGGTCCAATATTATCACGGAAAATTTCAGCTATAAGATCGTCGCCCTTTTTATCTCTTTGATTTTGTGGCTCACGATCTTAGGTCGTAGGGACTTTGTCTTAAGTAAAAACATCGATATTGAACTGGTAACAGCTCCAGGAATGCATGTTGTGGCGCAAACCACGGATCGCATTAAAGTAAAAGTTTCGGGGCCGAGATCCTCATTGAAAAAGTTCTTGGAGAGTTCTCTGTCTCAGAGTATTTCTCTTGATATCTCACAAAGGGGCGAAGGGGTTGTTTATGTCGACATCCCTATGAATAAAATTGAAGTCCCCATTGGTGTAAAAATTTTGGGTGTCCGTCCGAACCAGATTCAGGCGGAAGTGGTTAAGGTGAAAGGCCCGACTCATGACGAACAAAAAGGTCAGTAAAGTGGAAAAAAAGTCTTCAAAGCTTTTCGGTACGGATGGAATCCGTGGCACTGCCAATCAGTGGCCAATGACTCCGGACATGGTAGTTAAAATCGGGCAAGCTATCGGTTACATGCTTCAAAAACAGGCCAACAACTCTCCGGCTCTGGCTCGTAAAGTGGTTATCGGTAAAGACACGCGTCTTTCGGGTTACATGATTGAACAAGCTCTTGCGAGTGGTTTGAACTCGATGGGAATTTTCGTGCAACTTGTGGGTCCACTTCCAACTCCAGGAATTGGATATTTAACTCGCACCATGAGAGCGGCTGCGGGGATTGTTATTTCCGCATCTCACAATCCGTTTCACGACAACGGTATCAAAGTTTTCGGCGCTGATGGTTTTAAAATTTCTGAAGAGATGGAAAGAGAAATCGAGCGTTTGGTTCTTGAAGAAGATCTGAGCACTTTTTTGCCACCAAGCAAAGAGATCGGCCGCACAAAGCGTATCGAAGACTCGCAAGGTCGTTACATCGTTTATGTGAAGGGCACTTTCCCTCTTGAGTACACTCTAGATGGTATGCGCATCGTTTTGGATACGGCCAATGGAGCTTCTTACAAAGTGGCTCCTTCGGTCTTCCAAGAATTGGGTGCTGAAGTGATTCAATTGGGTGATGATCCTAATGGAACAAATATCAACGACAAAGTCGGTGCATTGTATCCGCAAAAACTTTCTGAAGCGGTTCAACAGTACCGTGCCGATGTGGGTATCAGCCTTGATGGTGACGCCGATCGCGTGATCATGGTCGATGAAAAAGGGGAGATCGTCAACGGTGACCGTATTCTTGCGATCTGTGCTCTGCATATGAAAGAGCGCGGGCTTTTGAAGGGGGACACGTTGGTGGCGACACAGATGTCGAACTTCGGCCTTGAAAAGCGCATGAGCGAAGCCGGCATCAAGCTTGTTAAAACAGGTGTGGGTGATAAGTACGTTGTCGAAGAGATGAGAAAAAATGGTTACAACCTGGGCGGTGAGCAATCAGGTCACATCATTTTCTTGGATCACACCACAACAGGTGATGGTTGTATCGCGGCTCTTGGTGTTCTTGCGGTGATGAAACAGACAGGCAAAAAAATGAGTGAACTGAATCGCGTTTTTGAAGACGTGCCTCAGGTTCTTATCAACTGCCGTGTGAAACGTCGTACAGAGCTTCATGATCTTGCGGGCTACAACGACATGATTCGCAGTATTGAAAAGAAACTCAATGGTGATGGACGTGTGTTTGTCCGTTTCTCTGGAACAGAACCGGTGATCCGTGTTCTTGTCGAGGGACCAGACAAAGCACAAATCAGCATGTTTGCTGAAGAGATCGCATCCTTCTTAGAAAAAGAGCTATCATAATATGAAACATAAAATTCGTCTTGGTGTGAATGTGGATCACGTAGCAACCCTACGTCAGGTTCGAGGCGGCACTACGCCTTATCCCAATCTTTTGGATATGGTTAAGAAATCTGTAAAAGGGGGCGCTGAACAAATCACGATCCATCTTCGTGAAGATCGTCGTCATATTCAGTTGGAAGACTTAAAGCTTCTCTCGAAGTCTTGTCCTGTGCCTTTAAATCTTGAAATGGCAGCCACTTCGCAAATGGTTTCCTTTGCAAAGAAGTACCGTCCGGATTGGGTGTGCTTTGTTCCTGAAAAAAGAGCCGAGCTAACAACGGAAGGCGGCCTTGATGTAAAGAAAGGCTTTAAGAAAATGGCTCCGATGGTTGAAAAACTTCAACGTATCGGTATTGAAATTTCCATGTTTATCGAGCCTTCTATGGAGCAGGTTGAAGCGTCTTATGAGATTGGCGCGGATGCTGTTGAATTTCACACGGGAAAATGGGTTCATCTCACAGGGTCCCGTAAAGAAAAAGAATGGCAACGTTTAGTGGATGCAGCGGAATGGGCGAACTATTTGGGTTTGAATGTTCACGCGGGCCATGGCCTTGATTATCATCATTCAAAGCTCATCAACAAACTTCCTTATCTTCAAGAAGTGAATATCGGTCACTCCTTGATCTGTTACGCTCTTGAAGAGGGTCTGGAAACGTCTGTTCGTAAGATGAGAAAGATCTTAAAGTAATGTCGACAATCCTGAACTCGGAAAGAACAGTGAATAATCTCATTGAGCTTAAAGAGTTCTGGAATGAATTCCTGCCGCACTTAAATGAGCGCTGCATTCTTCTTATGAGCGGCGACGTCGGTGCGGGTAAAACCACTTCTGTGCAAATGATTGCAGAGACTTTGGGAATGCGAGACGTGCAGTCTCCTTCGTTTGCGATTCATCTTCGCTATGAAAACACTCAAGGAAAATCCCTGGACCATATTGATCTTTATCGTCTGAAAGATGACGACGATTTGGAAAGCTCAGGCTTTTGGGATTTGTTTTCTCAGAAGCAGGGTTTGATTGTGATTGAGTGGGCCAATCGTTTGGATTTTGATTATTTGCCTTTGAACTGGCAAAGAGTCGAAGTGAAGTTTGAAAAAGTCTCGGCAGAGACTCGTAAAATCATCTGCCGTCTTGTTTAGAGGTACGCCGTACCTTTTTGAATTGCAGCGCGTTTATTTATATCCGTTAGCATAAGCTAAATCGAGGTCTGGAAAGAAAACTCTTTTCCAAACCGGGATTTTTTCGACGTCATCAGGGGAAACTACTTTTTTAAGTTCCAAGTCTCCCACGGGATTTCGGCCCACTTGATTGCGAACTCGGAGGCGGAACTGGTAGGGGATTTCGGTGTTTTTGTATTCGTTTGAGAAAATACCACGACGGTTGTCGAAAGCCTCTTTAGCCGCTTTGCTGTAGTCACTCACGATGCGTTTTTCAAAAGGATAGATAAAGTACATCACGCCCCAACCTTGTTTGAGCATTTCTTTATTTACATCCATTCCGTCTTTAATAAGGCGTCCCAGCACGCGACCATGTTTGTCGACTTGGCTGTCGTCAGAAAGAGTGACCGTAGAGCCTTCTGGTACCATGGATTTTAATACGTCTCGGGCTTTGAAAGACACGTCACCTTGGGTGTTCTTATAGAAATCAACTTCAGGTGTATCCACGCCCATCAGGCGCACTTTATACTTTTGCGAATCTGTGATGCCAATAGCTGTGAGGGTATCCCCATCGTGAACACTCGTGATTTTCAGAGTGATTGACTCAGCAAAGAGGGTTGAAGGAATCAGAAGAACTAATAAAAAGAAACTGCGTAGGTAATTCATAGAGCGCAGTTCTATTGTGAAGAGGGTTTTAAGGCAAGGCCCCCATTGAGTATTCTGGAATTATGATGGGAGTTAAGAAGTAAATACTGAACTGTCTAAAAAACAGACAGCACTATTTAGTACCTTTTAGCTGGGATTCCTTCTTTTGTTCTTGGGATTGAGGAAAGCGAGTTCCAATGCCGTGATCTTTTAAGTTGTTCAAGATCTCTTTGCAATCCGAATAACCCGTGCGATTTCTCCACGCGATTTGTGCTGCGGGCGCGGGTGTTCCAGGCTGTGTAGAAACATTGAGTGTAATGCGTTTTCGGAGGTTGCGATTAAAGGATTTTTCAAAAGGTGTGCACGCCTCGGGCAGCAATTTAAAAACGACTTCGGAAACTTTTCCGAGTGAGTTGTCTTGAACGCTTTCAACAGCAAGGGGGCAGGTCACCGTTTCTGAAGAAGAAACGATTTGAATTTCTGCATGATCCAGGTCGCTGACATTCACAGATCCCGAAAGCTTTTGCTTTTGCAGCCAAGCGTCTTCAATTTTGCACGAATAAAGATTTTCCGCCGCATTTGCAAAAGAGAATAAACCCAGGACGAGAAAAGAAGTAAAGAGCATGGTTCTTATCATCTTGCACCTCCTTGAGGGCGGCAATAACGGATGGCGTGACTAGAACAGTGTAAGTTACCTTGTTTGGCGTGTGCGAAATGAGTGTCGATGTAATCTGTCTTAAGACCCAGTCCCTTTACTTGTTTATCAATTTCACTTTTAAATGCAGGGTTGACGGGTTCTGGCATAATATAAGTATCGCCAACGATCTCTCCATTTGTTGGATTCGGGAAAAGAGAAAGCCCTGATCCCACGGCATACTTTGCCGGCTGTTGGCCGTAGTCCATCATTCCTGTGTAGATATCTGGTATATCAATGGTCTTAGGTGAGCATTGAGGATATTTGGCTTTGAGTTTGGCCAGGAGGTCTTTTTTAAACTCCTGAATGGACTTTTCGACAGCCTCGTTAAAGTCTTTCATCTCTTGGTCGGACTCTATGATCTTTGCGAGATCTTTGTTCGTCATATTGTAGCACTCAAGAGTATCGTCCATTTTTGAGTTTGATTTAACATAACCGGATTTACGCATCTCGGCTGTAATTTTGTTTCTAATCTCAGCGATTTTTTCTCTTTGCTGTCTTTGTTCTTCCATTGATTTAGGTTGTGTAGCGGAAGCTGCATCAAGTTCTTTAAAAAGTTTTTCAAGTTTTGATTCCGGAGTGATTACAGTCACCCCAGCCCAGGCCTTTGCCAAAGTTATTTCCCATAAGAGCTGAGAAACGCCTTTGCCAGGACGAGATTTTATTGGAGATCCCGGAGAGGAAGGATTTTGTGATCTCTTATTTTCCATGTAGGCCGCGCACATTTCACGATATCCACCTTGTCTCATGCGGGATACAATGTCTTCGCCAGACACATTGGAAAAATCAAAAGCGCGACCATTCGGATTGGCTTTTAACAGTTCAAGACCCTTCTTTGGACTTGCAAAAGCCAGCGAAAAATCACAGGGAGGCTTTTGTGACGGGTCTTTTAGAGTTTTAAACATTTCATCCGTGTGGCCGACCTTTAAAAAGTCCGAAGGAGTTTTAACGGCAGCGTCCATATTTGTACAAGTCGACTTCGCATAAGAGAACCATTCATCACCTTTAAAGTGATCCGCACCTAAAAGGCAAAGGCCATTTACCGCTTCGATATTTCCACCACTATGACCGGATTTATAATTATTATTTTCCAAAAGAGGACCTGCGTGGATGTTACACTCTTTGGACGTGGAGCTGATCATTGAGGTGTATGAGTCGCCATGACGTCCGTAACCTTGAACTTCACGCAAAACAGGTTGGCCTGTTTTTGGGTTAAAGAAATTATCAAAGTAGTCCTGCTGCCAGTTCCAGCGATTTTGTCCTTCGACGCGAGTGAGTCCTTTGATCCACTGATCGGCGACTTGTGGGGAGGGGGCTTGCTTGCGAAGTTCAGCAACAAGTTCTTCGTATGTTTCCGGTTTCACGTGAAGAAAAAATTGGGGAGGTTTCCCGGGTTGTGCTTTTATGACTTTTGTAACGTAAGATTTCACCCACGCAGAACCACCTTGATTGTCCGAAACAGTGGCTGCCATGATTGGATAATTTTCTGAAAGCAAAGTGCTTCCGGAAGTCGGGCATACTGGTACGTCTGCATCCATCGGGTTGTGTTGAGAACATGCATTTTGATTTTGTGCAAATGCGAAACTTAACAAGAGTAAAACCAAAGACACAGAAAACTCCTTGTTATTCTTAAGCTGCTTGCAATCCTTTGACAAAGTCTGTGGATAGTTTTTCTGCCAGATTTAAAGAAATTTTGTTGTAGGCTGATTTTTCCGCAAAACCCATCAGCATGCCCACGAGTTTTTCATTCACGATAATTGGTGAAATCGTCACGTGGTCGGGGATGCGTCCTTGATTCCAACCCTCAAAGAATTTTTCATTGATCTCATTCAAAGAGATATAACCATGGAAAGATTTTTGTGTGGAAGCCACGATATTAAAGATACTTGGAGTTTGCAGAGGGAACCGCATCGACGTGTCTTTCATGCCTTGGAAGTTTTCATCCCAAGCAAAAGCCGTCAATTGAGTTTCTTGCTCATCCAAAGTCAAGATCATGGATTTTTCAAAATGCACTTTCATTTCACTTAAGACCTGCTTGATCTTTTCGTTGAGCAAAGGGGCATTTTTCTTTTTCATTTTATCTAAAGCAAAGTTTCCACTCGCCACGGGATTGATTGTGGGTTTCGCCACTCCTGCGGGACGGGGAACGATAGGAATCGGTTTGTTTCCAAAGCTGTCTTCAAAAGGTGGAGGCATCTCCGATTTTGGAGGCGGCGGTGGGATGCTCGCTTTTTTAGGTGCTGAAGACTCACTCACAGGAGATGCCGCTACGATCGGAGCTTTTGCTGCAACGGCAGGGGCTGGCTCTTCATTTAAAACCAACTCGTCGACTTGTGTTTTAGGTTCTAACTCTGCAGAAAGCTCTTGAAGGGCATCGTCTGTAGATACAACTTCAATAACAGGATTTGAATTCGTCGGAGTTTCTTCTTTCGGAGTCAAAGCTTCAAGGCGAATCACTGTCGGTCCATCGAAAAGACCGTCCATTCTCTCTTCAGATTTTTCAGCAGACTCGTCTAAGACTTCCAAAGACGGGGATGATTGAGCAGTGTCATTGACTCCTAAATCCTCAAATGAAAAACTGTCGCCAGATCCTTGTTTTGTGACTGTGGCGATAGAGAGATCAATACCATCTGGAGCCTCAGAGCTCGCAGACGCAGTAGGAGTTGCTGCCGTTTTTTCCGGATGGAATTTTCTCCACGCTTCTTGCAAATCTTCGAACCTTGCGAAGACGATAATGCTTGAAGGCATTGAAGGAAAATCCTGTGGCGGCTGAAGACATGCTACGATGAGGGATCCGTCCCACTCCGCCACAGGCAGACACTCCACAGACCACGGGTAATGGGTCGCCCACTTTGCGAACATTTCCTGGGAAAGAGGAGTTTCTGTAAAAAATCGTGACTGAAGCTTGGGTAGTTTATAATGAGTCATCGCCCAGTTTAAATATTCATCCGAGCGGAGGCGTTGTTCCTTCAGGGCATAACCCAAAAGGCTCAAGGGCGAACCACTTTGTTCAAAGGATTCTGTAAGTCCTTGAAGTTGCTCTTTAAAATGTTCAAACCATGCATGTAGACTCATCTCTTTGTTTATCGGTAGATTGGGGTAAAACATAAGGAAATCCGAGGTCTAGTCCAGCTTCTGTCCTTCGGGCGGCAGCATCCTGGCCGGGGGCCGTATGTATAAATTGCAGCGTAGTTAACGCGATAGACATGGTAAGTGCTTAAATATTCTTAGAAGTTTTCAATACTTAAGAAGTATGCTACCTTCCTGCGACCTATGATTCAGACCAAAATCTTTCATTATTTCGACCATAATGCCACGACCCCTGTGTGCAAGGAAGTTCTCGAAGCGATGCCCGAACTGGCGCAAGCTTGGGGTAATGCCAGCTCCATTCATTGGGGTGGTCGACAGCCGAAGAATATTCTTCGTGATGCAAGAAAAGCGGTTGCCGAAGCGGTGGGGGCAAGCAGTCCGCTCGAAATCATTTTCACATCAGGTGGAAGTGAAGCGAACAACACGGTGATCAAAGGTCTTTTTGATTATTATCAAACAGCTCAATTTTTAACTCCAGAGCAACGCCTGCGCACGCACTACATGTGTTCCGCCGTTGAACATCCTGCGGTGATCAAAGCCATGCAGCATATTCAATCGCTGGGTGCCCGCGTGGATTTTATTCCCGTGAATCGTCGCGGTGAAATTGATTTGGCTTTTTATGAAGCGCATTTGACGGAAGAGACCGCTTTGGTTTCTGTGATGTTTGCGAATAATGAAACCGGAACTCTTTTCCCGATTAAGCAAATGGCAGAGATGGCTCATAAAAAGGGCGCGTTGTTTCATACTGATGCTGTTCAAGGTTTTGGGAAAGTGCCCGTGAATTTGCAAGAGCTGGGTGTCGACTTTGCATCGTTCTCTGGTCACAAATTTTATTCTGTGAAGGGTTCGGGCTTTTTGTATTCTAAGCGCGGATCTAATTTTAGTTCTTTGATTAACGGTGGAGCACAAGAAAGACATCGTCGCGGTGGTACTGAAAACACTTTGGGTATTGGCTGCTTGGGTGTGGTTGCAAAGCGTGTGAACTTGATTGCGGAAAAAGCACAAGCCATGGCGAAACTTCGTGATGACATGGAAGCACGCATTCTTGCTGAAATCGAAGATGTCACTGTCACAGCCGGAGAAACACCTCGCCTTCCGAATACCAGCTCTTTGGTTTTAAAAGGTGTCGATGGCGAGACAATGTTGATGTCATTGGATATCAAAGGCTACGCGGTTTCAACGGGGGCGGCTTGCTCTAGTGGAAATCCGGAACCAAGCCCTGTGCTATTGGCGATGGGACTTACTCGCGAAGAGGCGCAAAACAGTTTGCGTGTGAGTATTGGTTGGGAGACGACTCCTGAGCAAGTGAACGGATTTATTGAAGCATTAAAAGTTGTGGTCGCAAGGTTGCGATCTTTAAAAAACGATGAAGGAGACTCTTGTCATGTCTAAAGGACGAGTCCTTGTTGCTATGAGCGGAGGCGTGGACAGTTCTGCCGCGGCTGCGCTCTTGGTCGAACAGGGTTATGAAGTGATCGGTGCTACGATGCAAGTGTGGGATTATTCCACCTGCGATATCGAGGAAGGCAATGGTACTTGTTGTTCAAGTATCGACGTGGATGATGCCCGTGCCGTGGCCGATCGTTTGGGAATTCCATTTTATGTTCTAAACTGCGAAGCAAAATTCCGTGCCGCAGTTATTGATCCTTTCTTAAAGGCGTACTTGGAAGGGCAAACACCACTTCCATGTGTGAACTGCAACACCTATCTAAAGTTCGACCATCTTGTGAAAAAGATGAAAGAGCTGGAGTGTGATTATCTCGCTACTGGTCACTACGCTAAAATCGTTTATGACGATCAAGGGAAAGCGTCCATTCACACGTCGACAGATGATTGGAAAGACCAAACTTATTTCTTATTCACGATTGACCCAGAGCTTGTACCGAAACTTTTATTCCCTGTGGGCGACATGAAAAAGCCTGAAGTTCGTGCTTACTCTGAAAGTCGCGGTCTTGTGACGGCTCGTAAAAAAGACTCTCAAGGTATCTGCTTTGTGGGAAATATGGGCTATCAAAACTTTATCAAGGGCCAAGTGGATAAAACGATTCTTGCGACTAAAAAAGGCTTGATCAAACGCTACCCCGCAGGCGAAGTGATGGCTCCCCACGACGGTATTCACAACTTTACTATTGGTCAAAGCAAGGGCTTAGGAATGGATTATCACGAAAAACTTTTCGTGATCAAAATTGATTCATCTGACAACACCGTTTGGGTGGGAGATGAAAGTCATCTTTTTGCCCATGAAGTCGACGTGATTGAACCAAAACTTTTGGGCGATGTTCAAGATGGCGAAGTTATGAGTGTTAAAATCCGCTATCAACACAAAGGCTCCTTGGCGCAAGTCTTTAAAACAGAGACGGGTTACAAACTTAAATTCCAAGAACCACAAAGAGCCGTGACTCCAGGTCAGGCCGCTGTGTTTTACCGTGATAAAGAACTTGTGGGAGGCGGATGGATCACTCTCTAAAGTATCAAGTTCATACTTTCGGCTGTAAGGTGAATACTTACGACGCAGGTTTGATCCAGAAAAATCTCAATGCTCACGGTTTTGCTCCGGTTGTTTCAGGAGAAAAGAACGCGCGCATTCACGTTTTAAATACCTGCGCGGTGACAGCAGAAGCAACGAAAGAGGCTCTTCGCTACATTCGTCGGTTGAAGGTGAAAGATCCTTTTTGTACGGTGGTTGTAACAGGTTGTGCCGCTCAGGTGGATACGGGATCTTTCTCGAACTTGCCCGGTGCTGATTTGGTCGTGGCCAACTCTCATAAGAGTTCTTTGCCGGATCTTTTGAATAAACATTTCCGTGGTGAACTGACAGAGAAAGTCTTTAAATCCAATATCTTTAAAAAAGAAGATTTAGAAGCGGGTGGTGGTATTGAAAAATCCCACACGCGCACTTTCTTAAAAATCCAAGACGGCTGTAACAGCTTCTGCACTTACTGTATTATTCCTTATGCACGCGGTAAGAGCCGTTCTATTCCTGTGGCTGAATTGGTTCATCGTATCAACGATCTTTATGCTGAGGGTTCTCGCGAAGTTGTTCTTACGGGTGTTCATATCGGCGATTACGAAGATGAAGTCGGTGGTAAAAAATATGTGATGGAAGATTTGATTGAAAATCTTCTGGCGAAAACCAAAATGCCTCGCTTCCGTCTTTCAAGTCTTGAGCCCGTGGAAGTTTCCGAAAGACTTTTGGATTTGTACCAAGATCCTCGCATGTGTCCGCATTTCCATATGAGTATTCAAAGTGCGAATACGGACGTTTTGTTCCACATGAAGCGTAAATACACGCAAGACGATGTTCGTAAATCTTTGAACGCGATTGCTAAAAGAGTTCCAGGATCTTTCGTCGGTATGGATGTGATTACAGGCTTCCCAACAGAAACAGAAGAGCAGTTCCAAGACACTTACAATACCTTGGCAGAACTCCCTTGGACGAAACTTCATGTCTTCCCGTACAGCGAAAGACAGGGGACCAGAGCGGCCGCGATGGATGTTTCCGTATATCCTCATATTCGCGCGGAGCGTGCCGCGAAACTTCGTGACTTGAGCATTGCTCGTTATGAGGAGCAGGCGAAGATTCAGTTGGGTACGACGAAGAAAGTTTTGGTTCTTAAGAACGCTGCCAAAGGTGGACAAGGTTTAAGTCACGACTATTGGCCTGTGGCTATTGCGGGTGCTGAAAGTTTCCTTGATCATTGGGCCGGACAAGAAGTGGATGTGAAGATCTCTTCTTATGACCATTCCAATAAACAACATATGGAAGGTCACTTGGTCGGCGAGGTTCTGACATGACGGAACTTGAACAAAGACTGGGATATCAGTTTAAGAACAACGCTCTTTTAGAACGAGCTTTGACTCATAAGAGTTTTGCCAATGAATTAAAAAGTCCCACAGAGCACAACGAGAAGTTGGAGTTCTTAGGCGATGCGGTTTTGGATTTGGTGGTCGGGGAGTTTCTTTACGAAAAATTTCCGAACGATACAGAAGGTGGGTTGTCTAAAAAACGCGCCAGTATCGTGAATGAAGAAGTTCTTTCTGAACTCGCTTTGGACATGGAGCTAAATAAGCTCATGCATCTGGGAAAAGGGGAGACCTTGACCGGAGGAGCGCAGAAGCCTCGTTTGATTGCCTCTTCATTTGAAGCCATTGTCGGAGCGTTGTACTTGGATGGCGGTTTTGAAGTGACGAAAGATTTTATTCGTCGCGAGTTTACAACTCTCACGGCGCGTGTTTGCGGCAGTGAGGATTTTGAGAAGGACTATAAAACTCGATTGCAGGAACTGGTGCAGAAGTCTCTCAAAGAGACGCCGAAGTACGAAGTTCTGGCGGAAGAGGGGCCTCCTCATGATCGAGAATTTTTGGTTTGTGTGAAAGTAAAAGAAGATGTTTGGGCCCAAGGGCGAGGGCGCAGTAAAAAAAATGCGGAACAGTCGGCAGCGAAAAATGCCCTGGAAACTAAATGTAAGGAGACGAACTAATGGGATACAAAGCGGGATTTTTAGGACTCATCGGGCAACCGAATGCAGGGAAGAGCACATTGATGAACTACCTTGTCGATGAGAAAGTATCCATTGTTTCTTCAAAACCTCAGACAACACGTCGTCGTATTTTGGGGATATGGAGCACGGATCAAGGACAAATTATTTTTGTCGATGCTCCAGGAATCATTAAAGCCGAAAAAGGTTTGAATAACTTTTTAGCCAAAGAAGCCGAAGAAGTAATTTCTGATTCAGACGCTTTGCTTGCGATTGTCAGCGTGGATGAGCAAAAGCCGGAAGATGCTGAAAAAATTCTGGATCTGGTTTCTAAAAGCGGAAAACCATGGATCGGGATCGTAACGAAGGCGGATATCGCTGAAAAAGCGCACCGTGTTTTGATTCTTAAAAAAATGATCGAAGAAAAAGGTGGAAAAGCCATGTCTATTTCCGTGAAAGAAGCGGAAAACGATCATGAAGAGCGTGAAGCAATGTTGATTGAGTTCTTAGAACTTCTTCCAGAATCTCCGGCTCCCCTTTATGATATCGAACTTTTCACAAACGAAAACGTGCGTGAGATGGTGAGCGAAGTGATTCGTGAGAAGTGTTTTGAGTCTTTGCATCAAGAGATTCCTTACTCACTGGCTGTGCGTATCATAAAATTTGATGAAAACGCGTCTCCGATTCCAAAGATTCATGCTGAGATCATGGTTTCTAAAGAAAGTCACAAAGCGATTGTGATTGGTAAAGAAGCCAAAGTGATTAAGCAAATCGGAATGGACGCTCGTAAAGAAATTGAAAAACTGATGGGGGAAAAAGTGTTTTTGGACCTCCAAGTGATCAGCAAACCAGAATGGTTTGAAAACAAGAGAATGATGAAGGAGTTGGGCTATGCAACAAAATCTGAAGACTGAGTTCGCGCCGAAGGTGGCGATCATCGGTCGCCCCAACGTAGGTAAATCGACGTTATTTAATATTATCACGGACAGCCGTAAAGCCGTGGTGAAGAACCAGGCCGGAGTGACTCGCGATATTATCATCGAGCCTGTGGATATCTGGGGAAAACAATTTGATCTGATTGATACAGGCGGGATCACGGAAGCGGGAGATATTTTCTCGAAGCTTATTCGTGAACAGGTCACGGAGTTTTTGCACTCTGTGGATCTCATCGTCGCTGTGATGGACGGTCGTGCTGGTTTGGTTCCTGAAGACCGGGACATTATCCGTGTTGCGAAACAAACGGGGAAGCCGTTTCTTCTTGTTATTAACAAGGTCGATAAAGTTTCTGACGAAGATATGTTTAAGGCCGACTTCTATGAGTTCGGCGTGGATATCATTGCAGCGTCTTTCGAACAACGTCGCGGCGTGGGTGAGATTCTGGAGTGGGTTGTAAAACAAGTTCCTGAGAATCCGGGAACTGTGAAAGAAGGAATGAACATCGCCATCGTAGGTAAACCCAACGTAGGTAAGAGTTCTATCTGCAACTGCATTCTCGGTTCAAACCGCATGATTGTTTCTGACGTGGCGGGAACAACGATTGACTCTGTGGATTCTCCATTTATTTACAATGGTGAGAAATACACTTTGGTGGATACAGCGGGTTTGCGTAAATCCGCTCGTCGTGAAGAAGATCTAGAGATCATCTCGGCCTTTAAATCCCAAGAAGCCATTCGTCGTGCAGACATCGTACTTTTGATGGTGGACGGAACGATTGGCCCTACGGATCAAGATGCTCGCATCATGCAGGCGATTCTTGAAGATCATAAAGGTGTGATCCTTGTTGCTAATAAATCCGACCTTGGTGGTAAAGAGGTTCCGGAATATCGCAAAACTTTCCGTGAACAAGTAGAGCGCGTGTTTCACTTCTTTAAAGATGTGCACGTTGTATTTACGAGCGCGAAAACAGGAGTTGGTATTGACGATCTTTTTGAAATGATCGCGAAGGTTTCAGGCCAGATGAATTTCCGCGTTCCAACATCGGAGTTGAACGACTTCTTCTTTGAAACGATTCGTAAGGCTCCAGCTCCAGTTTGGGGAACGACGAATGTGAAGTTCTACTATTTGACTCAAACTTATCAAAAGCCACCGGCGTTTATCGCATTTGCGAATCATCCTGATGGCGTGACGAATTCTTACCGTCGTTTCTTGATAAAAAATATCAAAGAGCGTTGGGATCTTCATGGTCTTCCGATTCGTATTTTCTGTATGAAGTCGCGCCGAGGCGGATCAAGCGATGAGTAAACGCGGCTCGTGGAGAACACGCTTTGGATTTTACCTTTTGGCCATTGGTTCTGCCTGTGGTCTGGGAAATCTATGGCGTTTTCCCTACGTGGTTGGTGAAAACGGGGGCGGGGCTTTTATCCTGATCTACGTTTTCATGGCGTTGGCCATCGGTGCGCCGATGCTGATTGCTGAGTTGATGGTTGGAAAGAACAGCCGTCGCTCGGTGATTGTGGCGACTCAGCAACTGGGTCAAAAAGCCGGTCGTGGATTTAAGTGGGCCGGTCGTTTTGCAGTTATCTTAAGTATCGTTGTTCTTTCTTACTATGCCGTGATCAGCGGTTGGGTTTTGCATTTCATGACCCAATTTATGATTTCTCTTTTCAGTCCTCCTGAAATGGTCACGGCGAAAACTAATTTAGCGGCGTTGATGGGGAATGGTTGGTTGCAACTGATGTTGGCTAGCGTCCATTTGCTTATTACCGTTGTCGTTGTCGTGAAGGGCGTGCAAGAGGGACTGGAGAAGTGGATCAGTTATACGATGCCTCTTTTTGCGGTTCTCGTGGGCGTTCTGGTGATGCGTTCTTTTTCCATGCCCTCGACTCCCGAGGTTTTGCGTTTCCTTTTTTATCCTGATTTTTCAAAACTCACTTGGTCTTCTTTGAATCACGCCTTGGGACACGTTTTCTTCACTTTGTCTGTGGGCTTTGGAACTATGGTGACTTTCGGTTCTTATATGCGCGAATCCGACCATGCACCGACGGCGGGTTTCCGTGTGACATTGGTCGATACGGCTATTTCATTGATTGCTGTGGTGATGATTTTCCCCGTGGCATTTCAAGCATCGAACGTCCCTCTGACAGATCCTGCTTTGATGTTTGAAGTTTTACCTCGTTATCTTTTGGGTATTCGCGGGGGAACTTTATTTGGTCTGGCTTTCTTTGCGTGCCTTTATATGGCGGCACTCAATGCCAGTATCGGTCTTCTTGAAGTTGTCGTTTCAAACTGGGTGGATGCGCAAAAGAATATGGAGCGGGGCAAAGCGACTTGGTATTCTGGTTTGATCGCTCTTGTTCTTACGATCCTTCCTGCTCTTTCAAGTTCTGTATTTAAAGACATCCGCGTTTTAGGCCGTTCGTTGATTGAGTCTTTGGATTCACTCTTGATCAATTGGTTCTTGCCGATGGTCGCTTTAGGAATTCTTATTGCCTACAATCGCGGGACAACAGAAAAAGAAAAAGAGCTGAGCTTCGTCGATAAGGACAAGTTCGTCAGCTACACAATGTACCCGCACTGGAGCTTCACTTTAAAGTGGGCCGCTCCAGCCGTGATTGTTCTGGGTCTTATTCTACAAATTCTCGGTGTTTTCTTTAAATAGGCGAAGGGTGTCCGTCGACTCTCAGTTGGAAGAGGAAGTACGGAGGAATGCACGCACCTTTTCCACTGGCTGTCTTCATGCAAATATAATCGGCTCTGCAAGCAATCGTATTGTCGCAGGCCTGTAAGGCACCTGGGCGCGTGTTTTCAGCTAAGCATTCTGAAAAAGGTCTTTTGCGGGCAAGACACTGATTGAATCCGAAAAGTTCAGCGATGGCTCCGCAGGTTTCTCCAGATTTAAGATTATCGCAGCCATTTGAACACATGCCGCCGGGAAAGCCGACCTTGGTGGTCTGACAATAAGATTCACCTCCACAAGGCATTTTGGTCGATGCTTTAAGATAATCTTTGTGCGAGTTCGTGGTCTGAGAAATCGTTCCTGGCTCGCAAGGATTTCCTGCGATGCGAGTGTCGGGAAGGCATTCGCCGATCTCCAAATTATTTTCAGGATGGATCACAGGAACGCATTTTAAACCGGTCCCGCAGGTCCACGTTTTGTATTCACTGCCAAGTCCGCAGTGATCGTTCATTTTTCCCACAAGGCTTGGATCGCGCTCTGAAAATGGACGAGAACTGTCGGGGCTTCCGCCTTGCGATAATTTTTCCATATATTTTGTGCGACGAGAAATTTCGTTCATCATATGCGGAGACTGAGAAGAGAAAATAGAATTGGCAAAAATAGTTTTCGCGGGATCTTTTCCAAGGAAGTGAAATCCTGCAATGGTGCGTCCTTGGTGGCAACCGACGCATGTCATGTCGTTCAAGCGACGTCGAAAGGAGGAAGCTCCATAAATATTTTTAAGCTTCGTATAGTCGACTTTGGAAAAATCATCTTTCTTAAAGATGGAATCGAAAGGGCGATTGCTCAGGCGGTTCATGCCGTGCAAAGCAAAAGAAGACACCTTTCGAGTTAAGAACTTATCTGGAATATTAAGAGTTCCCGCATCCAGTGCTTGAATGTTTTCCGGCTTTAAAAGCCATTTTAAAAGTTCCTCTTTCAATTCTTTGTTCTTATTTAGAAGTGTCACATCCGGTGTGTTTTCTAAAGTACTCGGAACCAGGGCGCCATTGGGGAGAGGGCGATAGACACGCATAAAGTATTCGGCGTGTCCGCCCATGTCTCCGCGAATGGTTGAAGGCCATCGGGTGGCTTGAAAATTCAACTCCACTGATTTTAGATTTTCTTTTGTGGCCCACTCTTTGATGGTTTTGCCGTTCACATTATTCCAGGACTTCGCAACGACTTGACAAGATGTCTTCAGTGGCAGGCGAAAGACCGTGTTGATTGTCATTGGCAGACGAGAATTAATAAGTGTTCCGTCCTGTGTTTTTTCGTAAGAGAGGCGGTAGATAAGACGGATCTCGCCGCAGGTGCCGGGATTAAAAACAGTCCGATCCATTCTGTTAACAATGCCGACAAGTTCAAATCGAGCAGAAGGGGATCTTAACCAACCAGTATCGAAGAGCCGATGATTGAATTTCATGCCGGCACCCAATTTGGGATCTTCTTTCTTTAGATCGTTGAGTTCATCATGAATGTCGGCAACTAAAGATTGGTAGATGATGTTTTCGGCAAGTTTTTTATTGTTAACTGTTTTTATGGAGAAAACCAACTCGCTAAAACTCAATCCTGAGCTTTCCAAAGCTTGCAGCTCCTGAGGATCTTCGATAAGAAGCGTTTGTGTGTGTCCGAAGGAACTCGCTAAAACAATAAAAAAGAAGAGCAGCAATGTTTTCATGAATGAAATCTTATCGTATCAAAGATCCGAGTCACGTTGCGATTTTAAAACTTGCGGGTCCAAAAAGAAAAACCCCTTTAAAAGGGGTTTTTAATGATTAAAACTTAAGAAGGATTAGAAGTTCATCCCGAGGATCACGAGGAAGTTATAGAAATCCCCGGTGAGATTTTTATCCAGCTTCTCTGAGCCATCCACGTAGGATTTGTTCTCGTCACTGAAGTTCACATAGTGATAAGTCCCTTGAATTCCCAAGTAAGCTTTTTTACGCATCAAAGGAATCTCAAGACCCGCACCCAAATCAAAACCCATAGTGGAGTCACGGCTAAAGCCATCTAGACCTGCAATTGTATAAGTACGATAGAACTGACCAAGACCACCCAAGATGTACGGATTTAGATCCGCCAGGCCGCGAGTCACGTTTTGCGTGTTCAAGTAATACTTGAGGTCGAAATTCACTGACGTAACAGAAACGTTACCAGTGTAAGTTTTAGATTCATTATTGACGGTAAAGCGCACGGCATGGTCGCCAGTTTGGAATCCCAAACTCATAGCCAAGCGAAGATCAAAGAAGTAGCTTAAGAAAATACCGAAAGTCGGCGCACTTTCATAAGCATCTGCAAAGTTTCCTGTGAAGCCGCGATAACCGCCGGCAAGACCAATCGTAAAGAAGCGGCCGTTACGGAAGAAGTTGATGTCAGCTTCTTCGTCAGACTCTTCATCGAACTCACTGTAATCCGTGAACGGATCGTAAGCTTCGTCGGGATCGACTTGAGAAATGAGGTAAGATTTTTGATCTGACTGAGCGTAGGCTTGCGTTGGCAATAGAGAAAGACCAAGCAGGGACGCTAGAAGAATAAACTGAAATAGTGATGCTGCGGTTTTCACAAGTTCCCCCTCTGAGTATTATCGAATAAAAGAGGGCAAAACTTCAAAAAAAAGTATCAAAACGAAGTCTAGACTTCATCCTTTGTCTCAGTATGAAACATAAAATCTCGACCGAAGATCCCTTAAAGAGGTTCGGCTAAAGCTTTTTCGATTTCTTTAACAATGCTGTCCGAAGAAGGTTTGGTGATAGAACTCCATCTTTCGACCACGTCGCCTTTGCGATTGATAAGGAATTTTTCAAAATTCCAGCTCACATCGCTAAAAAGAAGACCTGGTTTTTTGCTCGTCAGAAATTGGTAAACTGGTTGTTTGTCTTTACCAGTGACAGGAGCTTTTTCAAAAAGAGGAAAGGTGATCCCGTATTCTTTTTCCGCGAACTTTTGAATTGCAGCGGCGTCTTCTTTTTCTTGTTTAAAGTCGTTGGATGGGAAAGCAAGAACGATAAATCCGCGGTCTGCGTATTTTTTGTACAATTCTTCAAGTTCTTTGAGTTGTGGAGCAAAGCCACATTGGGAAGCTGTGTTAACGACAAGAACCACTTTGCCTCTGTAGGTAGAGAAGTGAACCTTTTTGCCCGAGAGAGTCGTTGCTGAAAGTTCGAAGAAGTTGCTCGGCATATCGGCGGCCTTAGCGTCCAAAGTCGCTGTAGAAAATCCGAAAACCAGGGTTAAAATGAATAGAATACGCATGCTCACCTCGTCGCGGACTGAGTCTAAGAGGCTCCTTTGGGAATAACAAGAAAAAGCCCCTTAGGAATGTTTAGATGCAGTGCGCGGCTTTGACTTTAGAAGAGCCTGATTTTCTAATTATTACTTCAGGTTAGGTCCTTCTTTACTAAGGAGTAAAAATAGCGATGGAGTTGGGAAATCCGGTCATCTTGATTTCTGCTTTTGGGCGCGGTCACTGGTTGGCGGCAGCTTTGGCTCAAGAGGGTATTAAGACAACTCTTGTTGATGTCTCCACAAAGTTGGGAGTGTGGCCTTCTGAAGACGTTGAAGGGCCTTTTGGTTTTTTTAGAAACGAAAAAATTTCTGAATCACAAATGGAGCGTCTGTATGCGGACGACCCTTACGACGAAGTTCCCAATGGATTTACGTTGTGGCTTAAAGAAGGGCCCTTTGAATGCAAAGGTCCTACGACGAAATTCAAAATCGAAAAAGCTCCTCTTTCTTCTCATATCAAAGATTATATGTTGAGTGGTGCCAACACGAAGCTCAGTAAGGCTCTGTATAAAAATCTTGAAGCTTTTAATTTTGAACAAAGTTGGCTTTTGCATCTTGCTCATCAGTGGGCAGGTACAACGTACAAACCTAACGCTCAAGGCGCGCAGGCGGGGGAAGCTGTTCCTCTTTTTTCTTCGTTCCTAGTTCGTCAGGCCACTCGTAATGGTTTGGAAAAATCTTTGGAGTGGTTGGCGACAAAAGGTGTTGAGGTTATCAAACCTCATCAAATCGTCGACGTGTCTTTTGGTGGTGGGAAGTCGATCACGGGTTTAGAGTTGTCAGGCGAGAAGCAAGGTCTTTTCCGTGCAGAACAAATTGTGTGGATGCTCACCAGTGAAGAAACTTATTTCTTGAATGAACGTCTGGGGAAATACTTTTTTCCGGAAGGACCTTTGGAACCTGAGTGGTGCTGGGTTCGTTACCGTGTAAGTCTTCAGCAATGTTTTGAGAGAGACCATCTTCCTTCTCACACTTTGGTGATGAACGATCTGTACTCGCCCTGGACTCACGAGAATATGATGGTCCTGCAAAGAACGACTTTGGCGGATCAGTTTGATGTTTGGATGCGTATTCCAACGGTGCAGCGTTTTAATAAAGAATACCTCACAGTTCGCAGTCACCGTATGAAGGTGAATCTGGTCGAACGTATGTCCCTGTCAGAACCTCAAGTATTAAGTTTCCCGCAAGAGTATTATTATACTTATGCTCAACTCGGAGCTGCGCGCTTCCCGGTTTTCGGAGAAAAGCAAAGCTCACGTCGTGGAAAAGTTCTATACAGCAATTTGCAACTCGATGGTCCGGAAGAGTGGCCTCATTATTCATGGGGCGCTTATTTTGGACGTCATGAAATGATTTTAGGTCAGCTTGTGAATTGGTGGAAAGAAAAACTGTTGAAAGAGCAAAAAGAAAAGAGAAAGGAACAAGTTCCGTGATCGAAAGATACACCCGACCTGAAATGGGCCTTTTGTGGCATGCCGATCATAGATTCGGAAAAATGATGGAAGTGGAAATCGCCGTAGCTCAGGTGCAAGCCGAGATGGGGATCATTCCTAAAAATGCTGCGAAGGTGATTGCGCAAAAAGCTCGCTTCAACGTGAAACGTATTTCGGAGATTGAAAAAGAAACCAAGCACGATGTGATCGCGTTTGTTTCAAATTTGGCGGAAAATGTCGGACCTCAGGGCAAGTTCATTCACTACGGCATGACGTCTTCGGATGTTTTGGATACAGCTTTCAGTTTGCAAATTCGCGAGGCGGGAGCTGTGTTGATGAAATCCATCGACGGGCTTGAGAAGTCTTTAAAGTCTTTGGTGGTGAAGCATGCTGAAACTCTGTGTGCGGGACGCACTCACGGGATGTTTGCAGAGCCCACAACGTTTGGTTTTAAAATGGCGGGTTTCCTTGCCGAAACAGAGCGAAATAAAAAACGTGTGAAGGCCGCTTTAGATAACATGATGATCTGCAAGCTGAGTGGGGCCGTGGGCACTTATTCAAGTCAGCCACCTAAAGTGGAGGCAGCTGTTGCAAAAAAATTGCGTTTGAAAGCGGAAACAATCGCGACTCAGGTGATTCCTCGTGATCGCCACGCGGAAATGTTAAACGCGCTTGCGATTTTGGGAACGGGACTTGAGCGCCTGGCGGTGGAACTTCGTCATTTGCAACGCAGTGACGTTGCTGAAGTTACGGAAGGATTTACGAAGGGCCAAAAAGGTTCTTCAGCAATGCCTCATAAAAAAAATCCGATCAGCGCCGAAAATATCACGGGTCTTTCCCGTCTTCTTCGTGGATACGCCATTGCCGGACTTGAAAACGTGGCTTTGTGGCATGAGCGCGACATCAGTCACTCTTCTGTAGAGCGCGTGGTTTTTCCGGATGCCTTTATCGTTGCTGACTACGCTTTAAATCGCATGAGTATTTTGCTGGATGGTCTTGTTGTGAATAAAAAACGCATGCTCGACAATATTGAAAACTCTCAAGGTCAGATTTTCAGCTCTCACGTTTTGTTGGCTTTGGTGCAAAAAGGCATGCGTCGTGAAGACGCTTATGCTCTGGTGCAACGCCTGTGTCACTCTTTGGGGTATGGCGAGCACTTGAAGGATAAATTGATGGTGGACGATCAAGTTCGCGTTCTTTTAAAGCCGAAAGAAATTGATGAGATCTTCACGGGTAAAAAACATAAAAAGTCGATCAAAGACATTATCAAAAGAGTTTAATCGTGGCGCATTGGAAGTATTTTAATGAGGGTGATATTATTGATGTGGTGGCTCCGGGTTACCCATCAAAACCTCACGAAGTTGAGGGCGCCCATGATTTTCTTTTGAAGTGGAAATTGCAACCGCGCATTCCTAAAGGTCTTATTAAGCCGCACTTTCTGCACGCTCATGAAGACGAAGCGCGTTTTGCTTTTCTAAAGGCGGCCATTGAGTCCAAAGACTCTCGCGTGATCTGGTGTTTGCGTGGCGGTTACGGAAGCAATCGCTTGATCCCGATGCTCGCAAAATTAAAAAAGCCCAAAGAACCGAAACTTCTGATTGGCATTAGTGATATCACCTCCCTGCATTCGTTTTTTATTCAAGAGTGGGGTTGGTCGACATTGCATGCGCCGTTATTGGATCGCTTGGGAAGAAATCTTGTTTCGCCTAAGTTTGAAAAAGAATTGCATGAAATTTTATTCGGTCAGGAAACGGAAGTGGAATTTAAAAACCTCAAGCCGTTGAACGAGGCCGCTCGTAAGGTAAAAAATCTTAAATCTAAAATCGTCGGGGGAAATCTCACGGTTCTGCAGTCATCCATGGGAACTCCTTGGCAAATCGAGACGAAGAAATCTTTGTTGTTTGTGGAAGACATTGGTGAGCGAGGTTATCGCATTGATCGTATGTTTGAACAGTTCCGCCAAGCCGGACTCTTTAAACAGTGTCACGGTCTGATTTTAGGTGATTTTGTAGGGGGTGAGGAACCTTCTACGCAAAAGAATAATTTTAGATTGGTATTTAAACGCTGGGCCGAAGATTTAAACATTCCTTTATTTCAAGGAATGCAAGCCGGTCACGCGGTCATTCAAAGACCTGTCCCTTTTAATACACCTTGCATGTTGAATGTTGAAAAAGGGAAGGGCCACTTGGTTATTAAAACCGGAGGGCGTAAATAATGAAGTTTTCCGTCTTAGAAAAAAATCTTATTAAACAACTTGAAGAACGCATTCGCGACACCACGCCTGGCGTGATGGTGCGTGCTTATCAAGGTGGAAGAATCATCTGTGACGTGGCGGTAGGAAATACTTATGCTTACTATGATCTGGCCAGCTTAACAAAAGTGATCTTTACCACTCAGGCGATGATGTATGCTTTTGAGTTGGGAAAGTGGAATTTTGAAACAAAGGTCGCAGATCTTCTTTCTTGGTTTCCCCATAAAGAAACTAAAATCACAGAGCTTTTGACTCATAGTTCGGGCTTGGCGTGGTGGTTGCCTCTATACCAAGAGATCAACACCCAATTGCCGAAAGAAAAACGCCGCGAGCAATTAAAAGAAATTCTGCAAGGTCTTAAAATTGAAAAGCAAGAGACGGCTGTTTATTCCGATGTCGGTTTCTTGGTTTTAGGTTTTGTTTTGGAAAAACTCTTCGATAAACCTCTTCTGGATGTTTGGGAAGAAACCAAAAATAAATTCTATTTGGGAACGACATTAGAGTTTCATCCTGATAATCAGTTCACAACGCGCATGGGGCTTTTTGCGCCTACGGAAGAATGCCCCGTTCGTAAGAAGTTGATTCAAGGCGAAGTTCACGATTTGAACTGCTGGTCTTTGGGTGGGGTTTCGACTCATGCGGGTCTCTTCGGAAGTATCGACGATGCAGGTTGGTTCTCTTTGCATCTTCGTTCACAGCTAATGGGGATTGCTCGTTATTCTATTCGCCAGAAAACAGCTCAGCTTTTTGCTAGACGTGCTCTTCCTGAAGGAAAAGGTGATTGGGCGATGGGATATATGATGCCAACGCCTGGATCGGCAAGCTGCGGGACATACTTCTCGTTGGATTCTATCGGGCACACGGGATTTACAGGCACTTCAATTTGGTATGATCCGAAGATGGATATGAGTGTTATCATTTTATCCAATCGAGTTCTCTATGGCTCAGACAATAAAGCCTTTGGAAAATTGCGTCCCGAGATACATAATTGGATAGTCGAAAATTACCGACGTAGTGGAGTCTAGTATGAACTTAAAACCAGGCAGTCATATTCATTTGATGGGTATTTGTGGAACAGCCATGGCTTCTTTAGCGGGTCTTTTAAAAGACCGTGGATTTAAAATCACGGGCAGTGACTTAAATCCTTATCCTCCAATGTCGACTCAGTTAGAGAGTCTAGGTATCAACATCATGAAAGGGTATAAGGCTGAAAATCTTCATCCGACACCTGACTTCGTGATTGTTGGAAACGTGATTTCTGCAAATAACGAAGAAGCGCAAGAACTTATAAAGTTGGGAGTCTCATACACGTCTTTGCCTAAGGCGATGGGAGAGTTCATCATTGGGGATCGCGAGAGTGTGGTGATCTCGGGAACCCATGGTAAAACAACAACGACATCCATGATGTCGTGGGTTGCTGAAAATGCGGGAGTTAAACCAGGCTTCTTGATTGGTGGGATTCCTAAAAACTTCTCTCAGTCGTTTAAAAATCCAGAGGGGAATTTCTTTGTTATCGAGGGTGACGAATACGACACCGCTTTCTTTGATAAAGTTCCTAAGTTTGTTCACTATAAACCAAAGCACGTGATTTTAACCTCTGTTGAGTTTGATCATGCGGATATTTACAAAGACTTACAGGCCGTGAAAGATTCTTTCGCGCGTCTTATGACTTTGATTCCTGAAAATGGAACATTGCTTGCCTGTGCGGAAGATGCCAATGTCATGGAGCTTCGCCAGTTGGCAAAATGCAAAAACTCATTCACGTACGGATTTGGTGCCAATGCTGATTTCCGTGCGAAGGTTCTTTTCCAGAATGAAAAAGGTTTGGGATTTGAAGTTCATCACAAGGGTGAAATCTTGGGTCCTTACTCAATGCAAATCACAGGGGACTATAACATCTTAAATGCCACGGCTGTGGTGGCGATGTCGAAGTGTCTTGGTTTCTCTGAAAATAGAATTCAAATCGCGATGGAGTCCTTTGAGGGTGTTAAGCGCCGTCAAGAGATCCTGGGTGAACCCAATGGCATCCTTGTGATTGAGGACTTTGCCCATCATCCGACAGCAGTGCGTGAAACGGTGAAGGGGATTCAAAAGAAATATCCGGGCCGCAAAGTGTTCTCGGTATTTGAACCGCGAAGTGCGACGTCTCGTCGTAAGGTTTTCCAAAAAGACTATGTGGAGGCATTTAAAGGCTCTCACGAAGTGCTTTTGGCGAAGGCTTTTGATCAATCTAAGATTGATGAAGAGAATCGTTTTTCGTCCCATGAGTTGGTCAGTGACTTGAAAACTTCGGGCGTGACGGCAGAAGATTTTGATAGTGCCGATCAGATTGTTTCGGCCCTGAAATCTAGAGCAAAACGCGGTGATGTGATCCTTATCATGAGCAACGGTGGATTCGACGGAATCTACGGGAAACTGATGAGTGCCCTCGCTTAGGGGGCTTTTTGATCTCACAGTGAAACGCTTTGAGTGTTCCATAGGAAAAAATCTATGAAAAAGAAACACTTAATAAGTGATTTTCTGCGAAGTGTTCCATCTTGTTCTGAGACGCTTTCGAACGAGCTTTCAACTACTTATAGAAATATTTTTCACAGAAAGTGTTTCATTCTGTGAAATCCGCAGGGCAAGAAGCGGTGGTTCCGCATTTTTCCCCTCTGTCGTGAGTCACCTTTTTTTGAAATTTAGACGATAATGTATTCACTCGGGGGAGTGAAATATGAGGGGCTACAAGTTTCTAATTGTGGCTTCATTGGCATTTGCTACGGTGAATGCTAGTGCAGCTTCAGATGCGGATATGCGTAATGCCAAACGTCTCTATGAACGCATGACAGGGGTGAAGGTTTCGTCAAAAAAGGCGGAGCTGAAAACTGTTGCGGACTTGCTCGCGCTTGGTAAAAACGCTGAGGCAGCAAAATATATCACATCAACACCAGACTTTCTTAATGTGCAGATCAAGAATCTGTCGCTTCGTCTTTCTAATAAAGATGAATCGGTGAAAGTTCCGTTCAATGATTTTGCGGCTTTGATCGCCGGCGTTGTTCGCGATGACAAAGACTTCCGTCAAATTCTAACTTCAGACTACTATTACGACGTGACAGGTGTTGCATCGGAAAACGACAAAAGAACAAGATATTTTAACCAAAATAATTTCATCCCAGTTGAGACAAACTTTTTAGATTTAACAAAAGCTTTGGTTTTTAGAGGCCAACAACAAATGGTCACTGAAGCTTATGACACGCCTTATACTCAGGATCAAAAGTCTTATGACTTGATGATCACGAAAAACAATCCAGAAGCTGCGGGAGTATTTACGACCAGAACTTTCGCGGAAAGAAATCTGGGGGGTGGTTCCAACCGTCGCGCGGTGGAATTTTCATTAAAACAATTCCTTTGTGTTTCCATGGCTGAAGCGGCGGATTCCAGTGCTTCAGATCAGTACGTGGGTCGCGATGTTGAGCGCTTTCCCGCGGGAGACTATAATAAATATCTTACGAGCTGTAAGAGCTGTCACTCTGTGATGGACGGGATGCGCGGAGCTTTTGCAAAAATGGATTATGGCAACTTCACGAATTCCCAGGCCACAGGGGTCTATTCGCAAATGCACGGTGATTTCTTTAGAGATCAAGGCATTGCTGCTGTCTATGCGAAATATTTAACAGACGTGGTTAATCCAGCAACGGCGGCGATCATTCCAGATCTTGAAGTAAATCAGGAAAACTCTATTTATTATAAGACACGTTATGAATTCTTGATTGCTAGAGGAACTGCGGCGGCGACAGCGAAAACGAATCTTGACGCTGTGTTAAACACGATTCGTGATCCTCAAGTCGCTACGGATTTGATCGCGGACTTTCGCGCAAAGAAACAAACTGTTTTGGCGGATCTTAAAACGAATAGAAATAATGCAGATTACAGAACTCAATATGTTAAAGTGTGCCTCGATAATTTTAGCAGCACGACTTTGACTGAACAGCAACAGCAAGAGAAGTTCCTGCAATGCAACCTTGATAGCAAAAAAGATATGTCTGTGATTTATGCCCACTATTCTGATGTTCTTACTGCAAAGGGAACAGCAGTGGCAGAAAAAGATCGTCTTTTAGGTAAATTGATCAATAGAACCCGTCAGACGAATGGCAATTTGATAGTGCCGTATTTACAAGCAAAAGACCAATTGAAGTTGTTTCCACGCAACGCCTTCGACTCAGAAACGGGCGTGGCTACGAAAATGAATAAAGGAAGTTACCCTTACGGCTTCGTGGTGAAAAGCGATTCATTCGTGAATAACGCCGTGTTGGGAAGTAAGTCGACTTTCTTTGGTTGGAGAGGTGCGAATAAATCCGGCGGAAATGGTCCTAAGGATTTTGGTCGCATGCTTTCCGAGTCCCGAAGATTCAGTCAGTGTATGGCAAAACGCGTATACGAAAGCGTTTGTCTTAAAAAGTTAGAAGCGACTCAGTACACGACACTCGTTCGTTTGGGAGATCGTTTTGAAGCTTTGAATTACAGCCTAAAAAGCCTCTATCAGGATATTGCTCTGGATCCTGTGTGTGGCGTAATGAAGGAGGAGTAAGCCATGAAGACAAGAAATAAAATTGGCGCATTCATCGGTATTACTTTTTCATTCTTATTTATGGGGATCGGCTTTCAAAACTGCGCCCAGCAAATGGATATGGCAAGTCTTGAAGTGAACGATGTGAATGGAAACTCAACGGGCAGTGGCTCGGAAACACCTGTAACGAAAGTTCAAAGTGATATCGGTGCCGCACCAACGGATGCTAAACAAACTTTGGAATCCATGATGTCCCTTTTGGGATTAACTCCCAAGGACATTAACATGACTCAGGTCAATGGCGAGATCAACTATCGTCGCAACCTTTTGGTTCCGCAAAATGATATTTCTTTGTTGAACTCACCCTCTATCATCGCAATGACATCGTTGGCGGGTGTGGTTTGTAAGCAGGCCGTGGATAAAGAGAAAAAAGGAACTAAGGATATCTTTAAGTTCATTAACTTTACACAAGGTCCAAAGTCCTACGGAAAAATGGGTGCTATCAACACTTATATTTCTTTGGCGGATCGCTTGTGGATGCGTAAACCTTCAAAAGAGGAACTTCAGTTCTTCACTGAAGCCGTGGACGAATACTTTAGCACTTTGGATTCAGTGGCGATGGGGAAAGCTACTGAATCCGATAAACTTGCAGTTTTTATCTGCACGGGCATGTTAGCAGTACCCGAATCATATCTTCTGTAAACGGGCACGAGGGGAATTGGGGGAATCATGAAAAACGATAAACTAAAAAAAGTCTTGGATGAAAAGACCGATTTGCCAGGCCTCCGTCTGTCTCGCCGCGAATTGCTCGAGGCAGGGGTTATTTCATTCGCAGCTCGCGTGGCTGTTCCAGGTGCTGTTACGTCCATTTTAACTATGACTCAAAGAGCGGAAGCACAAGCGGCGGGAGCCATGATGCCGTTTGTGACTTTAAGCTTAAGTGGGGGAGCGGCCCTTCACGGAAACTTCGTCGTAAAAAATGCGGGCGGAGATCTTTTGAGTGCTTATACAAAACTGGGTCTGGGTAAAACAGGCTTTGCGACTGAAAGACTTTTAGGGGCGGATTTCGCAGCAACAGCACAAATGCATAAAGGCATTCAATCGGTGGCGTCCAGCGCGGCTCTTTCAAAAGCCCGTCTAGTGGCTCTTTGCACAAACACAGCTAACGATACTGCGGGTCAGGCGGCCCTTCGTCCGTTCTATGATCTTTCGGGTCCTCTTGAAAAAGCAGGTCTTGTCGGAAAAATTTTGCCGGCAGTTCATCAAGGAACAAACGCAGAAAACTTGAAACCTGTTTTCGGCGCGCCGAATTCAGTCTTGGATATCGCAAGCCTTGATTCGATGTTCGGAGCTTTGAATTACTCCAGTATTCTTGCAGACAACGGTTTATTGAGTAAAAAACAAAAAGATGCACTCAGTTCGTTCATCGGTAAGATGACGAAATCACAAATCGCTAAATTAAATTCTAAAGATGATGGTCTGAAAACAGCTTTGGAAGAAGCGGGTATCAAGTCCGGCGAAATCATTAAAGCCGGTGGGGCTTCTGGCGTAGATCCTCGTAAAGATGCCAACGTTCAAGCAGTTTATCAAATCGCCGCGAACACGGCAGCCAACAATGCCACGGCTATGTCGGCGGGTGTTGTTTATAATGCTTTGAATGGCAACGTTTCTCATGGTCGCATCACTTTGGGTGGTTACGACTATCATGCGCCGGGATTAAGAACAACGGCCGATAAAAAAGACTTCGATGCGGGAGTGCAAATTGGTCGCATGTTGGAATTGGCTTTGCGTATGAAAAAGCCTCTCTTTATTCTTGTGACGACAGACGGAGCTTGCGTTTCGGAAACTTCTGATTCGGCGACAAGCATTTGGTCTAGTGACTACTCATCGTCATTGCAGTTCATTATCGCTTTTGATCCGAATGGTAAAGTCACTTCCAGCGGAACTCAGATCGGTCACTACTTGAGCGATCAAAGTGTGGATACAACAACACTGGTGGGTTCTCGTCCGGATTACGTGGCGGCGGCTGTTCTTGCGAACTATTTAAATTTGAATAAGAAATTGGGGATGTTCAAACAACTGGCTCCGGCAACACTTCAAGCCGACGACGTTGAAAAAGTAGTTAAATTGCACGTTGCTTAAGAGGGGATGACAATGAGAATGAGTAAAACTCAGGCTCTTAAAATTTTAGGCACAGTTTCTGGAACAGTTCTACTTTTAGTGGCTTTCCAAAACTGCGGGCAACAATTGGGGGAAGGTTTTCAGATCGACACCAAGGCTGTTCAGTTAAACAGTAGTGGCAACTCTTTGGGAGGCGTTGATCAAGAAACAGAACCTGAAGGTGAAGAAGATGATGATTCAGGGGAAGCCTCTACCGGAGATCTTTGCGAGGATCAATTGCTTGCGAAGTTCGCTTCGGGTTATCACTCGTTCTTAAAACAAAACTGTGCGGGTTGCCATGATGGAAATCATGAGGCTCCGGCGTTTGCTTCTAAGAACGTTTTAAATTCCTATCAAGTATTTAAAGACAAAGGTTACCTCGCTATTTCAAACAATGCTGTCAGTGCAACTCACAATCCGCCTGCGACGGGTTCTCATCACAATGGAGCCATCAGCAGTTTGAAAGCAGAGTGGGCCGCAGCGCAAACGGCGTGGTTGTCTTGTAAGGGCACGGATGGTGCTGATAAATCCGTTGTGACTTTGTCGAAAACAAATGCGGCGATTGTAAATAGCAAGGCCAATGCCTCCTATTGGGGAACGTTGACTTGGAATTTAAGTAGCGACATGCCGGCAAACAGCGCGAAATTCCCTCTTTCGGTTTCCGTGGAAGCTCAGGTGGCGAAAGTCAGCGGCAATGAAGTGGGTTATGCGGTTCGCAATCCGACGATGTCTATTACGTCGGGAACTGCGAAGTATCGCGTGAAAGCGTTGTTCTTCTATGTGAATGACAAGCTTTTAGATTCTGCGACAGTTTATCGCAACATCAATGCGGTTGTCTGCCCAGGAACTCCGTTGAATTTAGCGCCAGTAGGAAATGCGCAACTTCTTGTGATGGCTTCAACGAAAACAACGGATAAGTTTGCTCTGCAATTCACTTCTATTGAAAAGGCCGAGTCCACGGCAACTTGTGGTACCGGATCGACGGACACTCCCGTGATCGATGATACACCAGCGTCGGTGAGTTTCGCGCAATTGACAGCGACATCGGGAACTTTGAATGTGTTTAGAACTCAATGTTTCAGTTGCCATCAAGGATCTGGAGCCAGTGGTGGTCTTGACTTGAGTAACTATAATTCATCGAAGGCTTCCGCTAGTAAGATTCTGACTCGTATTAACGACGCAGGAAGCCCAATGCCTCGTTCGGGTCTGATGTCATCAAAAATGCGTGCTATCGTCGAGAAATGGGTGACGACAGGAACGCCTCAGAACTAATATATGGACTGGTTTTTAGCACCACTCTGGCGTGCTGAAAACCAGCGGTATTAGCCAATTTTTGAAAGGGCTTCCAGGGCGGCATTTCGAACGGCCTTGCGCTCGTCGGAATTCGACATCTTCTTTAATTTTGGTTTTGCCTTTATCGCATTTAATATACCACAAGCGACACAAGCATTTTGCCGAACGTACCATTGAGGATCAGAAAGTGATTTTTGAATTTGCGGGAGTATCGACGGGTCCTTTATTGCCATTAGAGCATAAAGGGCATTGACCCGAATTCCGCCGCTTTCATCATTTAAAAGCAGGATGGATATTTTCTTTGTCCCTTTTTTGTACTTCATCTTTCCTAGGCCTCTCAGAGCATGAAGCCGGACCGTCATTCTTTCATCATCAAGAGCGTTAAGAAGAAGAGGAGCGGCTCTTTTATCGCCAATGGCTCCTAGAGCTTGAAGTGCCCACTTTTGAATTCGTGGCTTTTGATCATTCTTTGCAGCTTCCATTAAGCGCGGAATAGCACTCTTTCCAACGCCAACCAACTTAGTGATGATTTTTTCTGCGGCTTTATCACTTTGGGTATCTAGCATTTCAATTAAAGTCGATAATGTAGTTGTCGACATTCTCTATCTCCTCTTGGAACTGATCTAATCTACCTCAGTTTTTATTATAGAGTCTACAGTGACCAAATCAGATCTCGTTAATCGTACTTTTTATTATTATCTTTAAATATTTTACTAACGCGTCTTGGATACATCAAGATAGTCCCCATTGTTGAGCGAACAACAGATTATGGGTCCGGCACAAAATTCTTAAATTTTCCGGGGAATCACTTCCTCCACGTGCTAATGGAATGTGGTGGTCGATCTGCAGTTGATAAGTGCTCTTGCACTTTGTCCCGGTTATGGGCGCAACATATTCGCAACAGTAATTGGCTTTTTTAAGGAGTTTTCTTTTTAAGGTAATTTTAATGTTCTTTCTTTTTCGCTGAGTCGTGAAGCTTGGTGTTAATTTTTGGGCCGAATCCGTTTTTTCCGTTATATCGGAGTTATCTGGCTTCTCGGCTTCAATGACATTTTTCACTGAATCGACATTCTTTGTCGATTTTCCCATTTCTTTTTGAATATGTTTTTTTGCTAAAAGTGTGAATAGCTCAGCCCAATTCCCATGAGGCAAAATATGCGACAATAAATCTTTAGCTTGGTGAAGAGTTTTCATTTGTTTCTCTGTAAAGGTTAGCTCCAAACGGAAGCCATTATCTTGTTGAGGTTTTATAACCTCATAAGTCTGAATGGGATGATTGAATTCCTGGGCGAGATATTTTTGAGTTTCAAAGCTGGACTTATTTTGAATCTCTTCCAAGATGTGAGTTGTTTGCTGGGCATCGACTTTATGGCCCAGTCTGATTTCCTGCTTTATGCATTTTTGCACTTGGGTCAATTGAGTTAGATTCAATGTGCCTTCTTCGAGTTTTTCCGCAACAGCGGGAACCTGTTTCAATAGGCGTGCTGCTTGCAGCCTGCGATAGGCACTGTCTTCGCCGTAACCTAATTGCTTGGTCAGATATTTAAACATGGAATCAAATCCCAGTTCAGCATAGAGCCTGCGCGATTCGACTTCATTGATGTGACATAAAATCAAATGCGTGATCTTTCTTTCCGTGCGAGTTAACTTTTCCAAACGATTCAACAACTCGACGCTGGGGATTTTTGAAAGGTCCATAAGTTCTCCTGTGAAATTAAAAAACTTCCTCAAAGAACTTCTACCACAGGGTTTTATTTTTCACTTTTTGAGGTTTTTTTAAAATTCAAAGAGAATGACTGGAGGCCATTTATAGCCGGAGTATTGTTCACCGGGGCTCTATACCGCGTGCAGATTCCTCCACGAGAGATCGACCTCGAGGTTGACGGAAGAATTTCATCAAGGACTCGCTACGAAGAGCGATATCTCGTCAAGCATTTTTGCGTTACAATTTAAGTGACACCAAGCTTCTTGGTAGAGCGGTATTATACGATCGGTTCGGTAAATATAATAGCAGTAGATATTATCCAAACATTTGAAACAAGAAACGTAAAGTCTGGAGCTCGATATGGAGCGGAAAAACCCAGTGTTCATCTAGGTTTCGCAAAGCAATCAAATACTTTTCTTTCCCGCTCAGGAAGAGCGGGAAACAGCTTACTCACGGATGGTGGAAGATCGCGCTATTGTTTCTGCCGGAAAAATCAACTCTACAATTCATTCACGCAAAGCTAAAGTAATAGAATAACGTTCATACGAGTGTGCAAAACTCTACACAAAAAACTTCAATGCAGGATTCTTAAACATCTACCTTTCAAAATTAACGCCAAGTTTCTTGCATACGCGGTAAAAATGACCATAAAACTGCCAACTAACGCAGCGCGCTTGTCTGTGAAGTAACTTGCTAGTTAAACCCTCCATTTTCCCTCTCAGATGCGATGCGTTTTTGAGTGAAATGCTGCTTTGCCTTAGATAACTTTTTTGACCTATGTCGAATCAAACTCCGCTCATGAAACAGTTCTGGGACATTAAGTCCGTTCACCAAGATAAGATTCTCCTTTTCCGTATGGGAGACTTCTTTGAAATGTTCTTTGATGATGCCGTCAAAGCCGCTCCGGTGATCGGTATCGCCCTCACACAAAGAAATAAAAAATCCCAAGACGAAACGCCGATGTGCGGAGTGCCTCATCACTCGATCGCAGGGCCGATCAATAAACTTTTAGCGGCGGGTTTTAAAGTCGCTATTTGTGATCAGCTAGAAGATCCGAAGATGGCCAAGGGGATCGTGAAGCGCGGGGTGACTCGTGTTTTAACTCCGGGCATGGTTTACGACTCTGACACTTTGGATGGAACAAAACCTCACTACCTTGTGAGTTTGGATAAAGAGTCGATCAGTTTCCTAGATACAACGACAGGGGAGGCGTTCTTCTTTAGATCGCAAAAAACATCGGAGCTTTTGCGTTTCTTGCAGATTCTTCCTGTGGCTGAAATCGTAATTGCCAGTGAAGACGAGTCTTTGCTGACGGGTGTAGATGGCGTATTGATCAGCCGTCACGATGAATTGGCAGATGCTCTTCACGATCTTTTGAAAAATGAGGCGCCGATGTCGGCGGCTCGTTTGATTTCTTATGTAAAAAATCTTTCTGGCGAAGACGCTTTGGCGACACTGTCTCCATTTGTTGAAAGAGATCTGGAACACCGTCTTGAAATCTCAGGAACGGTTCTTCGTCATCTTGAAGTCTTTTCGACATACAAAGGCGAAGGTCTGGGAAGTTTATTCCACGCTATCAACCGCACGCAAACTTCGGCGGGAAGCCGTCTTCTTCGTCAGTGGTTGAGTTTCCCTTTGCGCGATTCTAAAGCGATTGAGCAACGCTTAAATTCAGTCGAGTTCTGGCGCAGTCACGTTGTTGAACTTAAACGCGTCCGTCAGATCTTGGGACAAATGGGCGATATTGAACGTCGCTTGGGTAAGATCTCTCAACCTCAGTGCAATGGTCGTGATCTTCTGGCTTTGGCGGGAAGTGTTCATGCCGGTGTGAGCGCCCTTGAAGTTTTAGTTCATGCTTCCGGCGGGACTGCTAATTTTGAACCTCTTCGCGAGCTCGCTTATAAAATCGAACGCACGATTGTCGAAGAACCACCTTTAACGACAAAACAAGGCTACTTGATTCGCCAAGGTGTTTCGGCGGAGCTGGATGAGTTGATTGACCTTTCAACACACTCTCAAGCTTTGGTGGCGCGTATGGAAGCGGATGAAAAAGAAAAGACCGGAATCTCCAGTCTTAAAATTCGCTACAACAACGTCTTTGGTTATTACATTGAAATCACGAACACGCACAAAGACAAGGCACCGTCTCATTATCAAAGAAAACAAACTTTGACGAATGCGGAACGCTATTGCACGGACGAATTGGTCGAGCTTGAAAGAAAAGTTTTGAGTGCCAATACAAAACGCGCTGATTTGGAATTTGAATTCTTTGAAGCTCTTCGCAAACAAATTCTTTCTCAATGTCCGGCTTTGTTAAGCTTGGCTCACGAGTGCAGCGAAGTGGACGTGGTTTCAGGTCTTGCCTGGTTGAGCCTTGAAGAAAAATATGTCCGCCCTCAATTTACGACGGATGGCTCTTTGAAACTCAAAGCGGGTCGTCATCCGGTGGTTGAACAAACTGTGAAAAAGAACTTTGTGGCCAACGACATTGAACTTCGCCCTCACTCTTGTTTGCTTTTAACGGGGCCGAACATGGCCGGTAAGTCGACGCTGATGAGACAGGTGGCCTTGATTGCGATCTTAGCGCAAATGGGATCTTTTGTTCCTTGTGATGAAGCGGCGTTGCCGATCTTTGATGCGATCTTCACCCGTATTGGGGCTAGTGACCAGTTGTCTGAAGGTCTTTCAACTTTCATGGTGGAAATGACAGAGACTTCGGCGATGTTAAAAAATGCGACCAAGGACTCTTTGGTCATTTTGGATGAGGTCGGACGTGGGACGAGTACGTTTGATGGTATGTGCCTGGCACAATCCATTCTTGAACATCTTTTAAGTGATGTGAAAGCTTTGACCTTCTTTGCGACTCACTATCACGAGCTGACGTCTTTGGATCAAAGTTTTGCACAGATCACGAACGCTCATATGACGGTGGCCGAGAGAAACGGAGAAATCCGTTTCTTACACACTCTTGTAAAAGGTCCGGCTTTGAAGTCTTACGGTGTTCAAGTGGCGGAGCTTGCTGGACTTCCACCTTCAGTCACGAAGCGTGCAAAAAGTTTGTTGCGCGAAGTGGAATCAAAACGTGTTCAAGCGACAAGCCAGCTTTCTTTGTTGGATTCTTTTGCTAGCGAAACGATTCCGACAGATATGCCAACACCAAAACTTCCAGAAGAGATTAAGAGTTTGATGGCGGAAGTTGAAAAATTCCCGCTCATGCAAATGAGTCCGCTGGATGCCATGAACCAGATCGCAAAATGGAAAGAAATTGTCGCTCGCACAGGACAGGAAGTTTAAAAGTGGCGCAAAAGTCATTCTTGAATTCAGAGCAGTGGGAACAAGCGCAAGAAGTTTTGACCCCGCCTCTTATGACACCTGACGGAGATGTTCGTCAGGTGTTTTGTTTTTCAACCGAGAACTTTTCCAATTGGTTGGGCGCTCGCTTAGAAGAAATTTTTAAATCCTCTAAAGAGTGGGAAGACTGTCATCCGATCATCCTAGGGTCCTGGGCCCGCGAAGAGCTCAGTCCTAAATCGGACATTGATGTTCTTTTCTGTGGTGATGAAGAAAAAGTAAAAAAGTTTGTCGATCAAGTTCAAGAACAAGGTTTGAAACTTCGCTATCGCATGCCTCACAATCCCGAGGATTGGACAGAGAATGTGGAAGCCTTTGATATTCTTGCTTTGCTCAAAGCCCGTCCTTGGACGCCAGAGGGAGCCAAGAAGCTTTTTGAACAGCAAAAGAAAATCTGGGCTAAGAAGAAATACTATCGTCGCATTCTTCTAAAGGCCGTTAAAGATGAGCGTAAAAACCGCGAGAAGCGTTTTGACTCGATTACCAACTATCTAGAACCGAATATAAAATATGGTCCAGGTGGTTTGCGAGATCTTGAACAAGGTCTTCAGATCTATGAACTCTTTGCGGAAAAGTTCACGCACCCCGGACATGCTTTAAATGTCTTGCAGTATTATCGCAGCTACTTCCTCAATCTCCGTCAGAAGCTTCACTTGGAAGGTCATGGCGATATTCTTTCTAACGCTATTCAGTTTGATCTTGGTAAATGGATGGGATTTAAGACCCACAAAGATTTTATGCGAGATTTGCAGCGGGGGCTTTCGCGCGTGCATTTTTATTCGGACTGGATTGTCGATGTTGCGGAAGCTTCTGAAAAAGAACTAAAGCACATTGAAAATCTGGAATTCAAAAAAATCGAAGATCTCACATCTGCGTTACATAAAAACTCCAGCGTTCTTGTGCAAAAGAAAGTCCGTGAAAATCTCGATGCTCTTTTGCCGGATAAAAATGTAAAGACCACGGCTCGACGTCGTGGTGCCGCTTTAGAACAAGTTCTTAGTGTTAAAGAAACAGATGAAGTTCTGGTGAGTGTGTTTCGCTCGCGCCTGATTGATAAATTGGTGCCTGAAATCCGCCGTTTGGTGGGCTATGTTCAACACGATCAGTATCATCGCTTTACGGCCGACTCACACATCATGCAGGCTTGTCGTGAGGTCAAACGCGTTTATAAAAAATCCTCTGAGTTAGGTCCGCTGAAGTTCATTCATAAAAATCTTTCTCTGGAGGATTGGCGCATTCTTTCGTGGAGCTGTTTGTATCACGATCTCGCAAAAGGTCTTGAAAGCTCAGAGCATCACTCGGACTTGGGAGTCACGATCACAGAGAGGGATTTTAAATCCTACGGTTTAAGCAAAACTTTAACTGATGAAGTCAAGTGGATGGTGCAAAACCATTTGGAACTCTCACAAGCTGCTTTCAGAAAAAATCCTAAGGACCCGAAAGTGTGGCAGGAACTTCGTCAAAAGGGAGTCGAGGGCTCGCGTCTTTATCGATTGGCTCTTTTTACGGCGATTGATATTCGCGCCACGAATCCCGAAGCTTGGAATGAGTGGAAAGCCAAACTTCTTAAAGAACTTGTGATCAGCTTGGAGTCTAAAAAGGCCCAGGATTATTTTGATTTTCAAACTTTGCGTCTTCGTAAAAAACTGCAAATTCCGTCAGAGGTCATCGAAGAGCTAGGTCCTGTTTTATTGGACAGTCTTTCTGTTAAAGAATTGGTCGACGATATGAAAAAGGCCGAACTCAGTGAGACGTCTTTAAAGCCCCGTGTTTATAAAAATCGCAAAGGGGAGATCTGGATTCGCTTTCACGAAAAGAAAGACCGCCAAGGCATCCTCAGCGATTATGTGGGGCAATTGTATTCCCTGGGTTTGGGAATTCGCAATGCCTCCATTCATACGCTTTCTAAAGTGGGTGTTTACGATTGGTTCCAGGTTGCGACTTCAAAAAATATTCAAACACTCACCAAGGTTTTGGAAAACGCACAGGTTCAATCCAAGCCAGTTCCCGCAGTTAAGTTTGATGCCATTCAACTTGTCAGTGCAGATGAAAAAGAATTGGTGATTAGTTTTAAAGGTCCGGATCAGGCAGGGCTGCTAGCGTCGGCGGCAAGATCTTTAAGTGACTTGGGTGTGAGTGTAAAGTCAGCTCGTGTGCACACCTGGGGTCGTCAGGTTGACGATATCTTTTGTGTGAAGGCAGATCGAGAGCCCCAAGAACTGCTTGCGTCCTTGAGGCAGCGATATCAACTGGATTAGTTGCTGTTGTTTTTCTTTTTAGCCGCGCCGGTGATACCGGTGTGGTTGCGCCAGTTGTATTGAGGATCTGTTTTAGTACGGTTGTGCCAAGCTTCCCATTTTTTCTTTGGAAGTTTGTGTGACACATTTCCTTTTTCGTCGAAAATGTCTGGATCTTTTCCTACTAAAAAATCGCCAATGGCTTTGAGAATTCCCATTTTAAAAACCGCTCCTTAGATAAGGCTTTAATATAAGCGAGGAGCGGCCTGAAGGGAAAGACTGAATTCAAAGAACTTATGCTGCTTGTCAAAATACGAGTAAAGTCTTAAGAGCGGGGATTTGCGCAAACGTCGATGATATCAAGACCACGGTCTTCAGAGACTTTGCCGGCACCCTTATAGAAATTAAAGCACTGTTGAGCTGCGCCTTCATAGGCGTCCTCATAACTGGCAGCGGATCTCTTGATTTCTAGGGTTTGGCCCGAGAGTTTGTATTTGAAAGTATATTCTTTTTCGGGAGTGCCCTTGCTTGACCAAGCAAACGAAGTGCACGAGAAAGCTAAAAGTGCGATCGTGATAAGTGTTTTCATAAGTTCCCCCTTGTTCAGGTTTCAGTCTTTGTCTTTTATAGGAGCAAGGGGTGGGCCATGGGTGCCATAAAAACAAGGCTAAATCATCATGTAAGCTATTGAAAATACATAGGAAAATGGTCTCATAATGGGTCATGCCAGAATAGGGGTGTTAAAGCCCTCACATGACAGGTTTGGGAATGCGGTTGAATATACTTTAGACACTCGCTAAGCTCTAAAAAAGCCAAGAAAAATCATAACCAAGGACGTGTCTGATGAGATTTCTTCTATTTGCTCTTTTGAGTCTTTCATTCTCAAATTCTTTCGCAGTCACTCGTGGTCAGTTCGTGGGTCTGCAAATGCTCGTGAATATTTGGTCGTCATCCTATGACGGGTCTGTGGATGGTTCTCCTCAGGTGTTGTATGCGGCGATGGACCGTCCCGAGCAAGACTCCATGGTCGGTCGTGGAAAAGCTCTCGATATGCCGCAAAAAGTTCTGAATTTTATTTGCGCTAAAAAGGCTGAAAACAACTATCAGTGCTCCATCACAATTCACAGATCTAACTTTGCATCGATTGCTCCGGGCAAAGCGCAATTCGTAGCTCGTGGTGAGGATGCCAAAGCCATGTTTGAGCAGTTTCACACGCAGAACGGACGCTTTTCTTATCGCGATGAAATGTCGACTTTTTCCATTGAAGCGACCCCTGAAATTTTCGTAATGAAATTTGACGCTAACGGTCTCTAGAATACCTGGCTGATCCGAGTATTTATGCTATAAAAACCCTCCTCGGGGGAGGGTTTTTCAATGAGACATTTGATTGCCTTAGTTTTGTTCGTATTTTCGATTTCAACACAGGCGCAAACTCTGTTTGTCAGTGACGTCGACGACACCATCAAACTTGCCAATGTTCTAGATATTTCTGAAGCCGCTCGTTACGCTTTTGATGATAAGAGCCGCTTTATGGGAATGAGTGAGCTTTACAATCTTATCGCTAAAGAAAACTCCGATCTTTCTATCGTTTATCTTTCCAAAGCCCCAGAGTGGTTTATGAAGGGAACTCACCGCAGCTTCCTCACTAAAGGGAAATTCCCGCAAGGCACTTACATCGGTCGCACGAATTATGATGGCGATGTTCATAAGATTAAAAATCTGCGCAAGCTCATGAACGATATCAAACCTCGCAAGGTTATCTTTATCGGAGACAACGGCGAGCAAGACGCCGATGTTTATGCGGCGATTGTTAAAGAATATGCCAATCAAGGAATTGAGTTTCATCAATTCATCCGTATTGTCTATTCAAAGACTTTCTTCGTTGAATGGGGAGCGCAGCTGCTTGACGGACAAATTGGTTTTGTCACACCTATTGAGATCGCTTTGGAATTGGAAAAAGAACATCTTCTCAGTTCTCAATCCGTCCAGTCTTTGATGACAACAGTGGCGGTAGATCTGATTAAAGCTAAGACTTATGGAGCTGAAGGTGATGTCGCTTTCCCATATTTCGTGAATTGCAGCGATTTTGTGTGGAAATGGGATGACAGTCTTCCTCGTTTTGATGTGATGCCACTACTAAAGGCTCGTATTGTAGATCGTTGCCGAATTAAGCCGTAAGATAAGATTCATGTTATTAAAGTATCAGTTACCTCGCGTTTACGAAAATATTCTGCCTCGAGAAATTTTAGAGTTTTCTCCAGATGAACAAAAAGCCACCTGCGATACCTGCGCGATGTCTCGTCCAAGACATCGCGGGAAGGTTCATTATCGCGAGGATCTGAAGTGCTGCACTTTTCATCCTTTTCTTCCTAACTACATGGTTGGGGCTCTTTTTAACGAGTCCTCGTCAACAGAAGCTCATCGCATTTTTCGCGACAAGATAGAGCGCCGGGAGTACGCCTTACCTATTGGTTTGGTGGCACCGGTTCGCTATCAGGTAGAATTCAACAACCGCCAAGAAGGCGATTTTGGTCAGCGGGAAGACTGGCTTTGCCCGTACTACAATAAAGAAAAGCAGAACTGCAACGTGTGGAGAAATCGCGGTGTGGTTTGCACGACGTTTTTCTGTAAAAGCTCCTATGGTAAACCCGGTCTTAAGTTTTGGGAGAAAATGGGAAGCTATCTTTGGTACGTGGAGTTGGCACTTCTTGAAGAAGCTTTGGTGATGTTGGATTTTTCGCCTCGTCAGATTATGACTTTACTTGATTATCACAATCGTCACGACGGCACGGCGGCTGAAAAGAAATCTTGGGTGATGCCGGAAGCAAAAGCCAAAGAACTTTGGAACGGCTACTATGACGACCAAGAAGGTTTTTATAAAAAGTGTTATGATGTCGTTGCGAATATGGATAAGAAGGCATTCCATGAACTTATCGGTGAGCAAGGGCAATCTCTCGAAGAAGATATTTTTACGATTCTGCCAACGTTGAAAGTGATTTAGAAAATGTTAAGCATCCAAGAAAGACAAAATAAAATTATCCAGGATTTTTCAGCGCTCACTCAGTGGGAAGATCGTTATAAAAAAATTATTGAGATGGGAAAAGCCCTTCCGGAAATGCCGGAAAATTTGAAGACAGAGCAGAACGCGGTGAAAGGCTGCCAGTCACAAGTCTGGTTGTCGGCAAACTTAAATGAACAGGGCCAGATGATGCTTCAAGGTGACAGTGATGCACTCATTGTGAAGGGTCTAGTCGGTCTGCTTTTATCTGTATATTCTGGTGCAACTCCGAGTGAAATTCTCGCAACTCCTCCGGAGTTTTTGAAAGCTTTGGGCTTTGAAGGAAACCTTTCTCCTAGCAGGGCCAACGGCTTGCACTCGATGCTTAAGCAAATCAAACTCTACGCAACGGCCTTCGACTATCTACTAAAAACAAAAAAATAGTTTGTTTTTCCCTGTCAATTTACAGAGACTTTTTTAAGAGGGGAATGTTCAGGAAGAACGTTCAGAGGGGAAAAAGTGAAAAGGAATTCATTCGTGGCGGCCGTCAGTGTCGCTGTTGCAGCAACGTTTTCAGTTGGATTTGTCAATATCACACCCAAAGTTATCTACGGCGACGACAATCGTGTTGACGTCTATCAAGTTGAAAGAGCGGATATTCGTGATGTCGCTGACTCAACGGTCGCTTTGATTCCAACAAGAAGTATCGTGAATAACGGAAATGGAATGGTGAAAATTCTTTCTTCGCAATATGGCCAAGAAATGAATCTTTGCACTGATGAGCCTTTCTTTGATCAGCCAACAGCGGCGAACTGTTCAGGTTCCCTTGTGGGTGATGATTTAATCGCGACGGCAGGTCACTGTGTGAGTAATTCAGATTGTTCAAAATACGCTTTCGTATTTGGTTTTAAAATGGCGGATGCAAAAACAGCTCCGGAATCAGTTTCAGCATCGGAAGTTTATAACTGCAAAGAAATCGTAGCTCGTGAATACACAAGCGCTCAGGATTATGCTCTTGTTCGTTTGGATCGTCCGGTCCGTGGTCATAGACCTCTGACTTTGCAACAAACTCCAGTGCAACCAGGGGATGCGATCTACGTTGTTGGTCATCCGTCAGGTTTGCCAACAAAGTATGCTGACGGTGCGGGCGTGCGCAGTCAGCAAGGTACATATTTCCAAGCTAACTTGGATACGTACGGTGGTAATTCGGGTTCAGCAGTATTTAATGCAAGAACAAATGAAGTTGTCGGCATCCTTGTGCGTGGTGCTGCTGATTTTACGTATGACAGAGCAAGAAAATGCACGGCGAGTGCGAAATGTACAGACGATGGCTGTCGTGGTGAAGATGTCACAAACATCTCTTACATCGTAGATGCTTTGAAAAAGTAATTTAAATAAAATAGATGAAGTATAAAAAGGGGAGCCAAAGGGGCTCCCTTTTTTATTGTACGTTGGTTGGAGTTTCGGATTGTTCCATATTGTTTGTATTGGGACGATCGCGAAGCTCTCCATCCCCAGGACAAGTTGTGCTGTGAGTTTCAACTTTTGCTAAATCTCGCAATTTACCTTCTCTTACTTGTTGGGCTGCAGGGCATGGCACTAAAGAAGGATCTTTTTCCATGGAGCTTGCAGGATCGCGTTGTGTTTGTTTTTTTAAGGTGTCCTGAGCCTCTTTGCGATTTACCATTTTTTCAGAAGCGGAACTCTCGCCATTCACTTGTGATTTCTCAGTGTACGGCACACCTTCTACAAGGTGAGGGATGATTAAGAGAAAGGCTACTAGAAGAGCTGTTCTCATAACTACCTCCTATTTTGAGTGTTATTACTGCATTACTGAATGCACTGTTATTTTAACACGGGCCTCAGGTTGCGGAGGCGAAGTGTTGGTTAACGCTGGATTTTGGTCTTCTTTGACTTGTCATAAAAGAAGTCCAATGATGAAAGACATGAAGTCAGTAACGTCGCTCGCTGAAGCTGAGAATTTTATTTTTTCAACTCTAGGCTCGTCGATTCGCCTGGCGACACCTTTAGGTTTGGGAAAGCCCAACCAACTTCTGAATTCCATCTATGAAAGAGTCGCGAGAACTCCGGAAGTTTCTCTTAAAATTTTTACGGCTCTCTCTTTGGATTTTGCAAAACCTCAAAGTGATATGGAAGAGCGTTTTCTTGGGCCTTTTTATAAAAGGCATTTTGGTGAAGACTATCCCCATTTACGCTATCTCGCAGATTTGCACAGCAATAAAGTTCCCAAGAACATCCAGATTCATGAATTTTATTTTCAAGCCGGAACGCTTTTGAAATGCGAACTTGCGCAGCAAGCCTATATCAGTCTTAATTATACTCACGTGGCTAAAGCCATTGTGGACCATGATATTAACGTCATCATCCAAATGGTAGCTTTGTCTCCCGATGGCAGAAAAATCAGTCTGAGCTGCAATCCCGATCTGACTTTGGATGTCGTGGATCTTTATAAAAAATCTCAAAAGCCTCTTTTGATTGTCGGAGTTGTCCATCCTGATCTGCCGTACTTAGGAGGGGACGCGGAAGTCGATTCTGATTTTTTTGATCTCTTAGTACATAGCAGAGAAGTGACACATAAACTTTTTGCGGTCCCTCGGGTCTCCGTTGATGAGGCGGAGCACATGATTGGTTTTTATGCCAGTCAGTTGGTTGTCGATAGCGGAACTTTGCAGATTGGAATTGGATCTTTATCGGACGCCCTTGTGAATTCGATGATCTTGCGGCAGAAAAACAATTCTCTCTATCAGCGCATCTTCACGGAGATTTGGAAGGGGTGTCCTCTGGCGCCGGAGGGTGTTTTGCAGAGTGGAGTTCTTAAGGAAGGCCTCTATGGCACCAGTGAGATGCTTATGGATGGTTTTATGCATCTGCGGAAGGCGGGTGTCTTAAAGCGTGAAATCTTTGATCATGAGGAATCTGCAAAAAGATATTTGCATGGTGCTTTTTATCTTGGGTCCAGTGGGTTTTATGAATGGTTGCGGTCCTTATCAAAAGAAGACTATGAAGGACTTTCCATGACACGTGTTTCAAAGGTCAACGATCTGTATGACCCTCATGAATTAGCCCTTAGAAAGCAAAGAAAGAATGCACGATTTTTTAACACCTGTATGAGCGTGACTCTTTTAGGGGCCGCGGCCTCTGACACCACAGAGACGGGACTGGTGGTGAGTGGTGTGGGTGGGCAGTACAACTTTGTGGCAATGGCGCAGGAGTTGGAAGAAGCTCGATCCATTTTGATGCTGCGAAGCACGCGTCTAAAGAATAAAAAAATGCTTTCTAATATTGTGGATGTTCATGGCAACGCCACAATTCCGCGCCATCTCCGTGACGTCGTCATTACGGAATATGGAATTGCCTTCTTACGAGGTGCTAGTGATGAACAGGTGATTCAGCGTCTGATTGAAATTGCCGATAGTGAATTCCAAGAAGAACTTGTGGATATCGCGCAAAAGCACGGGAAACTTTCACGAAGTTATAAAATTCCTAATTATGCCAAGCATAACTCTTTAAAGAAAGTGAAGGAGTTCATAGGTTCATACAAAAACGAAAAAGCCTTTGCTCTGTTTCCTTTCGGCAGTGATTTTACTGAGGACGAGATTCGCGTCGGAAGGGCGCTGACGAAGCTCAAGGATCAAAATGCAGGGGCTCTTGTCCGATTTCTCTTAAAAGGTTTTTCAGTTTCGCCACAGAAATATCAAGCTGAGTTAAAAAGAATGAACCTGCATCATGTAAGGTCGGTTAAGGAGCATTTGTACCGAAAGCTTCTTTTAGGTGCGCTGAAGGAATAAAAAAACGCCGCTTCTTGAGGGCGGCGTTTTTAGTTTCAAAGAATCTGAAGATTAGATCGTGGCATGCACGCGATGCGTGTCATCCATATCGTCAAGGTAGTTCAAAAACTCCTCAACGTCTTTTCTTTGTTCGTCAGAAAGCTCTGTGATGTTTTTCGCTTTATATGAAAGTTCACCTGTTGTGACTTTCCAGCCACGTTTTGTTAAAGCTTCGCGAACAGCATCAAGATCGTCAGCGTTTGTGAAGAACTCATAAGTGCCACCCTCGTCAGGATAAACTTCGTTAGCGCCTGCTTCGATAGCTTCTTCATCCGGATCGAATTTACCTTCTTTAGTTCCTTCAATCAGGCCTACGCGGTCAAACATCCATGCTACAGATCCAACCTCACCCATATTGCCTTCATGAGATTTGAAAGCATGGCGCATGTCTGGAGCCGTTCTGTGTTTATTGTCTGTTTGGCATTCTACGATCACACCTACACCGTGAGGACCGTAACCCTCGTAAGTGATCTCTTCGATGATTTTACCGTCATCAAGAAGACCAGCGCCTTTTTTAATAGCGCGCTCGATCGTGTCATTCGGGCACGATACTTTTTTAGCGGCATCAATAGCTAGACGAAGGCGGGCATTGGCGTTGGGATCAGGACCACCGGCTTTCGCAGCGACTGCAATTTCGCGCGCGAGTTTGGTGAATATTTGGCCTTTTTGTTGAGCTTTCTCAACTTTACCGGCGTTTTTCCATGATTTTCCCATATAGCTCCTTCTTAGCTCTAGGGAGATATTGCAGCAAATCAGGAAATATTTGGCAAGAATAGGAGCGGGATGTAAAAGGTCTTATGTTCAGTTTTTCGACCCCTAATGTCTGGGAAAAGATCCAAAATATCGAGAAATCCTGCGAAGACGCGTTGAAGTTGAGCAGTCCTTATCTTGTCCCCGAAGATCCGGCCCGAGATGTCCCCGTTTTACACCCCAAATTCCACCCAGTTAAGAAGGGTTTTTCGACTGTCGAAGGCCAGGCCCGCATGCTCCATGATTTGGCGAGCATTGAGCTTCAAGCCATGGAATTGGGAGTGCGTACTCTTGTGGAGTATCCCGATGCTCCGCAGGGTTTCCGCGAAGAGTTGATGGCCGTGACCGTTTCTGAAGCGCAGCACTTGCGCATGTGTTTGGAAGGGATTGAGTCTTTAGGGTTTAAATGGGGAGATTGGCCCGTGCACATGGCTCTTTGGAGAGCGGTGAATGTGGAAGACACTCTTTTGGATCGCATTTTGATCGTGCATCGTTATTTGGAAGGCAGTGGTCTTGACGCGGGTGATACTTTGATTCGTCGTCTTGAGGGAACTGCGGGGAAAGACACGATTCAGAAGATCGTGAAGCAAATTAATTTTGAAGAGATCGGTCACGTGGATTTTGGCTCACGTTGGTATCGCGAGATCTGTCGCAAAGAAAAGCTTGACCCCTCCCTGGACTTTCCAGAGAGAATGGATTCTTTAAGAAAAAGGCTGCCGAAACGCATCGAGCCTTTGAATCGGGATTTACGAATCAAAGCCGGGTTTAGTGAAGAAGAAATTCAATACTACGAAAACCTGCGTTTGGATTTTTTAAAGCCCAGCAGCTCGTAAGGAGTCGGAATGCGAAGTTGGGTGTCTCTTTGGATGGTTTTAGTTTCTCTCCCGGCGTGGAGTCTGACATTACCGGAATCTGTGGGCATCGCACTTCAGAAATCCAGCGTTCTTAAGCAACAGACTCTAGAGCTGGAAAAGTCCGAACTCAGTCTTAAACAATCCAAATCCGCATTTCTGCCTTCTTTAGATCTAACGGCGTCTTACATCTACAATGATGAAAATCCCAACGAGCGAACTTATGATTGGGACAGCAGTGCTGCGATCAGCGTCACAGAAAATTTTTATGATCATGGATTGAGTCTGACGAATTATAAAATATCCAAATCCCGCAAGGCCTTGACGGAGCTTGATTATCGTCGTGAAAAATCCAGCACGGTCTTGAAGACCGTGCAAATTTATTTAGAAGTCTTAAAGACGCAGAAGATTGAAGAACTGCAAATTAAAAACATGGCGCAAGTGGAAAAGGTTTATAACCTGGTTGTTTCTCAATACAAACAGGGCTTGCGAACACGTCAAGACTTTCTGCGGTTTGAGGCGCAATATCAACGGGCTATTCTCGCGAAAGCTTCAGCCGAATACGACACGATGAAAGCTCGGGAAGATCTCAAGGTGTATCTCGATTTACCGGAAACGCCCGTGCAACTTTCCGATTATCAGCAAAAATCCGTTCCAGTTTCCACAGAGCCGCAAATTTATGAATCTGAAAAAAGACATCTCACCCAAGAGCTGCGCACTTCTGAAGAAAAACTTTTGAGAATCGAAAACCGCCCGCGCATCGACGTGGTGGGCAAGTTTGGTTATGGCAGTGACAGTTATTTTCATACGGATACGCGTTGGAGCGATAACGATAAAACCTTTTGGAATGTCGGTTTAACATTCAATTGGAATTTATGGGACTGGGGACAGCGTGGGTCTGCTGTTAAGATTTCGCACCTAGAAAGCCTGCGCCAGGACGTGCGAAGTTCTTTTGACGAGCGTGACGCAAAGTCCGTCATTTCTAAACTGCAAGAGCAAGTGCGTTTGATTCAAAAACAATACGACATCACTGAAAAGCTCTTTAAGGTTGAGACCGAGAACTTTACGATCATGGAACGTTACTTCCGTGAAGGTAAATCTTCATTCCTTGATTACTCGACATCTTTATCGGATTTAATCTCCGTGCAAATTCAAAAGATTCAGACAGAATACAATCTTATTCAGACCCGTTTGGAACTTGAACATCGTAAAGGATACCTTGATGAAAAATCTGTTCAGTAAAAAAGCCTTTTGGATTGTCGTGATTCTTATTGTCCTTGTCTGTATTCCTTTTGTGTTGTCGTCCTCAAAAAAATCGACGTCGTCCTTGGGGACCGTTGAAAAAGGCGAAATCGTTCAGCGTGTTTCGCTTTCAGGTGTTGTTCAGCCGGTGCGAAAAGCTTTGATCGTGGCCTCTTATAGCGGCTACGTGAAAAAGATGTTCGTGAAGGTCGGGCAAGATGTGAAAATCGGTGATCCGCTGGTTTCTGTTGTTCAGTCTCTTTCAAGCTTTGAAGAGGCCTTTCCTTTGCGCTCCCCGGTGAAAGGACGCGTGGTGCAGATTCGTCACACGGAAGGCGAGTTTGTGAAGTCAGGTGACACCACGGATTTTATTTTGCGAGTTGATGATTTATCCGAAATGTATGTCTATGTGAACGCCGCTGAAATTGACCGAGTGAAAATGACGGTGAATCAAGAGGCGATGTTAAAGCCCATGGCTCTCTCGGAAAAATCTTATAAAGCGCAGATCGTGGATCTGGCCTTGGCCGCCAACGACAAAGATCGTTGGGATCGCTCTAGCGTCGTGGAATTTCCAATCACTTTAAAAATTTTGAATCCCGATGCCGATTTAAAATCGGGCATGAGCACTTTGATCGATATTATCACTTTTAAAAAAGATCAGGTTCTCACTTTGCGCCATGAGTTTGTTTATTCTCAAGGCGATGAGAACTATGTTCTTCTGGAAAACGGTGAGAAGCGCGTTATCAAGATCGGTGTCTCGAATGAAGAAAAAATTGAAATCCTAGAGGGTCTTAAAGAGGGAGACAAAGTTCAGAAAGTCGATTTTGCTTCGATGTTGGAGAACTCCTAGATGAGTTATATCTCGGCGCAGAACCTGGTTTTCTCATATCCAGGAGCAGATCAACCGGTTTTAAGGGAGCTTTCTTTTTCCATTGAAGAAGGTTCTTTCGTGGCGATTCAAGGTCCTTCTGGATCTGGGAAGTCCACGTTGCTCTACCTTTTAGGCGCCATGAACCGCGTGCAGTCCGGTGATTTATTTGTCGCAGGAAAGAACTTAAATCAACTCACTCGCACAGAAGCCGCGTTCTTTAGAGCTTCTGAAATCGGTTTCGTTTTTCAACAGTTTCATCTTTTACCTAAACTCACTCTGTTAGAAAATGTGGAGCTTGGAGGGCTTTATCCTTTAGAGATAGCCAAAGATCGTTCAGTTCTTAAGGCTCGTGCCGAAGAACTTTTAGGTAAATTCGGTCTTTCTGAAAAAAAGGATGAACTGCCTAGTAAAGTTTCGGGGGGCCAGCAGCAGCGAGTCGCCATTGCGAGATCGTTGATGCAAAAACCTCGTCTGATTTTAGCAGACGAGCCCACAGGAAATTTAGACTCGGTGAATTCGCAATTGGTTCTGCAAGAGCTCAAACGTTTGCACAGCGAAGGTCATACCGTTGTTTTAATCACCCATGATGGCGAAGTCGCGAAGCAAGCAGATCGCATTCTTCATATCCGCGATGGACGTCTGGAATCCGAAGAAATTCTCCAATATACAAAAAATAAAGCGGCTCCGTTACATAAGGATTCCGATACCAAGACCCAGGATATGGTGTGGAGCAAAGATCTTCTTCGTTACTTGGCTCAAAATGCCTGGACTCAGCTTTCCGCGAATAAAGTGCGCGCTTTGTTAACCATGCTTGGTGTGACGATCGGCGTGGGAGCTGTCTTATCCATGATGACTTTGGGTGGTTTTGCTAAAGAAAAGATTTTGGCTGGCTACGCAGAAATGGGCGTGAATACTTTTGAATTTAACGGGTATCCGAATTGGGATATGAAAGCCAAGGACGTTAAAGGAGCTGTGTTTGATTTTTTCAAGTGGGAGACAGACCTTCTTCCCTTAAAAAATATCTTTCCGGAAATTCAAAGAATATCCCCTGTGTTAACGGGACGAAATGTTTCAGTAGTGTTTGCCGGTAAAACCATCGACAACGACGTGCGTATTTTAGGGGTGAATGAAGACACCTTCAGTATCGCCAAAAGAAAAATCATCGTTGGGAATCCGGTGAATGCCTATCATGTGAAAAATCGCAGTCCTGTCTGTGTCATCGGCTATGACGTTGCGGAACGACTTTTTTCCAATGTGCAGCCTTTGGGGCAAATTCTTTTCTTATCCGAAGACAGCCAAGAGATGTCGTGCAAGGTCGTGGGTGTTGCGGCAAGAACTTCCAGTCGTAATGAATGGAGAAAACCTAATTTAGAAGTCTATCTGCCATTCACGTACTTCCAGGCGAAGAGTAAAAACTGGTGGTCTGCACAAATCCGTGAAGTTCTGATTGAGATTAAAGACGGGGCTTCCATGGAAAATATGGGAAAAGGTTTGCGCGCCTTTTTTCAAAAGAAGTACGGAAATAGCGGACGATTTCGTGCGGACTCTGATGCCGTGTTGATTGAGCAAATGAATCGTTTCCTGAATATTTTCTCTGGGTTCTTGGCGGCTATTGCCTTGGTGTCATTGTGTGTGGGTGGTGTCGGTATTGCCAACATGATGCTCGTGTCACTCAATGAACGTGTGCGCGAAATAGGATTAAGAAAAGCTCTAGGGGCCACGGATCAAAGTTTAAGATCTTTGATTCTGATGGAGTCTTTGTTGATTTGTTTTCTTGCAGGTCTAGTCGGGGTTGTTTTAGGGGTGATCGCTTATCAACTGATACTTTTTGCGGCGACAAAGTTTGTGAGCAAACTTGAGTTTGAATGGATTTTCAATCCTTGGGCGTTTTTGATTTCGTTTGGCTCCATCGTCGCTGTTGGAATTCTCAGTGGTCTGATTCCAGCCCTTCGAGCTGAAAAAATGGCTCCGATGCAAGCGTTGCGCACGGAATAGAGCTTCCTCTTATCACAACCTGACAAGAGGAAGCAGGTTTCACTTAAAGATATTCACAACCCAATGTGACGGAAGGAATGTCATTTCCGAGTTGAGCCATTATATCGTTACGAACACGGCGTAGACCCTCTAGAGCATCTTGTCTTAAGCCTTTGATGTTGTGAGACGTGTCGCCAAGGTTGCACATGTCAAGAGCGGGAGTGAAACCCTCGTGAGTGGTGCCGTTGCTGGCGTACTCGATACCGGCGGCGATACCGAGATCGCGACATGCGAGCATGTCTTTCTCATTCATGATGCTAAACATCGCATTGCACACCATGACCAGTGACTCCTGGGTTGGTGTAGTGACTTCTTTGCTTGCTGCGAAAGCAAATTGAGAACTAAATAGGGCGGCAGCAATAATAACTGACTTCACAAAAATCTCCTTTTTGATTTTGTTTGGTGAAGTTCATGAGCAAGCTCTGTGCCTTGAAATTCCGCCTTCAACTTTATTCTGTTTTTACTGGGGAAGGGGCTTCAGTGTAAAATACATCATCTGAAGGTGTTTTAGATAAATGTTCACCGTCTGTGAACGCGTTACTCAAAGTTTCTAAAATAAGAAAGAGAGATCGAGGCATAGCTATTAAATTCGCTTCGCTCCTCAAATTCCGGGGAAATCGTAACGAAGCGCCATGAATAACTCCAGTGGGAGATCTGCACGGCATATCCCAGTTCTGTTTCGAAGGTGAAGGGGTACTTCTTTACGTGGTGACTGTCGCGAAATGAGTTCCCATCCAGAAAAATATTGCGAGCAATGGCATTGCCGCGAATTCCTGCAAAACCGTAAGCCCGCCAAGGAATGTTTTTTCTCTTTCCACCGAAATCGACAATAGCATCGCCATCAGCCGAAGAAAGTCGTGAAGGACCGAAGTCTTCAGGAAGACGATATCCCACGCGTGTCACAGCGCCGACGTGTCCGGCAATCAAGACGTTTCCAAGGGAAGCTCCCCCGTAAGGAATAAAATCAAATACGCGTCCGCCGGCAGCGTCTTCAACTTCATAAAAGCGAACTCTTTGAAAGTAAGACATTTGCACCGTGGGCTCGGTTGAAAGCTGATGTTTCCATCCCTTCGCGCGGGGAATGTCGATCAGGTCATGATAACCATTTTGAACGTTTTCTCCCATGGCCTCAGGGCCGACGACTCCCAGATCTAATTCCAAAGTGTGACTGTGTGTTGGAGTTTTAAAATTGGCCGTCAATCCTAAATAGAGCCAGGCAGCATAAGGGCGATCATCTGGAATCAGTTCCGCGATACCGGTCTTTCCCGGTGTATAAATTTGTTGTGCGAGTGAAATTCCAAAGTTGGTCGTGGATTTTTCAAATTCTTCACTTAATTTTTCTGACCACCCCGTGAGAGGTGGAATCCATTGTGGGATGTTGTCTTCAGCGTACACGTAGGAAAAGCGAATGCCATTGGAATATCCTTGATCAGAATTAGGACCGCCCAATCGTCGAGTATCGTTTTCAACGTAAACAGTAAAGGATTCTCCATAAGGTTTTACGCTCTCTGAAGAACTCGGACCTTGCGCGAAGGTTTTTGTCGAGATCATCAGAGTGAGTAAAAAGAGAATCTTTATCATGGATTAATCAATACTCTCATCATCTTCGAGGAAGCGCCATTGTCCTTCTGGAAGTTGTCCTAAGCGCAGTTTCCCGATGCGCACTCGTTTTAAGCCCGTGACTTTAAGTCCGACGGCTTCGCACATGCGACGGATCTGACGTTTCTTTCCTTCGCGCAAAATAAAGCGCAATTGATCTTGATTGAGCCATTCCACTTTTGCAGGTTTTAAGGGTTTTCCGTCTAGCGACAAACCATGATTTAAAAGTTTTAGTTTGTCGTCAGGAAGCTTGCCTTGAACGCGCACAATATATTCTTTTTCCACTTTGGATTCTTCGCCAATGATTTTTTTTGCGATACGTCCATCTTGGGTAAAAAGCAAAAGACCTTGAGAGTCGATATCCAGGCGGCCTGCGACTGCCAATCCCTGAAAGTGCTCCTGGCGAAGTCTTTGTTTTGAATCGCCGAACTGATTTTCAGGAGTGATTAGTTTCACTGCGGGTTGATAGGGAGGTTCCGGCTGGGCTGAAACATAGCCAATCGGTTTATTAAGAATAATTGTTGCCAATCGCTTTTGTTGTTTCAGGGCTTGGGCTTCCAAAGTGATTTTGACATTGGGACTGACCTTTGTGCCGAGCTGATCAATCTTAACGCCATCAACGAGGACGAGGCCTTTGGCAATGTATTCATCCGCCTCACGGCGTGAGCAAATTCCCTTTTCAGCCATGAGTTTTGATAAACGTACTTTTTCTTCGCTCATAGGCGGATCTCCGTCCAAAGGTTGTCCATCTCGTAAAGTCTAATATAGGAAAGATCTTTTTCTGAAATAGAGGCTTTTAGTTTTTCTAAAAAATAAAGCGCGATGTTTTCTGTCGTAGGAACTTTGTCTTTAAACTCTGGAATCACGAAGTTCAGATGTTCATGATCCAATCGTGTTGTGAGTTGAGTTAAAAGATTTTGGTATTGTGATTTTTTTGGAAGCTCTTGAGAATCACGCAGAACGAAACCCACCTCTAAAGTGTAGTTGTGTCCATGACCGTATTGTGTGTAACAACGACCGAAGGTGTTCTCGTTTTGGGTTTTATCCCAAAGAGGTTGTGCATAGAAATGAGCGCTGCTAAACGAGCTCTTTAAAGTCAGAATCATTTCAGATTGATTCCTCCATCAACGGAAAGAATCGCTCCTGTTGTCCAGCTCGAAAGATCTGATCCCAGGAAGTAAACGGCTTTCGCCACTTCTTCGGGTGTTCCCACGCGGCCTAGTGGCTGCAAAGATTTCAATTTTTCCAATGTGATGGTCTTCTCGCTGGATTCAAGATGGTGAAAACTATGAATAGGGGTGTCGACAATCCCAGGGCAGACGCAATTGGCGCGAATTTTAAAAGGTCCGCCATCCAAAGCAAGACTTTGAGTCCAGTTCACCATAGCGGCTTTACTTGCGGAGTAGGACGAGTTGGAGCCTCCCGGGCGCAGTCCCAACGTAGAAGAAATATTCACGATACTTCCGCCACCTTGTTCTTTAAAGTAAGGAAAGAACGCACGGGCAATACGCACAGGTCCTAAAAGATTCACTTCAAACTGTTTCATCCAGATGTCATCGGTGCCTTCTTCCGTGGAATGCGTTTGATAAATTCCAGCATTGTTCACGACGACTTCAATGCGATGGATTTTTGCTGTGAGCATTTCATCAAGGCGTTTATTCAAAGCGGCCACATCCGTCACATCGCAGGAAACAATCGAAGCGCCACTGCGACACTTCGCTGCGACCTCTTGCAGGCGTTCTTTATTGCGTGCCATTAGATAAACGAAATAGCCGTTTTTAGAATATTCAATGGCAGTGGCGGCACCGATCCCGCTACTAGCTCCGGTAATTAAAGCGGCCTTTTTCATGTCGAAATCCCCTGTGGTTAAACTGGACTTATACTAGCAAAGGCGGGGACCGAAGAGAAGTCATGTCCATGCGCGAAGCGTTTTCCATCGGAATAAAGTTCTTCTTTGTCGGCCTTGTCCTATTTTCTGTGTTTTGGGGACAGCTCCCTTAAAAAGCAGAAAGCCGGGTTGGGTCCCGGCTCTCTTTAACGGATTTAATTTGAAATGGTAACGAGGAACTAAGCCGCTTTTTTCGCGACGTAGTGATAATACTTCTTATCAAAGTCAGGAGCTTTCATCCCTTCCTTCGTGATCAAGCCTGCTTTGAACCAATCAAAGTGTTCAGCGCAGAAACCCGCCTTTTCAGATTTTTTCTTGCAGCCTTCGCCGCAGCAGCGAGCCGATTCCAAAGAAACTACGTTATTAGGGATTTGTTTTTCGAATTTTTTGTCAGCCATCTTGAGTGACCTCCAGTTGAAATCTTAAGCTGGTTGAATGTCTTAAGACATAAGACTTATCGGAGGAGGTCATTTGGACTTAAGGACTTGGAAGCAAACTCAGTTTACTTTCTTCCGAATCCCATTTTGAGACTGTATTAAGCAATTAAATCAGTTTTAAGAAGCGGCCCATGTCCACAGGTTTAGAGAATAAGTACCCTTGGCCATAGCGAGCACCCAAGGTTTCAAGCACCAAGGACTCTTCATTGTTCTCGATTCCTTCAGCAATGATCTCAATCCCCATGGCGTGCGCCAAGTGAATGATCGAGCTGACAACGGCTTTGGATTTTGGATCCGTAAGGACTTTCATAACAAAGCAGCGGTCAATCTTCAGAAAGCTGATCGGCATTTGTGTAAGGTACTGCAAGCTTGAGAAGCCCGTACCGAAATCATCAATAGAGATCGCATAACCTTGGTTGCGGCACTGATTTAGAGCCTCCAAAGCAATGGCTCCATCCATCATGATTCTTTCAGTCATCTCAAGTTTGATGTTCTTCGTTTGCAGATCGTGCTTTTCGCGAAGATCTTCAAGGTTGTTCACGAAATCGGAGTGTGTGAACTGGCGGCCGGAGATATTGATACTCATCATGAAGTCATCGGCCATTTTGTCTTTTTTATTCAAGCGCAGTTGATCTTGAATGGTGCGCAGGTCTTTCAAAGCCTGATTGATAATCCAGTGACCGATCGGAATCACCATAGAGGAGTTTTCAATCACGTCGATAAAAAGATTCGGAGAAACCAGTCCGTGCAAAGGACTGTTCCAGCGAAGCAAGGCCTCACAGCCCGTGATCTGTTTGTTTTTAAGATTCACGATGGGCTGATAGAAAAGTTCAAATTCTTTGTTTTGAAAAGCTTGGAAGATTTGATTTTCCAATTTGATTTGATCTAAAGCGCTTTGTGTTCCGTCGTCACCAGCACCGGAGTTGTCAAATTCAACATCGGCGACTTTTGCGCCTCCGGGAGTGTTGATATTTTTACGGCGAAGTCTTTTAAGCAAAACGCGCATCAAAAGCTGCACGACTTTATCGGCTGTGGAAACGCGTTCGAGGACTTGTTGTTTTGTGACGATCGCCAAGCGCACATCTTCCAAGGCACGCACGGAAGCAGAACGGTTTTGATTGTCGATCAGAGCCATCTCGCCAAAGATTTCACCTTCACCCAAAATCGTGAGAGGAATTTCCTCTTTGTCTTTGGTGATATAAATAAGCACTCGGCCTTTTTCGATGATATAGGCACAATCACCGGCATCGCCTTCGCTAAAAATAATTTGGTCTTTGTGAATATCGACGGACTGAGCTGCTGAATTCATAGACTCCCATTCTAGGGCTTAAGGTGCAGGTCCGACAAGTCCAGCTGATTCATTTGATTCAATTTCCAACCGATAAATTCCGGTTTTACCAGAATTGAGAAGTGAATAGCCCCCAATGGAATCATCAAATGATTTTTCATCAAATATTCGGTGCCGCTAAGACACCATTTTTTCTGTTCGGCAGGTTTTTTTGCCTGTGCTAATGAGGACAAAATCTTCTGATATTCTGGCGATTTTATACGCAGATAATTCTCGGGACTCGAAGGTGCAAAAGTTTCTAAAGCAGCCAAGCATGTCGGGCGATCCGGAGAAACGCCTTTGCGGAACAAGGCCGGAGGATTCTGTTGCAGGATTTGCAGGAAAACTTTGTTTTCTTTCACTTCAAGATGCGTCTTTAAGCTCGCATTTTTACTCCACTGGTTTTGCAGCCATTCGGTCGCACGCTTGTGGTCTTCGCCTCCCAAGGCTGAAAACATCAAAGTGTAGGTCTTTGTGGATTTAACCGCAGGAACTTTTTTTAGATCGTAGTCGTAACAGGGAGCTTTTTCCGGAAACCAAGAGTCCGGAAGGCCAATGCAGCCCGGTTTTCCCTCTGAAGAGAAAATCTTTTGCAATTCAACGTAGTTCAAAGAGTAAGTGAAAGCTTTGCGCACGTCTTCTTGGTCTGCAAGCTCAGGTCCAAATCCCAAGTAATCCAGGCGGATCACCGGATACCAATAGAAATCTTTGCGAGTTTTATAAGTGGGAATAAAAAGAGTCGGAAGGCGTCTTAAAAATTGCAGTTCATTCTTTTCATAAAGTTGCAGAGCCACCGTGTCTTCTTCGACAAAAAGAAACTCAATATTCGGACGAGCAGGGTGTCCGCCTTTGTAGAGGGTGTTGGCTTCGAGAATGATCTTTTGCCCTTTTTTCCATTCTTTCAATTTGTAAGGGCCGTTGTAAGAGGAAAGATCTTCTTTTGTGGGAGCTAAAAGAAAATTAGCCAAATTGTATTCAAAATCAGGATCGGATGTTTGAAACTCAAACTTCAAAGTGAGTTTGTCGGGAGTGGTGACTCCTAAAGTTTCAAGACCTTTTTTGCCTGCATAAATCTCTTCAGCATTTTTAATCTTAAAGAGTAAATCCGCGCGGGGAGCGGCTGTTTTAGAATTCAGAATCTTTTTGTAAGTGCGAAGAAAATCCTCGGAAGTCAGAGGTGTTCCGTCACTCCAGACAAGGTCTTTCTTCAGAGTGCACGTGAGGTTCTGCTTTTTATCGCGTTTGCAGGACGTCCCTAAATCTGGAACGAGGCCCTTTTGATCGTCATAACTAAAGATATTGCGGTAAAGGTTTCCAAGAATGTAGCTGGACGACGAAGTTCTTTGTCGGTTCGGATCAAGTCCGCCCGGTTCATTAGATAAATGCAGACGAAAAACTTTCTCTGCCGCAAAAGTTCCTGAAGACCACAAAAGAAGAAACACCAAGATGATTTTCATGGCTAAGATTGTAACCAGAATTGACGTGAAAAAGAAGGGGAGTTTTGGGAAATAAAAAAGGCCTCCGAAGAGGCCTTTTATTAAGAACTACTTATCTAGTTCCATTTTTGCAATTGTTTGCAATTGCATGTTTGTCGTTCCTTCGTAGATCTGACCGATCTTCGCGTCACGCCAGAATTTTTCAACAGGGTATTCTTTAGTGAATCCGTTGCCGCCGAAAAGGTCGATCGCTTTAGAAGTGATCTTTTCAGCTGCTCTGGAAGCGTAAAGTTTTGCCATCGCTGCCGCTTCGATGAAGTCTTGACCAGCGTCTTTCAAGCGAGCCGCATTGTAAACCATCAAGCGAGCTGCTTCTAGTTCCGTGCGCATTTCAGCTAATTGGAATTGCACGCCTTGGAAGTGAGCAATGGGTTTTCCGAATTGTTCGCGACCTTTAACGTAAGCAAGAGCTGCTTCGTAAGCACCTTGAGCGATACCGATCATTTGTGCACCGATACCGATACGGCCTTCATTCAAAGTCTCGATAGCGATTTTATAACCTTTTCCAACTTCGCCTAGAACGTTGGCTTTAGGTACTTCGCAGTTTTCAAATAGAAGTTCGCAAGTTGAAGAAGCGCGGATACCCAATTTGTCTTCTTTTTTACCAACTTTGAAACCAGGGAATGATTTTTCAACAACAAACGCTGTGATGCCTTTGTAGCCTTTAGCGATATCGATATTTGCGAATACGATGAACACATTCGCTTCTTTACCGTTTGTGATCCACAATTTTGAACCGTTCAAAACGTATTTATCACCTTTATCTTCTGCTTTAAGTTTCAATGCGAAAGCGTCAGAGCCAGAAGAAGATTCAGAAAGAGCGTAAGCGCCAACCCACTCCGTCGCCATTTTGCCCAAGTATTTTTCTTTTTGAGCTTCAGTTCCCCATTTAAGGAATGCATTTGTCGTCAAAGTGTTTTGAACGTCGACAAGAACAGAAACAGAACCGTCAACACGGCCGATTTCTTCAACAGCCAAGCAAGCCATTGTGAAAGTAGAACCCGCGCCACCGAACTTCTCTGGAGTTTCGATACCCATCAAGCCCATTTCAAAAAGCTTTTTAACGATAGCAGGGTCCATCTCTGCTTTTTCGTCCATGTGTGTCACATGAGGTTTGATTTCAGATTCAGCAAAAGCACGAACAGCATCGCGGAACGCGGCTTCGTCTTCAGATAGCATCGTCAAAGCTGGACGTGCATGAGTTACGTCGGACATGGTCTCTCCCATTCGATTTAGTTAAAACAGTGGGCCTGAAAATATATGCTTCAAAGAATTTATTCAAGGTCTTGGAAAGACGAGAGCTTTTCTCTTAACAAGCTGTGTTACACTGTTTGCACTTTATATAAGCAAGTGATTCGACATGCTAGACAAGAGTCTAGGTGTGATTTAGCGTGAGGTGATATGGATTTCGTCGAAATTGGCGCCAAGATTGGTATTTATTTTATTCCGTTTCTTTTTGCACTCTGTTTCCATGAGTACGCTCATGGTTGGGTGGCGCGCCGCCGCGGAGACAACACCGCTGAGGTGATGGGTCGTCTTACGATGAACCCGATTGCGCACATGGATATGATCGGCACGCTGATCCTTCCGATTATTTCCATCGTACTGGCGACACCGATCTTTTTTGGCTGGGCAAAGCCGGTTCCTGTGAATACGCGCAACTTAAAAAATCCTCGTGTGGATATGTTCTGGATCGCTTTGGCGGGTCCTCTTTCGAACATTCTTCTGGCGATTGTCGGAGCCATCCTTATCGCTGTTGTGGCGAAATATTTTATGGCCCTTAGTTATGCCGGTGGTCTTGTGGAAATTCTTAAGACCTTCATCATCACGAATCTGTTCTTAGCTGTTTTCAATATTCTTCCTCTTCATCCTTTGGACGGCGGAAAAGTATTGGCGCGTTTTCTTCCAGCGCAATTGAACTACAAGTTGGAACAAAACGAACACATCACAAGCATGATTTTGATGGCTCTTGTTTTAACAGGAGCGTTGCGCATTCTCGCGGTTCCTGTGATCTGGGGATATAACAACCTGGTGACTCTGGCTTTGGGAGGCTTTGGGATATGAGTTCTGAAGTCAATGGAACAAGTCCAGCTTCCGCGTCTCCGACGCTCCAGCCTCCTGCGCGACGTGCGCGTGTGATGTCCGGCATGCGCGTCACAGGACGTTTGCATATCGGTCACTATTGGGGTGCTTTGCAAAACTGGGTGAAGTTGCAAGACGAGTATGAATGTTTCTTTGGAGCGATGGATTGGCATGGGATGACCACGGCTTATAAATCTCCGAAAGAAATTGCTCCGTGGACTCGCGAGATGATCGCGGAATTCCTGGCTTGGGGAGTGGATCCCGAGAAAGTCACTTTATTTATTCAAAGCCGCGTTCCAGAGCATATTGAACTTTTCATGATCTTCGCAAATCTAACGCCGATGGGATGGTTAGAGCGTGTGAATACGTGGAAAGACGCTGTGGAAGAAATGAAGGCTAACGACACTCATAACTTGGGTCGCTTTGCTTATCCGGTTTTGCAAGCAGCAGATATCGCTATTTATCGTGCTCACAAAGTGCCGGTAGGCGCGGATCAGATTTCTCACTTGGAAATCTCTCGTGAGATCGTTCGTCGTTTTAATAATCTTTATAAAGCAAAACTTCCGGAGATGAACCATCTCCTGACGGAAATTCCTTTGGTTCCAGGACTTGATGGCAGAAAAATGTCCAAGTCTTATGGCAACACTCTTTATCTCACAGAGGATTCTGAAAAAGATTTGAAGAAAAAAGTAAATATGATGGTGACCGATCCTGCTCGCGTTCGTCGTGAGGATGTCGGGGAGCCAACGAAATGTTCTGTCTATGGCTATCACAAATTGTACTCTTCTTCGGAAGATCTACAGTGGGTGGAGGCTGGATGTCGCTCTGCAGGAATTGGTTGTGGGGACTGCAAAGGGCGTTTGGCGGCGAATATTGAAAAGATATCGTTAGAGCCACGAGAAAAGAAAAAAGAGTTGTTGAATAATCCAGGTCGCCTTGATTCAATCATCGACGCTGGATGCGACAAAGCGCGCAAGGAAGCCCAAAAGACTTTGGAAATCGTGCGCTCAAGTATGAAATGGTAGAGGGGACCATCTTTCATGAGTATTACAGTTCAATTGCCTAAATTTGAAGGACCTCTAGGACTTCTTCTTTACCTTATCCGTAAAGAGGAAATGGATATCATGGATATCAAAGTCCATGAGATCACCAAGCAGTACCTTGATTACATCAAATTGATGAAAGAGTTGGATCTTGAAGTGGCCGGCGAGTTCGTCGCTATGGCTTCGACTTTGATTCAAATCAAATCTCGCATGCTTCTTCCACAATATGATGAAAACGGTGAAGTGATTGAGCAAGAAGATCCGCGCAAGGAACTTGTTCAGAAACTTCTTGAGTACCAAAAATACCAAGAGGCTTCCAAACTTCTTTACGACCGTCCTTTGGTGGGTCGTGATGTGTGGTTGCGCGGAACCCGTGAATCTTTGGATCAAAAAGAAGAAGAAATCATTTTGGAAGAGAATGCTCTTTTCTCTTTGATTTCCACTTACCGTAAAATGCTTCGCTCCGTGAAAAAGAAAATTCACCAAGTGACAGCAAAAGCACAATCTATTTCTAGCCGTGTTCTTGAGATCAAGGACCGTTTGATCGTGGGCAATAAAGTGACTTTGATGGAGCTGGTGACAGCAACAGAAGATCGCGCGCGCCAAGCCTTGATCACTTTCTTATCTTTGCTTGAACTTGGAAAAATGGGCTTTGTAAGCCTTTACCAAACAGAAGCTTATTCTGACATCTGGGTCGACACTAAAAAACCTGTAGAGACAGACGTTTTAGCTCGCGTGGAAGAATACGATTCCATGAGAGCCGACGAAGTGGCTGCCAAGATGATGGAAGACTCTAAGAAAATTGATGCTGACGAAGATTTGTTGGCCGCGGAAGCGGAAACAGAAGAGTCTCCGCAAATGTCCATGGACCTTGATTTTGTCGAGGGTTCTGAAGGACTGGAAGCTTCTTTGGAAGAAGCAGGTCAAGAGATCGCCAGCGATGACGAGATCTTGGCAATGGAAAATGAATTATTTAAAGATGATGTTACGGAAGTTTAGAGGAAATCATGGCTAGAAAACGCAAAAAAAACGAACTGATTAACGAAGAAGTTACTCAATCGGAAGTGGAAGTTCTAGAAGCTGAAGTTGAAGTGGAAACTGAAACAGAAGTCGAGTTTGAGGCTTCCGAAGAATCATCTGAAGAGCTTTCCTCTGACCTAGATGGCATTGAATCTGAGGCCTCTGTCTTTCTTCAAGAGGAAGAGGAGTCTGAAGGTTTCCTTCCTGAAGCAAGCGAAGAAGAAGCTGAAGAAATGGAAATGTCTTCTGATGACGACGTTTCTGTTGAAGGCACTGAATTGGATAATTTCGATTCAGCGGAAATTGAAGAAATCGAATTTGTTGAAGAAGAGCGTCTTGAAAGTATTGTTGAGAGCGTTCTTTTTGCCAGTGATCGCCCGGTAAGTTTGGCGTCTTTGAAACTTCTCTTTAAAGGTACAAACATTAAAGGTGATAAAATCCGCAGGGCCCTTGATCAATTGGCAGTGGAATACGCTGGCGGCCGTCGTGGTGTGACTTTGGAAGAAGTTCCGGGTGGTTACCAACTGCGCACTAAAATTGACAATATGGATTTCCTAAAGCGCACGCTTAAAACTCGTCAGTTCAAACTTTCTGGTCCAGCACTTGAAGTTCTTTCCATCGTTGCCTACAAACAACCCACTGTTAAAGCAGAGGTTGATGAAATCCGTGGCGTTGAATCCGGCCACTTGTTGCGCGCTTTGATGGAAAAAAATCTGGTTTCTTTCGAAGGTAAATCAGAACTTCCAGGTCGTCCGATGCAATACGGAACGACGAAGAAGTTCTTGGAAATCTTCGGTTTGAGAACTCTTAAAGAACTTCCAACGTTGTCACAAATCGATGAGCTTCTTCCTGAAGGTATCGACGAACAACAAGCGGAAGAAAAACCGACTTTGGCGACAATCACAGACTCTATGTCCGAGACTTTCGTAGGTTCTTATTCTCAAGGAGAAGAAGAGCTTATGAAGATTCAAGAACAACTTGAAGATATCGCGACAACGACAAATTTCTTCGAAGAAGAAAAACGTCGTCAGGCTGAAAAACGCGATCAAGAGCGTGCACAAACAATCCGTGATGCTTTGGCATTTGGCGAGCCTGTGTCGACTCGTGATGCGAACTGGTTGAAGAAATATGACGAAGCTTTGGCTGCAGGAACGACATTGGTTGCAATCGCGGCAGAGAAAAAAGCGTCATTTATGAAAAAACCGGCAGCAACTGACGGCTCAGCAGAAGAAATGGAAATGACAGAAGAATCTATGGAAGCGATGGAATCCATGGAAGCCTCTGAATCTGAAGAAGGTGACGAAGAAACTTCTGAAGAAATGACCGAAGCTGTAGAAGCCTTTGACAACGATGAAGACGTTGAAGGCGCTTCCGATGATCAACTTTTCGCAGACAGCGATGAAGAGTCTTCTGAAGACGAAGAGTTGCCATTCCTAGGTGAGGCTGATGACATTGATGAAGAAGGCAGTGCCTCTGTTTAAGGCTCTGCTGAGCCTTTGGATAGTTTACAATATATTTACCATGTTGGTGATGCCCAATGTAGGAGCTTACTTTGGGCGGGTCACTTCTCGATTTATCACTCCCTACGCTAACACCGTAGGGTTGAATGCCAGCTGGAATTTCTTCTCTCCAGACCCGGCTCACACAATGTACATTCGCTACACGGTTCGCTATCTGGATGCCGACGGCAATGAGACTAAAGAGTCTGTTGAAGGTTATTTCCCTGAAGAAAAGAACAAAGGCGTTTCTGCGCCCTCTCGTAAGCGTGACCTCTATGCGATGCGCTTTATGGTGATTGAACCCAAGCGCTTGCGTATTTTGATGGGGCCATGGCTGTGCAAGCAGTATCCGGAATCGACTTCTATTGAAATGGAACATGTGATTGAAACAGTTCCACCTTTGGATCAGGTCGTGACCTTAAAAGATGAAACTGTGAAAGATCTTTCGCAAGAACTTCAATTTGTTCGAGAGTTTTACTCCTGCGCGGGTGAGGCCAATGACGAGGTGGAGTTATGATTAAAAAACTCTGGTTGATGTGGGATCGTTTCTGGTTTGCTCCGCAGGATCTCTTAGGTCTGGCTTTCATGCGCGTTCTTCTTTGCGGAACGATGGTGTACATGTATGTCGTTCGCCTGATGAATATGAGTTATTACGGGGAGAATAGTTGGATTCCTCGTTCGATGGCGTTGGAAGCGTTGCCGGAACTTTATCGTCCGCTTTTTTTATGGTGTATCTGGCCTGATTCTTTAAATCTTGTGATGCATATCTTGCTGGTTTTACTTTTGGTTCTTTTGACCTTGGGAATCGGTGGGCGTTGGCTGATGTGGATGGCTTGGGTCATCAATATGGGCTTTATTCAGCGCAATTACTCCGTGAATTTTGGTGCGGATATTATCGCCACCTTGTTCTTGTTTTACATGTCATTCACTCAGTCTTGCGAGCGTCTGAGTGTTTTAAATCTGATTCGCAAGAAAACAGCCTTTCAGTTTTCTGATACTTTAAGTTCTGTGATGATTCGTATGATGCAGGTCCAGATCTGCGTGATCTATGCTTATACGGGTTGGGAAAAATTGAAGGGTGGCAGTTGGTGGGATGGAACCGCTTTGTGGAGTGTGATGGCCAATCCGCAAATGACCACTATGGATTTTTCTTTCTTAAGAAGTGTTCCTTGGAGCATCCCGGTTCTGGCTTACACAACCATTATCTTTGAGGTTTATTTCCCAGCGATGGTGGCATGGCCTAAGACGCGCAATCTTTGGCTTTTAGCGGGTTTCTTCTTCCATGCGGGGATTGGTGTGTTTATGGGGTTAGGGCCGTTTGCGACCACCATGGTCTCGACGTATTTCCTCTTCTTAAACCCTCTCGTTTTGGAACAAGTGGTCTCCCGCATCTCAACTCGATTTTCGTCTCAAAACGAGACTCTTCTCAAAAACTGATTTAGCTCTGTCGATCCCTCATTTATCCTAAAGAGGTGGGGGATCTATGAAATCTTCAGCGTTTAAACTTGTGGGTGTCTCAAGTCTTCTTGTGTTGCTTTCGGCGTGTCAGCCGATCAACGGGAACTCCCTTTTGACTGATCAAAAAGATGATCCCTCTGCCCATGCTGTTGATTCCACGCCTAAGTCTGAAGAACTTTATCTCAAAACTTTCAGTCCTTCTGTTCAAGCTGCAGGGTTGGACAAGGTCGAAGTATCTGGTGAGTGTTATACCTCCACATATCCCACGCATAAAATCATCGTCTTAAAGTCCGGAGTTCAGCTTAATGATTTTGTTGTCGATCTCAATCCGGCAACGGCGAATAATACAAACTCGGCGACTTGCAAGAATGGTCGCTTTAACGTGAGTTTAAATTCGGGATCTTTAGCGGCCGGAGTTCATTCTCTGCGTTTCTTTATGCAAGCCTGGGATAAAGATAACAACCTTGTGACCAACGATGCTCAGGGCGCCAGTAACATCACTCTGACGAAATAGTCTGATTTTCTATTTACAAATTTTTGCTTTAGGATTCACTTCGCAGATGGCTTCGCGAAGCTCTGCGTTTTCTTTCTTTAAAGATGCGATCTCGCGTCCTTGTTTTTCAACCAACAACTGAAGTTTCGCGATTTGTGAATCGTTGAGTTTACAAAGTCCTGCAAGTTCTTTTGTTGATTCTATCAAAGGACCGATCAACTTCGTGTAGGCCACAGATTTAAATCCTTGATCATCCGTTTGCACGGCTTCAGGGAACTGGGCTTCCACTTCCTGGGCAATCACACCCATGTCTTTGTTTTTCGGCAGACTTAATTCCGGACGCACATCGTGACGCCAGTCAAATGTCACACCACGAAGCTTTAAGACTTTATCAAGCGCCTGTGGAATTACTTGAATATGATCTTTAAGGCGTTTATCTGAAAGATTTTGATAAGCGCTCGTGCCTCCAGCCGTTCCGTTGACCCAGAGATTCAACCCGCTAGGATTTGTTGAGGCGTTCACCATCACGAGTCCTCCGTTACTCACCACAAAGGCACTACTGCTGGCTGTGGTTGGTCCTGGGCGAATCCAAAAATGCGATCCATCAACACCCATGAAAAACTTCTGGGCGGTGTCGCCTTCTTCAAAACCGATATAAGGAGCAGTACTGCTATAAAGACCTAAAGGTGCAAAGGCGGGGCTTGCGCCACCCTTATTAAGAGTCAGCCAACCCGACGTATTAATATGGAAGCGCGTCGTACTGGCGACACCGTCCCATAGATAGAAATCTTTTGTCCCATTCACCATGGAGTCTTGACCAACTTCCCAGTCTCCAAAAAGCATCGAAGCTCTTTGGTCGCCAGCTGTGCCCACAGGAACGATATTAAGAAGACGACTTCCTGATGTTGCATTTGCCAGTGTTAAGAGGTTTCCAGGAGAGCCTGTTCCAATTCCCACTTTGCCGTCGTTAGTGATACGCATGCGCTGGAGAGATGTCGTGGTTCCATTTGGGGTCGTGTAGAAAGTAAGATAATCACCCAGTGCAGACGCGGATTGATTTTCAGAAGCCCAAATGACCATTCCGGGGTTTGTTGTCGTCGTAATTCCATTTTTTCCGATGAACTGAGCTAAAAGATCATTGGCCAATGGATGAGTCGGGGAGGCAATGGTTCCTCGCGTGCGCGATCCCACAAATGTTCCGCCGGAATTTGTTGCTGCAGACGTGTAGGCCTTAGCCCAATAAGCCGCATCACTGCCTTCCATGCTTGTTAAAACAGTGCCGCCAATTTGTAGGTTGATATTTTGAGTTGGAGACCACGTTCCCTGTTGGTCTGAAGTCAAACCAATGCGAACGGCATTATCTGATGCATTGGTCGCAGGACCAATTCCCCAGTAACCAGAGCTTGTCCAGTTCCCGACATATTGTGCTTGTCCAGCAGTGCTTAAGTAGGAACCGACATAGACGCCATATTTATTTGCCTGTGAACCATTAGGCCCCACTTGCAATAAGTTATTCGGAGAACTTGCGCCGATACCAAAGCGTCCCGTGCCACCATCTAAGCGCATGCGTTCAGTCACACTCGTGCTGCCTGAACTGATCGTACTAAAAATAAGATTTGTTCCTGATGTGCCGGCTGTCCAGTTTTCCGAAGCCTGCGCCATGATTTGCGCACCTGTAGAATAACTAGATCCGCTTCGCAAACCTTGGAAAAGAATTTGTCCTAAGTTGTCGCTGCTGGCGACCGCAGAAGCGGAAACACTGCTGCCACGAGCACTTTCAAAAATAAGATCTCCACCACCAGAAAAAGTTCCCGTGTAGTTTTTGATCATGATTCCAGGAGAGCGAGAGGCTGTGGAGGAGTTATTTAAAATCGTAAGACCACCGGAACCATCTGCTTGAGCGATCGTTAATAAATCAACAGGTACGGTAGAACCAATACCTACTTTTCCAGCAGTATCAATAGTCATTGCGATCGCATTGTTCGTCTTAAAAGAGAGTGTGTTGGTGTCATTGGTTCCTAACGTTGCAGCACCACCAAAAGAGTTTCCATTGTTAATAAAAAATCCGGCAGCTGTGAAGGTTTGACAGCCTGGAACACCACTCGCATTAAATGTGACTGTTTGTCCAACGCCACAAGTAAAGGCTGTGTAAGCGGAACCTGTTCCATCAGAAGCGATCAGACGATTCGCAGTCATGGACGAAACACCCGTACCACCTTTAGAAACAGGGACCACAGAGGGAAAGCTCGCAGGATCTGCACTGATAGTTCCAGAGGAAACCGCGATACCAGCACCCACTTGCACAACCCCTTTTGCTGCCGCGGTCGCATCATTTACCGAGATAGCTGGAGTTGTTGAACCTGTCGCCACGACGATAGGAAGGGTTCCTGTTACATTTGTGACTGTCCCATTTGTAGGAGAAATCCATCGAAGGCCACTAGCTTGAGTAGAGTCAGCAGAAAGAACTTGTCCATTTGTACCGACAGTCAAACTCACATCGTTTGTTCCGTCGTTTGATATCAATGCGCCTTTTGCGGAGATAGGGGACAAAGCATTAAAGGCCGTCACCGCGGAGTTTGCACCCGTACCGCCATTGGCGATAGGTAAGACACCTGTGACATCGGAAGTAAGATTAATAGCAGCCCCATTGCTTGCTGTCGTAATGCGGCCTTGAGCATCAACAGTAACATTCGCGCGTGTGTAGGAACCCGCAGTAACACCGCTATTTGGAAGACTTACAGTCACGTTACCGGAAGTGCCTCCACCAGTAAGCCCTGTCCCTGCAGTCACCCCAGTAATTGTACCACCAGAGCCCGTAGCGGAAGCCATATTCACCCAAGCACCACTGTTGTATTGATAAATAATTTTTGTATCTGTTGCGAGATAAATTGCGCCAGCACCAGGTGAAGCCGGTTTGCTTGCATCAAGACCCGTTTGCATAGAGGGAGTGCCACCAGCATTTCCCACCTTGGTATTAAAGGTATTCCAATCCGCTGAGCTTAAATATCCATTCGTCGAAGTGGTTGCTTGTGAAATAGAAATATTCGGAGTTGTAGAGCCAGAAGTCACACTGAGCGGCGCTGTTCCCGTGACATTTGTAACTGTACCGCCACCATCGTTATCAGCGCTTGGGGACCACTTTGTTCCGTCGTATTTAAGCACTTGTCCCGTGGTCGGGGTGGTGGTGTCGATAGCGACACCTTTGATTTTATTAACTGTGACAGCGCCAATAGACCCACTGACGTCGCCCGCAACGGAAACATTGATAGCTTGGCAAAGAAACTGTCCAGCAACTGAATTCCAATAAGGTGTTTCATGAACGGCGCAATTGGCACTTCCCACAGCGGTATTAAAGGCCGCTGTCGTGAGATATCCACTTAATGTCGTTGAAAGATTGGTGACATCTGCAATCGCAATAGCGGAGTTGATCCACTGTCCGCCTGAGTATTTTAAAAATTGTCCAGCAGACGGGGAGGTCACGTTCAAATCCACGCCTTGGATTTTTACGACCGAAGGATTTGGATAAGTTCCGCTCAGATCTCCACCGGCAGCACCAGTAGGTGTGCGGGCGTCAGTAAAGCGAGCATCATTCCCAGCGGCCACCGTGTTTGCCGAAGTTCCCACATTCACTGTGAGTTGGGGAGTTGAAGTGCCATTGATAACCGTTAAATAGGAGTTTGCGGAAGTCACATTCGTCACGGTTCCGCCACTGGCCCCACTGACAGCATTACAACTAAAGTTAGTGCCATCCCAGGTAAGAAAAGTCCCCGCGCTACAAGTGGGAATAATTGTTTTAGCTACGAAATCATTTTCCGTTTTTGTTCCGAGCTTTTCGGCGGCCAAAGAAAACGCGGCATAGGGAACAGAGCGAACTTCACTAGATGGAGAAATGGATTTCCATCCAACCCCATCATGAAATTGCACTTTTAAAAGTCGAATGTCGCCTTGAGCAGGTGTGTAAGTAGCCCCGCCGTCACAGTTCTGCACTTTCGAGTTATTAAATGAATCCAAAAGTGTATAAAGAGGATCCGCCGGATAAAGTTTAGTTCCAGAACCAATCGGCACATCAAACACTCCGCCGGAACTCATCATGTTGACGGTGTTTCTTTGCTCGCGATACAAAATGCAGTTACCATTTGGGTTGGTGACTTCAAAAAGAAAGCTGACGTTGTTGTACTCAAGAGGAGTGCCGTCGGACTTTAAGATGCGTCCTTGATAGGTCAAAGAATTAGGCGAAGCCGCTGCCTGAAGAGTGAAAAGAAAAATTAGAATGAGGGACCAGTACGTGCCGTTTCTCATGCTCTTCTTATCGGATTTTTAACAGATATTATGAGAGGTTAGAGTCTAGAACCCGATAAACAGTGTAACACCAATTTCCGGATCTCAAAATGAGACACGAGTATTGCAGGATGTGTGGAATACTTTAAAGAATAAAATTGAAATCGTTTTTGAGTTTGATCTTAGCGTCCTGATCTTTGCCTTCAAGAATCAATGTGTCTTTGAGTTGCAAGTCGCGAATGAAGTCCGCTCGTCTTTGCAGAGGAATTTCATTTCCCGTGACGGTAGAAAAAGTCGAGTTAAACGGTGTCTTTAGGAGCGTGCTTTCCTGGTACTCCGGTGTTGTCAGAGTGCCTAAAATTTCCAGCACAAGATTCTTCTGACTCGAATTAGCAGGAATCACAGCACCCCACATAAGAAGAGCACTGAGCTGTGGATGGGAACTGCCTTTAAACTCTTTCGTTAAAGATGCTTCCATAGCGCCTTCTTTAGGAAGTTCACGCAACAATTGATCTAACTGCAAAGTAAGAATCTTCTTTTGTGCAACTAAATCCCAAAGACCTTGTTCTTTCCAGACTTGGAAGTGTTTTAGTAAAAGATCTTCGTCGGCAAGCAAGAATAAAACGGACTCTTTTTTATTTTTTAAAAACTCAGGAAAAGATTCTCCTCCCGGAGTTTTGATACCGGTCTTCATCCAATAAAAAGGCAGAAAGTAAAAACCTTCCTGATATTTTCCAGTAAAGTCGGAGGCCACTCGTTGTAAGAGTTCTTTGCGTGGTCCCGCAATATCGGCCAGAAGATTTTGATGTGCTAAAGTACTGGCCCAAAAAGAGGGAAGAAAGATTAAATCCACAGCGGGACTTGAAACTGTGTTAGCAAGAATCGCGTCCCAATCACGAGTGATAGTGACAGAGAACTTAACATTGAGTTCATCTTCAAGGCGTTCGCGAAGTTCCGGATGAAAGAAAATTTCATCTGTGGTTAGAACCTGAACTTTGGTGGGACTGATAAAGTAGCTTCTAGAAAGGCCTTGGGGTAGAACTCCGTGAAGAAATCCTACCCCCATACAGATCAGAAAAAAAAGAGACCAGAAGACGGCGTTTTTCACACGTCCTTAGAAAGTCTCGTCGAAAGAAACAGAACCGCTGATACCAGTTTGGTAAGCAGAAACACGTCTTTCGAAGAAGTTAGCAAGTTCTTGCATATCTTGAAGCTCCATGAACGCGAATGGATTTTTCACGTTGTAGCGTGGAGCGATGTTCAAGCTCTCAAGGCGTTGGTCTGCGCAATACTCAAGATATTGGCGCATGTCTTTTGGAGAAAGACCTGCCACACCCAATTGAAGAACGTCATTCGCAAATTCCATCTCACACTCGATGGCGTCTTCAAGCATTTGCGTAACCATGTCTTCCATTTGAGAATTGAAAAGATCTGGTTCTTCTTTACGAGCTGTTTTGATCACTTCCAAAGCGAATGCCATGTGCATGGATTCGTCACGGAAAACCCAGTTTGTTCCAGACGCTAGACCTGACAACAAACCTTTAGAGCGCAAGAAGTATACGTAAGCAAACGCCGCATAGAAGAACAAGCCTTCAACGCAAGTTGCAAAGCAGATCAAGTTCATCAAGAAACGACGGCGGTCTTCTTTTGTTTGAAGAGTGTCGATTTCGTTGATGGAATCCATCCATTTAAAGCAGAAGTCTGCTTTTTTCTTGATAGAAGGAATGTTTTCAATCGCTGAGAAAGCTTCCGCTCTCTCGTCTGGATTTGGAATATAAGTGTCCAAAAGAGTGAGGTAGAATTGAACGTGCAATGCCTCTTCATAAAGTTGACGAGACAAGTACATGCGGCCTTCAGGCGTATTCACGTGCTTGTAAAGATTCAATACAAGATTGTTCCCTACGATAGAGTCACCTGTTGCAAAGAATGCCACCAAGCGAGAGATCAAATGTCTTTCTGCCGGAGTCATTTTTGAATGAAGGTCAACAAGGTCTGTAGAGAAATCGACTTCGTCTACAGTCCATGTGTTTTTGATACCGTTTTTGTACATTTCGTAAAAAACAGGGTATTTCATTGGGCGCAAAGTTAAGTTAAAGCCGGGATCTAGAATCATAACGTACTCCGAAAAAAAGTGTTTGCTCCATGAGAGCTATTTACGCGACCACTGTCGCTGATTCAGTTCCGGCGTCCCGAAGGACGCCTTCACTCTTCGCGGCTACCGCCGCCTTATTGGCAAGCCTCACAAGCCTCTGGGTTTTCCAAAGAGCATGCGATCACTTCAGCGTCTGTGTAAGTCTTTTTAGGTGCTGCGTCTTGAGCAACGGGGGCTGCATCCATTGAGTTCGCCGCTGTTGCTGAAAGATCAGCTCCGTTAGAAGAAGACTTCACAGTTGTTTTTGCGATCTTCGTCGCTGGACGAGAGCGCAAGTAGTAAGTCGTTTTCACACCTTTTTTCCATGCATACATGTACATAGAAGAAACTTTACCGATTGTTGGGCTTTCCATGAACAAGTTCAAAGATTGAGCTTGGTCGATGTAAGCGCCACGATCTGCCGCCATGTCGATCAACGACTTCATCGGGATTTCCCAAACTGTGCGGTACAATTCCTTCAATTGATTAGGAATTGCCACAACGTCTTGGATAGAACCGTCTTGAAGTTTGATTTCATTGCGGATGTCTTCATTCCAAAGACCGATCGCTTTCAACTCAGACACCAAGTATTTGTTGATCTGCATGAACTCACCAGAAAGTGTTTCACGTTTGAACAAGTTAGATACTTGCGGCTCAATCGCTTCGTAGCAACCTACGATAGAAGCGATCGTTGCAGTTGGAGCAATCGCGATCATCAAAGAGTTTCTCAAACCGAATTGTTTGATACGCTCTTTCAATTTCTCAAAACGCTCTGGTTGAGAAGGAGTCACACCCCAAAGGTCATATTGCAACAAACCTTTAGCTGCTTTTGTTTGTTCGTAAGCGCCGTGAGTTCCGAATTTCTCAGCAAGTTCACAAGAAGTTACAAGAGCATTGTAGTAAATTTCTTCTTGGATTTTCGCTGACAAATCACGAGCTGCTGCTGAATCAAAAGGAAGTTTCAATTGGAAGAAAGCATCCTGAAGACCCATCACGCCCAAACCCACTGGACGCCATTTGTGGTTAGAGTCCTGAGCAGTTTGAATAGGGTAGAAGTTGATATCAACAACGCGGTCTAAGTACTTCACAGCTGTGCGAACAGATTTCGCCAGTTTTTCGAAGTTGAATTGACCGTTTTCAACGTGACGACCCAAGTTCACAGAACCCAAGTTGCACACCGCTGTTTCTTTATTTGAAGTCACTTCAAGGATTTCAGTGCAAAGGTTCGACAAATGGATCACGTTGCCAGCTTCACCAGTTTGGTTGGCCTTCATGTTGGCAGCGTCTTTAAATGTCATCCAGCCGTTACCAGTCTGCGCAAGAGTTTTCATCATGCGAGAGTAAAGGTCGCGAGCTTTCACTTGCTTAACATAAAGTTTTTTAGATTCTGCCTCAGCGTAAGCCGCTTCGAACTCAGGTCCGTAAGTGTCTACGAAATGAGGAACCACGCGTGGGTCAAACAAAGACCACATGCCATCAGCTTCAACGCGTTTCATGAACAAATCTGGAACCCAGTTTGCCAAGTTCAAATTGTGAGTGCGTTTTGCTTCGTCACCGGTGTTGTCGCGCATTTCAAGGAATTCCTCGATGTCCGCGTGCCAAGTTTCAAGATAAACGCAGGCAGCACCTTTACGTTTTCCACCTTGGTTGACCGCTGCAACGGAAGAATCCATTGTTTTCAACCAAGGAATGATTCCGTTAGAGTGACCGTTCGTTCCTTTGATCAAAGAACCACGTGAACGAACGCGAGAGTAAGCAACACCGATACCGCCCGCGAATTTAGAAAGCAAAGCGATGTCTGTGTACTTATTGTAGATCGCTTGCAAATCGTCATCTGGAGAATCCAAAAGATAGCAAGAAGACATTTGCGGGCGAGTTGTACCTGAGTTGAACAATGTCGGAGTTGAAGCCATGTAATCGTGAGAAGAAATCAAACGATAGAATTCGATAGCCTCTTCAACAGATTGAGCAAGACCGCAAGCCACACGCATGAAGAAGTATTGAGGTGTCTCGAATACTTGGCGTGACATTGGGTTTTTCAAGAGATAACGATCGTAAACAGTTCTAAGCCCGAAGTACTCAAAACGGTCTGTGCGGTAAGGTTCAATAGCTGCGCAAAGAGCGGCTTTGTTCGCTTCAACGAATTTATAAGTCGTCTCAGATAATAGACCTACTGAATGGCCGAAAGCCACAGAGTCTGCGAAAGATTGAATTTTCTGAGAACGAACTTCTTCATCAATATATGTAGAAAGAAGACGGGCAGCCAAACGAGAATATTCTGGCTCTTCACCGATCAGCAAAGAGGCTGTTTGAATACAAAGATTATCAAGTTCGTTTGTCGTTGCACCATCATAAAGACCGCTAATAGCCTTTGTCGCCACGCGAAGTGGATCGACTTGTGTGAGACCTTGGCAATTACGAGTCACGCGTTCAACGATCTTAGTCACGTCGACCGGCTCAAGTGTGCCATCTCTCTTTTTAACTCTCATGATGTGAGCTGTTGTTTCCAACATGGTGTATCCCCTCTGCCCCGTTCCATTTGGGCAAAAAAATCCCCGTCCCGGATTTTTGCCCCTCGCAAAAATTCAGGTCGTGGTTCAATATATAGATGTAAGATTGTTTGAGACTGAGTTGCTATTCCTTAGCTGTTGGTCCTGAGTTGTTATCTCTTGGAACCTCCCTTAAGTTGCCGTCAGTTTTTCTTTCGGCTTACCCCTATATCTAGGGGTCTCTTGCAGGTGCCTCATCAATAAGGCGGGTATCGATCTCAATTCTGATCCTGTAATTCTTTCGCTGAAGTTGCAAGAATATTTTTTCACTTAACGCCAACTTTTTTGTGACGTTGCTCATCAATTAAGCAGATCCGGTGATCTGCTTGACTCAGTTCTAATGCAAACAAAACTGGCAAGACTTTGTCATTTTACCTCGTAAAACCAAAGTCTAGCTTGAAAAGTCTGTCTACGGCTGTTTTAAACGGGGAATTTCCTGTACTGATCTTACACGATCTTAAATTGTGCAGAAACTAAGCAAGCGGTGAGGCCAAAGGTATCGATTTTTTTTGTAGAACAGTTTGCGCCTGAAGGTCTTCTTCGTTGTGTGTGACGAAATTTTGGGACTGATAAGACTTTTGCGCGCGCAAATAGTCGATAATATACTGGTGCGTGCCCATTTTATCCTTCGTCCACTCTGGCGCGATAAGTTCATCCCAGCGAGAAGAATAAGCAGCCAGTCTGTGTAAAGCAAAGCGCGGAGAAAGATGCTGTAAGAACAACTCCACACGATGAGCATAAGTGTCTCTGTCGATAGGAGTGAATTCTCCTCTATGGAACATCTCTTCCAAAGGTGTTTGTTTAAGAACGTGCAGGTTGTGAAGTTTGACGTTTGTGATTGGCAGAGTATTTACGATCTCTGCTGTTTTCACAATATGCTCGTCCGTTTCGCCAGGGTTTCCAAAAATCAGATGAATTCCCAAATCCACTTTCGTGTTAGAGGCAATCTTGTGAACCGCTTCAATAGAGGCCTCTGCGGTATGCCCTCGGCGCATGAATTCTAACTGATCGTTGAAAAAGCTTTGCACACCCAGTTCAACCGCGACGAAAGATTTTTCGTGATACTCTTGCCACAAATCCAAAACGGCTTTTGAAAGACAGTCTGGACGAGTTCCAAGAGTGAAACCTTTCACCCAAGGATACGAAAGAGCCACGTCGAAGTTATGACGAAGAGCTGAAACTTTCGTAAAAGTATTTGTGTAGGCTTGGAAGTAGATCAAAAAAGCTTTGGCTTTATAGCGCGCACTGATTTTGGAGTGATAAGTTTCAATCTGCGTGCGTAGCTCCATGGAAAGACTTTCGGCGTTGGCTGCAGATCCCCAGACATCACAAAAAACACACGTCTGCATTCCTTTAAGTCCGCGACGGTTTGGGCAATCATCAACGACAGAGACAGGAATCTTATAGACCTTTTCTCCAAAGAGCTTATTATAGTGCTCGCTGATTGTATGATAGGGAAGACCCAGCCAACCTTTTTCCATGAAGGACCTTTGTACAAGTTTTTATCGCAGGAAGTCAATCAAATGAAGTTTTGGAAGGACATTGGATTCGAAATCGAAATAACAGCGGATAAGAGCCCCACTTTGCGACTTCTGGAGTCTGTAGACCCCTCTAAATTTCGCGGTGAATCCATGCATCACTCCGGCGGAGCTTGTGCGGAAACGCTTTTGATTTATGGAAATCCCATTCGTGCGATTCTCCAAAAAGTAGAGAATCCTCACTTTCTTGTTGTGGGCTTAGGATTGGGCTACATCGAAATGACCATAGCACGGGAAGCGTTGTTGTTGAAAAAATCACCCGATCGGGTGGGTTTGATCACAAGTTATGAAAGTGTCCCAGAACTTCGCGAGTTCTTTTTTAAGTGGTTGCACGGAGACACATCAAGCATGGCTTCCGAAGTTGTGCAAACTTATGAGGCGGTTCTTGATTCTCTCACAAGCGGAACCGATATTCGGAAAACAGAAATTCTTTCTTTCCTTCGTCATCACTTCAAACATTTGCAAGATATAAAGACAGCACTTTCCTCTGACGTAAAACTGGTGTCGAAATATCACTGTATTCTCTATGATGCCTTTAGCTCGAAGACGACACCCTATCTTTGGGATGAGGAGTTCTTAGTTCAACTTTTGCGAGAAGGTTCGGCGGAGCAATGTCTTCTTTCTACTTATGCATGCAGAGTCAGTCTGAAGCAGGCGTTGAGTCGGGCAGGATTTGACGTTTTTGTCCGCGAAGGTTTTCAAGGGAAACGAAACTCCACTTTGGGCGCGAAAAATATCGAATTGAATTTGTAACCTAATTCTGCTGAAAAACTCTTGCTAAATGAAGCCAACAAACTTCTACTTAGTTATGCAAGTAATTCGGTACGTTGTTGCGTCTCTGCTGTTTCCTGTATTCGTGCTAGCAAAACCTCTGGTTCTTGCAACTTTTCCTATTCCCTTAATGGTTGAAAATAACGACAAAGGTCTTTTTATCAACCTCACTAAAGAAATCGCAAAACGCAATAACCGAGACATCAGTATTTTGGTTTATCCTGCAGGGAAAACGCTTCTTGCGTTTAGTAATAATAAAGTTGATGGATTTTTTCCGGCACTCGACGTGTACGTTCCGAAATTATCAGCACGAACTCAGCCTTTTTATTATAAGGTGGATTACGTTTTCTTTAAAACGAATAAACCATTTAGAACCATCAAAGACCTTGAAGGTAAAAAAGTCGGGCTGACCTTCCGTTATCCTTACGTGAAGGAACTTGTGCAGAATAAAAAGATCAAGTTTGAGTTTGCTTCAGATGACGTTCTGAATATGAAAAAACTGGGACGTGGGACTATTGACGCTTTCGTCGTCGAAGAAAGATCAGGCGTGAAGGCTCTTCAGTTGAGTGGAGAAAAGGGGATTGAGTTTGATAAAAAATCCCCTTTGTCTGAACAAGTCGTCTACTACGCATTTCAAGACACTGAAGAGGGGAAAATCTTAGCGGAGCTTTTCTCTAAGACGATCGAAGGAATGAAAAAAGATGGCAGCCTCAGTCGTGTGTTGACTGAGGCTGAGTAAATTAGTCTTCCGCCAAAGACTTCGGCGTAAACTTGCTGGCTTTTAGATTTTGGTCAATTTTTACCTGAGAAATAGTAATTTCCGTGCCACGTTTGTTTTGCATATTGCGAATCTTGATTTTTCCAGCACGCCATTTTGTCGGAGAGACCTTCTTATAACCAGTGATGTCAAGAACCTTCACAAGCTTTCCCTGTTTATCAAAGCACTCGGCTTTTACTGGAAGAAAGTCGCTGGCTGAGACATAGCTTACCACCTTAGAGTAATTCGCCGATGTAGAGTTAACGTCACTCTCTATAAGATAATATTTTTTACCTTTTACTTCGATTTCTTTCTTCAAGGAATTTTGCGCGCCTTGCTCGCGGTTAAAATCGAAATCTTCCACACTGAGTTCCGAACCCAGGATTCCGCCTTGACCGCTTTCACCCGTCAAGCGACGAGTCTGTTTTGTGGAAGGCAAGTAGATCCATTTGTCTTCCTGTTCCCCTTTCAGAGTCGCTAAAAGGGCTGTGCCTTTAAGATCTTGAGGTTTTTGCATGCGCACCAAAAGATAGTGCTCTTTTTTCTCTGGACTCAATCGCCAAATGCGCATCTGACGATCTTTACTAGATCCATCCGCTTCAATGATCTTCATATTGACAACAAACTCTTCATCGCGAGAGCGCAGACGTTGGCTCATCTCTTCACCGACTTTTTCGGCTGTCGGAGTTTGGGCGTGCGTAGCTGTTGGTGACAGCGAAATAAAGAGCGCCAGGAATAAAGCGGAAACTGTAGCCATAACTTTCTCCTTTTTCCAAGGTACTGAAGTCAAGAGCCATGGGCAACTTTTCAAGAGAGTTGGAAGAAGAATCAAATCACCCACAAGTCCAGCGAGCATCGACAAAAGCATGTAGAAACCAAAGATGCGATTCATGGCGAAGTACGAGGCCATAAATACCGAGAATCCCGCAAGAAGGGTCATGCTTGATATAAGACAAGGATTTCCCTCTCTCCACAAAGTTTTTTCGATCTCCAAGTTTTTAGATTTGGAAGTTTTTTGAATTAAACGAAGGCGCTCCAAAAGGTAAACAGTGTTGTTAAATGCCAAACCTAAAGCGATAGAAAAGATAATCGCTACACTGGGTTTGATCGGAGTGTGTGATATCGCAAGAAAACCTAAGAGTGCGGCCGGCGGAACTAAGTTTGGAATGCAGGCCACAATGGCCCAACGAACAGACCTAAAGACGAAAATCAAGACGAGACAGATTGCAGCCATGGATTGCCAGAAGCCGAAGATCAACTCGTGGGAAAGTTCGTTGTTCAGATGATGGATTGTAGAGCCCATGCCTGAAACCTCCACTTGCATTTCTGGAAACGACTTTTGCGTAAGGCTCTTGATATTAGCCACTACCGAGTGAAGTTCGTTGGCTGGCAAATCGCGAGTTCGTACGGAAACCCGCGTATTTGATGAGTCTGTATTTAAAAAGTTTTTAAGCGGGCTATTACTTGAAAGCGAGTAAAGGAAAAAGATTTCCGCCGTCGAAGAACGACTTGCCGGAAGTCGGGAGTGATGAATATTCGCCGCTGCAATAAGATCAGGGAGTCCGACAACACTGCCGACACCCTCAATACCGCGAATGTCGCTTAAGAGCTGATCCAGTTTTGCTAAGAGTTTGGGATCGTTCCAAACATCTGAAGATCCTTTGATCTCCACATCAACTGGAATCATGCCTCCTAATTCTTTATCGATAGTTTCCGTAGACAAGCGCACTTGATGATTCGTAGGAAGATCATCAAATAGACGAGCCGACCAAGAAAGGGTTTGCCCTTTAAGAGCTAAGGCCGAGCAAACCAAGACAATAAGGAATGCCCAAATACCGGATCTTCTAAAAAGATAAAGAGCCCAGCGCGCTTTGCTCCAAGCCCATTCGCGAGCCCGCGGCCCAGGAAGGAAGTGTAAGAGTGGAAATAAAAGAGCTGTCGTGACAACCCAGCCGACAATAATGGCACCAGCCGCAGTTACGCCATAATCCCGAATTAACGGAACTTTAACTGTTAGTAGCGCTAAGAAACCAATCATCGTTGTTGTCGAAGCGAAGAAGTTCGGACCCAACAAAGTTTTAAATGTATAGTTCACCAACTCATGATGACTTAAATGAGGCTGGTTTTTTCTCTCCTCTGTAAACCTGAGTAAGGTGTGAATACAGAGTGAGACCACGTCCACCGTTGTGAGAATTGGAATCGTGCTGGAAAGAATTGAAAATGGATATCCCGCTAGCGCCATGATCGCTAGAACGATGATGTTCGAACAAAGAATCACGATAAAAGAAATGATAAGCGGGGACCAATTGGCAAAAATAAGTCCCAAAACTAAAAAGCACGCGAGAAATCCCAGGACGACGAAATTGCGAATTTCCGTTTGCAATAAAACGCCGACATCTGTCTGTACTGCGGGAGTCCCGCCAATTTCGACATGAGAAAACGGCACCGCGGCACTCGCTGTCACTGCTAAGTTTTGGCGAAGATGCAGGAGCTCCTGCGTGTTCAACGGTTTGATGTTAACGATGATCGAAGCGGTCTTTGCATCTTTTGAAATTAAAGTGGGAGAAATTAAAGGATTATTCAGAGTTTCACTCTGCCATTTTTCCACGGGCAGGCTTTGCAGAAGAGGCCCGACACTTAGACCATCGTCACTATTTATTGCACCTTGAACTGTCGCTAAGCTGAGGGTGTTTTTAACTCCAGGAAAATGCGAAAGAAGATCTGTGAGTCTTTCTAGGCTTTGAACTTTTTCTTTTTCAAACCAGGTCTCGCTCTCGTCAGATATCTTTGCTGTAATGATGAAAGGTTGCGAGTCAGAAAGCTGAAACAGCTGTCGTGTGTGTTCGTCTCTCTTCAATAGTGGATTATCTTGAGGAAGAAACTGCTTCAAACTGTACTGTGTCTGCAATTTAGGTAGAGCAAAAAGGCTCAGAATTGTAACAACGAAAACTACGAGAAGTGTCGAGATGGAAAGTCTTTTGACGGAATTGGAGAAATTGGAGTTTTCATTTTTCTTTTTCTTCATGCTCATGTCTTCTTTCGATTCTTTGTTCACAAGTTTCTTTAGAAATTTTCTGTCTCGCCGTATTCTAAAAACAAGATGATGGGAACCACGATGAAAAAAACAAATTGGATGACGATGACAAGCCTATCGGCTGGGCTGCTTGCACTCTTTATATCTTCACATGCATTTTCAATTTCGCAAATTAATTCTGAATTTGAATTATCGCTACCTAGACAGTTTCAACAAAATCTCATTGATAAAAAATGGGAATCTCTCGTGAACAAAGAATTTCAAGGAAACTGGCAATTTCCTGATCAAGAAATCACTTCACAAGAAATTCCAGTGAAATTGAAACGACTTTCGTTAAAGATAAAGACGAATTTGCAAAAACCTGCTCTGGGAAATGGTCAGACTGTTCTTGAGTTGACATCTAAAAATATGCAAGCGGAGCTGCACATGGGTGAAGTTTCTGTCGATCATATAGTCGAAAGAGAAATGGGCGGCATTGTAGGGCGTTTCCGCATTCAAGCTTTATGTAAGAATGTGGTGCTCACTCTCGCCCCGGGACAAGGATCTTTCTCTGTTGTTGTTGCTCCCTCAGTGGACAGTTCTCGAGCTGGGACGGAAGTTCAATCCGTGAATCTATCTTGGGCGCCGGGCAGTTGGACTTCGCAAGGAATTCAGTGTGAAGGTGTCCAAGGGTTTGCCGATATATTGAAAGAAGAGATCAATAAGATCGCCAACGACTCCGCTCGTTTCGTAGGGCCCCAAAAAGAGTTGATTAAAAAATATGTTCAAGACTATGTACAGAATGTGCAGATTGATTTTTCAGAGCCTCGCCAATTAATCGTAGCGCGTCCTGATCTCAGTGTGGTGATGCGTGTGGAGGAATTTAAAGATCTCGGGGCGGACGGGGCCCGTGTCAAAGGGAGATTTGAAATTCAGTTTTTAAGATCTCCGGATCAAGAAACAAAAATATTAACGTTGGATCCTAATACTGAAACCGTCAAATCGGAGCAAGCGCGCCTGCGCCTGCCAGTCAATTTCGTTAAGGAAGTTATGAAAAGAGCTTATTCTGCGAACGCTTGGTTGCATCAAGTGACGTCAGATAAAGTTCCCGGATTTTCCACCTTGATGAATTCACGTTTCTCGCAACTCTTTGTATGGCCAGAGTTAAGAAATTTTTCTAAGTCGGCGAAATTCCGTTTTGATGTCTACTCTCATAAAGACATTGATATTCAGGGATCGGGATTAACATATCAGATGAAGTCCACACTGCTTTCTAAAATGCACGCTCCCAAGGGTGGGAACTATGTTCCATTTATGAACTTCACGATGCCGCTTACTTCTAAAGTACAACTGAAAGTGGAAAACGGAAAAGCCCAGGCGACTTTTGTGAACCCTATCTTGGGGCTCACACCACAGTGGGATTCTACTTACGTGAATAAGTATGGACCGAATCGTCGATTCTCGTCTGGAACCATTCGCGATCGCATCGTGGGTGGTTTGTGGGGAAAAACGGTGACTGTCGCTGTGCCAGCGATTCCTTTAAGTGAAGATTTGACTTTGAAAATTAAAAAGGTCATTGCGCCAGCCAATCAAGATATCGTTTTGCAGTTGGCTCCTTAAAAAGATCTTGAAATCGAGAGGGTGTATGAATCATTTTTTTCATACACCCCTAAAGGTGTATCGCTGGAGCCTTGAATGAAACTTGCCGTCACGGATATAAGCCAGGCATCAAAGAATCTTCGTCCCATAGTAACTTCCTCGAAATTACTTCCATGAATCTGGTCATAAAGACCCAATAACGAAAAATTCCAAACTTCTTTCCACGTCATTCTGCCGCCTAACATCCAGGCCCGACGGAAAATTTCGGTATATGAAAGGTTTGAATCATTCTCTTTTTCCGAAGAGATAAAAGCGTGCTGAAGAATCGCAATCAAAACGCCGTCGCTACCGATTTGAAATGTCTTTTCTAAGCCCAGCACGTTCTCATGGGTCCAGCCTGGTAAATTTTTATAATCACCGAGGCTTTGCGTATAGGCTGTGGCGTACTTAAATAAAAAGTCCCATTGATTGCTGACAAAAGTAAACCCACCTTGGCGGATGCGGTAGTTTTTAGTATTTAAGACCACATCAGGATCTACTTGCACAACAGTCTTGGGCGAGACTTGAACGATAGTTCCCGTGACCGCAGGTTCTACTATGGGAAATGAAGCCGCACCTTCATAGAAGCTGACACCCAAGTCAATAAAACTGCCGCGTCGTTGAATGCGAATCGCACCGTTATTGTCCAGAGCGCTATCTAAGTCCTCTCTTGAGGAGTAACTGTATCGCAATGTTTCTGGCAGAAGTAGAACAATGTCATTGTCAGGTGTGGTCGGAACATAAACTTCCCGAGGCAACCAGCGGCTTTCTGTTCCCGGCAAAATTGAACCACGATTCTTGGGAATATAAATAATTTCATAATCCCAGTTGTCTAAGGTTTGAGACAGAACGAGGGAGAGGGCTCCAAGTTTACGGCTATGAAGAGGATCAAAGTATTGTTTGGAGTTGATAATATCGAGGGGATTGTAGCCATCGGTGACTCCCCATGAAAACAAATTATTTCCCGCTTTAAGGGAGATTGTGTCTGTTTGGTAGCGGATGTAGGCTTCACTTGCGTCGAAAAAATATTTTTCTTCATCCGATTTATTATTGGGATCTGCGATAAATGTCGGTTTTAGATAAAAGCGCCAAGAGTCTTTGTATTTCCAACTATAGATGGGGTCGAGTTCCAATTTGTAGAATTCTTGATTGGTATTATCTCCATAAATTTCGGGGAAATAGGTGAAGTCCAACTTCGTGTCGATATGCAGACTCCATTCTGTGGAACGGGCCGCTTCACTGAAGGAGCTGGAAAGTAAAATAAAGAATGCAAAAAGGATCTTTTTCATACTCTCCATAGAAGACCATAGCCTATTTTTTTAAACCACAGCTCATTGTATGTGAATAACCAATTAAACCGTGGCGAACTTATTTACGTACTCAATGATGGAGCTTTTAAATTCTGTAGGAAGACCGACAAAACGAAGTCCCGCATAGCCATCGTTACCGACGTAGACGACTTCGCAAGTGGAAGTTATGGTAACAAACAAATTCGGACTGGTTAATGTGGCCTTAAAGCGCTCACCAATTTGTAAGTTTCTAGCGTCATTAACTCCCAGACCACCTTCGCTGATAGAGATCACGCGGCAAGTGAATTCCCCTTTGTCGCCTTCACAAGCCAACGTTCCAACCATAGGAACACGGGGGTGAGATCGGCGACTGATACCGAGATCTTCAACAACGCGAGGAACCGCATAGACTTCTTTCCAAACACCGCTGTTATCAGCACTGATGTCGACAACAGAGAAATCTTTAAGAGTTTTAAGGTAGGCGATGAGATCAGAGTACTTCATCGAACTTTTTTCCTGTCCCTCTACGCGCACTTTCCAAACGCCTTGAGGTTCTGTGGAAACGGGGGCCGTTTGCAATGCCTCTTTTAGTGATTGACGCCATCGAGAAGGAGTCATCCATTCCGATTGACCACGCCCCCAGATTTGCGGTTCTTTTGCTGAACTCAGGCGCGCCTCGATCTCTTCATGATCGTAGGGACCGTTTACTTGACCTTCGCTGAGAATAAACCAAATCTTTGGATGCGCCACAGATGTGCTCCTCGCAGTTGACTCTTGTGTTTTATTACAGCGAAATGTATATCACTTTGTCTAGGAGAATTAATTCATGAAATACATTATCGCGGGAACAGATCGTCCTGACTCAAACACTCTTAAAGTTTCCAAGTACATTCAGTCAATCTATCAGGGACTCGGCGAGACAGTGGAAATCATGGATCTCAAAGAGATGAAAAGCCATCTGCACGATGATCTTCAGTACGGAAAAACAAGCGAAGGTTTAAAACCTTACCTAGACAAAATTGCAAAAAGCGAAGGTTTGATTGTTGTTTGTCCTGAATACAACGGTTCTATGCCCGGTGTTTTAAAATATTTCATCGATCACTGGCGTTATCCTGAATCTTTTGAATTTCGCCCGGTGTGTTTCGTAGGTTTAGGCGGAATGTTTGGAGCACTTCGTCCTGTCGAACACTTGCAGCAAGTTTTTGGCTACAGAAACTCTTATGTTTACCCGGAACGCGTTTTCATCATGAACGTTCATAAGGTTCTTAATGCTGAAGGACAGGTTCAAGACGAAATGATTAAGCAGCTTTTGGTGAAACAAGCCGAGGGTTTCCAAAAATTCACTCAGGCTTTAAGTTCATTTAAGATTGATGCAAATGCAGCTATCGAGAGAAGGAAGCAGCAGTAGGCTCGCGATTAACAAGTTTATCGTGAACGCGGCCCTCAAAATAGATCAATCCGAGGATCAGGAGGGCTGCGAGGAACCATTTAGAACGAAACATCGTACTAGGTGTCATAGTTCCTCTATGATCTCAAACAGCCCAAAATGAAGGCAACTAAACTTCTTGTAATGAGGGATAACGCGTCATTTTTCCAGGGAGTCACTGACAAGCGTCCAGTTCTTCTCTAAACTTGAGCTTTATTGCCAACTTAAGATGGGGTTCGTTCTATAGAAAACTCGGGCCATAGTAAAAATGCGAATATTTTAATGCTCTCTTTGGGGGCCCTTGGTGTGGTCTTTGGGGACATCGGAACTAGCCCTCTTTACGCTCTTCGTGAATGCTTTGGAGGAGAGTATGGTCTTCATCCGACTCCTGAAAATGTCATTGGAATTCTCTCTCTGATTTTTTGGACTCTGATCTCAGTTATCTGTATCAAGTACATGGCTTTCGTTATGAGAGCAGATAATAAAGGCGAGGGTGGAATCCTTTCTTTGATGGCCTTGGCTGTGCGCAGTCAACACAACAAAGACGTCACTCATCGTCGTTGGATCATGACGATCTTGGGATTATTCGGAGCGGCTCTTCTCTATGGAGACGGCGTGATCACTCCGGCGATCTCAGTCCTTTCTGCCATGGAAGGTTTGACTTACGTCGCTCCAAGTTTTGAACCCTATATTATCCCACTGACCATCTTTGTGATGAATGCCCTTTTCCTTATGCAAAAGTACGGGACGGGGAGAATTGGTGTGATCTTTGGTCCGATCCTGTTGACGTGGTTTGTGGTGCTGGGTGCTTTGGGCATTCACGGGATGGCTGAAAATCCCCACATCTTTGAAGCATTATTGCCTCATCATGCTTTTGAATTTTTCTTCCGCAATGGCTGGCATGGTTTCATCGTTCTTGGTTCAGTATTCCTAGTCGTTACCGGTGGAGAAGCTCTATACGCAGATATGGGACACTTCGGAAAAAGACCGATCCGTTTGGCGTGGTTTACAGTGGCACTGCCTGCTTTGACTTTAAATTATTTTGGTCAAGGGGCTTTGCTTTTAAATAATCCAGAGGCGATTTCCAATCCGTTTTATTTACTGGCGCCGAAGTGGGCGCTATTGCCAATGGTTGTCCTTGCCACTTTGGCCACGGTCATTGCGTCTCAAGCGTTGATTTCCGGTGTGTTTTCAATCACTCGCCAGGCAATTCAATTGGGTTTCTGTCCACGTATTTCTATCATCCATACTTCAAGCCAAGAGATTGGTCAGATTTATGTGCCCGCCGTGAATTGGTCTCTTTTCCTTGGCGTTATCTGGCTTGTTTTGACCTTTAAAACATCCAGTAACTTAGCAGCCGCCTACGGTATTGCGGTCACTGCAACGATGGTGATCACAACGATTTTGGCGTTTGAAGTGGCTCGACAAAAATGGAATTGGAGTCTTTTAAAAGCCTCTTCCATTTTTGGATCTTTCCTCATCATGGATTTGGCTTTCTTTGGAGCCAATATTCGCAAGATCACTCATGGTGGCTGGGTGCCTTTGGTGATTGGTGCGGTGATTTATCTTTTGATGACGACATGGCAAAAAGGCCGTCAGGTTTTATTCCGTCGTCTCAAAGAACGCTCTATGCCTATCGAGGATTTCTGCCAAAAGATTTTGCGCGAACCTCCTTTGCGTGCACCGGGAACTGCGATTTATATGACGGGAGATCCTTGGGGTGTTCCGGTTCCGCTTTTGCATAATTTGAAACACAATAAAGTTTTGCATCAGCGTGTGGCGATTCTCACAATCCAAACCCGTGAAGTTCCATTTGTGTCTAAAAAAGATCGTATCTCTATTCAGGAAGTTATTCCGAATATGTACCGCATCTTGGCTTATTATGGATTTATGGAAACGCCGAAGATGAAGCATATTCTTGAGGCGTGCCGACAAAAAGAAATTAATTTCAATGTCAACGACACCACTTTTGTATTAGGCCGTGAAACCATCATTGCCGACAAAGGACCGAATAAAGGTGAAGAACCGGGAATGTCCCATTGGCGTGAACGTTTGTTTGCGGTGATGTCGAAAAATGCCCAAAGACCGACGGCCTTCTTCCGCATCCCACCCAATCAAGTGATTGAAGTGGGTATTCAAGTAGAAATTTAAGCCTCGAGCAGACGAAGAATCTGCTCCTTGTATTTCATCGCATCTTCAAAACCCAATTCAATCAATTGCCCACAATAGGTGGGCTCAAACAGTAGGAAACTTGCGACCTCCGTGGTGTCTTGAAGTGTTCCTAGCCCTCGTAACAAATAGCGAATCATTGCTGGCAAACGATTCACGCGATGGGAAGCAATTTCAGTAATGTCCCGAGAAGGAGAAATCCAAAGATAGTCGATAGGTCTTACGGAAAGAGTTGTCCGTTCATTTTCAGAGAGTTTCAAAATATTTGTATTAATCCGGTCCAGACGTTCAATATCAATTTCTAAACCATCCATCATCAATGTATGGAGTAAAACACTGACCACACGGCCCACAGAAGGCGGCTTTTCTCCATTGGTGTGTCTTGAGGCATAACACACATCCTGTTTTTTTCGAACTCCAATGGCGATCAGCTTTTTTGCACCCATATAAATCGCAGGTCCGCATGGAGACAAGTTGCGAATACTGCCGTCGCCAAAGTGACTGTCGCCAATAGTGGTTGGCGGAAATAACAGGGGAATTGAAGAGGATGCCAGGATATGATCAATGGTCATGGTCACCCGTTCAGAACGACGGCGCACTCGTTGCCACATCGGGATGTCTTCAACCCCTTGAATAAAGGTGACAGTTGAAGTTGAAAAATAATCCAGAGCCGAAATCGCCAATCCCCGAAATTTTTTATCGTTGATGTTTCGTTGAATACTTTCAAAATTGCAGTTGTCATGAATGAGTTTTCTTAAAGGGCTTGCATCAAGAAGGGCTTTTCTGGGGGCGGCTTTAATCATGCCTCCCAAAGAAAGATCCGCGATCCACTTCAGTCCGCCGACCGAGAGAGAAACAGGATCTGTGATATAAACTTGTTCAGACTCAACACGACTCCACAGATTCGTCAGTTTTTTGCAGCCATCTGTTATATGACAACTCGAAGTGGAGGTGAGCATCGCCGAATTAATCGCGCCAGCGCTAATGCCCGTATAGAGATCAAAAGGATAGGCGATGCCTTGCTCAGAGCAAATATCCGCAATAGCAGCCACGGCGCCGGCTTGATACGCAGCTCGGGCTCCGCCTCCAGAAAGCACAAGACTGAGGGACGATGACACAAACACCCCCTTACTGTTAAAACGCTAATACGCTCGCGTTCAAATTTACAGTGATTTCTAGACTTGTAGAAAAATACAAAGGGGAGATACTGATGGTGACGAAGCCACGATAATCAATTTTCGGTTATCGATTCCATTGAAGGAAAACCTGCTTCGCATAAGGGAGCCCGAGCGGCTCTCTTCTTTTTTTTTCTTCTTGTTGTTCGCGGGAGTCTTCGGTGCTTCCATTGCCTTGTTAAATTCATTGCTCCCTTTGCTCGGACAGTCCTCGCGCTTGTTTTTCTTTGCTGGCTTCGGGGGGTATCTTTTTTAGTTTTCTGATTGCTATTGCTGGGCTTTCTTGGCGCTGCGGAACTCGCGCCGGGAACAATGAATTTAACAAGGCAATGGAAGACGATGTTCTGTGAGCAAGAAAACAAAATAGAGTGTCGCCTTATTTTTTGGGGCCTTGGTGGTTCTTTTGTTTTTTTGTGAATACCTTTATTGATTAGGGATTGTCTTCTGAGAGTTTTCTTTGGTCGGGTTTTTTGTTTGGTATGTGAAGTCTCTTTAACATTTTCTTTTGCTTTGGTCTGGTAGTGAAAGCTTTTATTGAGTGGTTTATGGATCTAAGTTTAATTCTGTTTGTTGAAGATTGATCTCTTTGGGTTCTTGGGAAATAGTTTGGGGGTGTTTGTTAACATAGGCATCTTTGAAGGAGAATTTAAGATGATGAAGTTTGTTATGGGCGCTCTTGTTTTGGTGGCGGCTGTTTCTGTGCAAGCAGCAGACGTTTATAAGATTGATACTAAAGCTAGTTCTGTGGCTTGGAAGGGTACTAAGAAGATGGGAAGTGCTCATCATGGTGGTATCTCTGTGAAAGAAGGCGATGTGACTTTTGATAAAAAAGGTCAATTGGCTTCTGGGAATATCGTTGTTGATATGACTACTGTGACTAATGAAGATTTGAAAGACAGCCCTGAATACCAAAAGAAACTTGTGGGTCACCTTTCTAATGAAGATTTCTTCAACGTGACTAAGTTCCCAACGGCGACTTTTAAAATCACAGGTGTAACTGCGAAATCTAAAACAGAAGCTGTGGTTAAGGGTGAACTTACTATGATCGGTAAAACAAATCCTATAGAGTTCCCTGTAAAATTGGCGGTTGATAAGGGTGTTGCTACTGGTGAAGCTCTTGTGAAAATTGACCGTACTAAATGGGGTCTTAAATATGGTTCTGGCAACTTCTTTAAAGAACTTGCTGGTGACAAAATCATCAGTGACGAATTCGAATTGAATTTGAAACTTGTTGCTAAAAAATAAATTTAAAAATCTATTTTAGCTCTGAAGGCGTTGATTTACTCAGCGCCTTTTTTATTTTTCAGCGCGGCTCTAACTTTTGTCAAAAGAGTGAGCGAGTTTAAGCGTAAAATGGCTTTTGCAGCCCGCCTGCAATGTACACCCCTCGTCTCACAATGAGATTCCTTTGTGATCTTCGCGATTTACTTCTGCTTGTCTTCTGGCGAACCCTTTGCATTTAAGAAGGTCGAATGAGGAGACATCCTATGAAAGACTTTAAATTTCTATTTATCACATTGCTTGCAACGGCGGCTTTCACGATGACGGCTTGTGCGAAAAAAGATTCTGAGTTCGCGGCTCGTTATGCGAAAAACAAAATGGGTGCGAGTGTGGCGGATGGTAAAAAGACCCAAGAAGCCGGTGAGCGCGCTGAAGCTCAAGGTCTTCTGGCGGATGTCGTCGGTATTACAAAATATTTTGCTCCAGCAGGGCAACCCGGACCGAATGTTGTGATGGCAAAAATTCTTATCAACAATCAAGAGATGCCAGTGACGACTCATCACTTCGGTACAGAGATGGTTGAAGGCCGCGTTGATGTCAATGGTTTCACTGTGGTCTTCCACGCCATGTGTGGAACTACGGATTGTAATCCCTATTATGCTTCCATGGAGATCTATAAGGACAGCCAAATGGTAATTCAAGAAGGTGTTCGTAAATACTTCGACGAACGCAGTCCTGGAGAAGATCGTTATCAATGGTTCACGCCAGAGAAGGCTTTGCCTTTGATGGGTACTGACTCTGCAGACACGCGTGGTATGGTTGGTTTCCTCAATACCGCGACAGACACAACAAGCTCTGAAATTAAATAAGAGTTTTCAAATTTAAATCGAACGGGGAGAGTGTTGTGCACTCTCCTTTTTTTCTTTTCGGATCTCTTCATCTAACATTTCCGCCAGATGCGTGTTGCGACTCTTTACCATCTTATCAATTTTCACTAGATAGTTTGCGAGATGATGAAAGAGCTTTTCGATCTCGGCATCCGTCTCCAAGCGCCCTTCCTCTTCTTTGATCTCTTCAGTGAGGCGATCCACAATGAATAATGCTGCGTTTAACGACACGCCGATGTTGTGAAGAAAATCCCGTTCTTGATAAAGCGGATCTTGCTGCGGGTCTTTCATGGAGGCCTCCTTCAATTTAGTATTCGAAGGCTTATAAGGGGAGGCAACTTGTAGATTTGCAGGGTTCGAGGGGCGGAATAAAGGTGAATAATTTTCAGGGACACTTTGTGATTTCCACAGAACTCTTTAGTGTCACAAAGTGTCCGCGTTCCAAAAAACTATCGAAATAGGGCTCAAATCGAATAAAACAGCAGGATATTTTAGGAATTCGTTAAGAAATGGTGTTGAAACGGGACTAAAGTCATGGCACCTTACTTGCTCATTAGGGACCAGTGGCTCCAATTTGGGACCAAGTTGACCCTTTTCGGAACTGAAGGTATTCAGGGCTCCGAAATGATGAATTTGAATTTAATAAACTAATTTTAAGTAGTTTAAGAAACATAAATAATAACCACGAAGGAAAGGGAAACCAGTGAAAAAACAAGTTTTATTGTCACTGATTTTGGCGGGATCAATGGTTACTGTAGCTGCTCACGCTGAAGAGCAAGCTCAAAACCAAAATGCGAACACTAGCTCTGTAAAAGTGTCTGATGTTCAGAACAAAGACGAAAAGCAATCTGATCTTGATGCAGAGATCACAAATGCTCGTATGCGTGCTGAAGCAGGTTCTAAATCTAAATGGTCCGTAAAAGCTAACTTGGCTTACCAAGGTGGTTCTATCGAGAAACCAATCGATAAAGAACGTCCTAACTACCGTAAAGGTACTACTGGTCAAGCTTTGACTTACCTTACTGGTACAGTGGGTGTTGCTTACCGTGCAACTGATAAAGACGCTATCCGTTTGGGAACTGGTATCACTATGTTGACTCCATTCCACAACAACACAGATGATTTGAAATCTAACAAACTTGGCGATGACCCAGAAACTAAAGTATTGAACGTTTCTACTCCATATATTGAGTATTCTCGTTCTTTCAGAACTGGCAACATCATGCACATGCCGTCTGTAACTTACAGCCACGCGACTGAGCAATACGATGTAGACGTTCTTCAAAGCGTTGGTTCTATCTCTTTGGATCACACAATGGTTGCTGATATCGAAGGTTCTAACTTCCAACCAGGTATCGCTATCTCTGGCGGTTACAGCTTGTACAAAGACGGCGCGCAATCTTTTGACATGATGGAAACTCGCGGTGCTCGTTCTGACTACGACATCGGTTTGTACCCATTCCTTGAGTACTCTTTCAACGACACATTCTCTTTCCGTACAGTGTTCGGTTACTTCGCATGGTCTCACTACAGAAGTGAAGATGCTGCGACTTTCGAGCGCCTTGTATCTTACCAATCAATGGGAATCGGTATTTCTTTGACTCGTGAGATCTACTTGTACCCTAACGTACAATTCATCCCAGACGACATCCGTTCTGACAGAACAAACATTGGTTTGTCTTCTACATTGAACGTATTCTAATTCTTGTAAAAGAATCTGAGATGCTAAAAAGGCAGCCCCCAAGGCTGCCTTTTTTATTTCGAAAGCCCCTAAGAGGGCTATCCGTTTCTATCTATAAGACCTTTTAAAATTTGATTTGGGTTAGTGCTGAGACACTCAAGCTTCTAAAGGCTTGCTGTCGCGGCTTGTGGAAGAAGAGGTAGAGGATCAACAGGTCCTCTGTCTTTGCGAATTTCAAAATGCAAGTGAACACCAGTCGCTCTGCCTGTGCGGCCCATGGCTCCGATGACTTCGCCTTGGCGGACTTTTTGGCCCTCGGCTACGAGGATCTTATCGAAGTGGGCATACAAAGTCGCCCAGCCGTCGCCAGACTCTACTAGAACCATTTTTCCGTATCCACGGAACTCACGACCTGCATAGATCACTGTGCCGCCCTGAGCGGCTAGGATCGGCGTTCCTTTTGGAGCCGCAAGATCAATTCCTAAGTGAGGGCGTTTTTTATTAGGTAAAAAACCACGAGTCATGCGCGCGCGATCAACAGGCCAATCGAAAGAAATCTGTTGTTCGATGTAAGGACTTTGATCTGAGGCGGCGTTGCGGGGAGGGGTGTTTGGTGAACCACCTGAAAAGTATTCCCGCGACAAGGGTGTATGAAATGTAGTGCAGGAACCAAGGGTTCCCACAACGAAAATGCTTCCTGCAAAATTAACGAGCTGCTTCCATCCTGGTGACATGCTTTGAGTATACTTAATAAGTCCTCGAATCCAAAGCATTAATTTGGAATGAGCCCGTTGTAATTCTTAAAAATATCAACAAGAGATTACTTATTAAGCACTAATAAATTGGGAACTGTTTGCAAAGCTGCTTCACATCCTCATGGATCTTGCTCTTCATCGCAACATCTTCAGGATTATTAAGAACTTGCGCAATCCATTTCGCGATTTGCTTCATCTCAGAAACACCCATTCCACGTGTGGTCAAAGCAGGAGTTCCGATACGAACACCACTTGTGACAAACGGCGAGCGTTTTTCATTCGGCACTGTGTTTTTATTTACAGTGATACCAGCTTCATCCAAAGATGCTTCTGCTAGTTTTCCCGTGATTTCACGATCACTCAAATCGACCAAGATCAAGTGATTGTCTGTCCCACCAGTCACAAGTTTGAAACCTAAAGAAAGCATTTCATCAGCAAGAGCTTTTGCATTCATAATCACTTGCTCGCTGTATTTTTTAAACTCAGGCTTTAAAGCTTCGCCGAAAGCCACTGCTTTTCCTGCGATAACGTGCTCCAAAGGTCCCCCTTGGATGCCTGGGAAAATGCGCGAGTTCATCGTCTTCGCTTTTTCTTCAGAGTTCGTAAGAATCATCCCGCCACGAGGGCCACGCAAAGTTTTATGCGTTGTCGTTGTGATGTAATCCGCATACGGAGCTGGAGAAGGATGATGTCCTGTCGCTACGAGGCCTGCAAAGTGAGCCATGTCGACTAGCAATTGCGCACCCACTTCGTCAGCGATCTCTTTGAACTTTGCAAAGTCCAATGTCCGAGGGTAAGCACTGTAACCCGCGATGATGAGTTTTGGTTGAACTTCTTTAGCAGTCGCACGAATTGTGTCGTAGTTAATACGACCTGTCTCTGCGTCGAGTTTATAAGAAGCGGCTTTAAATAAGAGGCCACTGAAGTTCACAGGGGAGCCGTGAGTTAAATGTCCACCGTGAGAAAGATCCATACCTAGGATGGTGTCACCGGCTTTACAAGCAGCCAAATAAACAGCCATGTTTGCTTGAGATCCAGAGTGAGGTTGTACGTTGGCAAAGCCAACTCCGAAAAGTTTTTTTGCGCGCTCGATAGCTAAAGACTCTACAGTGTCGACATTCACGCAGCCACCGTAATAGCGTTTGCCAGGATAGCCTTCAGCGTATTTGTTTGTGAGGATGGAGCCTTGAGCTTCCATCACCGCACGTGATGTGTAGTTTTCTGAAGCGATCATCTCAAGACCAAATTGTTGGCGTTCAGATTCTTTTTCAATCGCTGCTAAAACTTCAGGATCTACTTGAGACAAAGACATCGACGTTGAATGCATAAAAGATACCTCACTGGACTTATGTGTTTAAAGTATCCCTTGAATGCGTAAAATTTAAAAGTCTCAACAACCAGTGTCGCTGGAGAGTTTGTCTACGCGACGCTGGTGGCGTCCACCTTCAAATTTCGTATGAAGGAATTCTTTAACCATTTTGATTGCAAGATCAGGGGACGTGAAGCGGGCGCTTAAACAAATAATGTTCGCATTATTATGTTCACGAGAAAGGCGAGCAATGTCTTCATTCCAACAAAGAGCCGCCCGCACTTGCGGATAACGGTTTGCACGAATAGCCATACCTTGACCAGACCCACAGACCAGAACGCCCATGGATGAACCTGTTAGTGAATCCGCGATTTTATTTTTATGATTTTCAAGTTCTGCTTGAACGATGTTTTTACAAACTTGGTCGGCGTAATCAGGATAGTCTACAGAGTCTCCGTTGTGAGTTCCCATGTCTTTCCATGAGATCTCCGGGAAGGCTGCCATCACTTTAAGTTTTAAATCCAACCCAGCGTGATCACAACCTATGTAAACTACCATGTTTCACCTATTTCAGTTTTGAGAAGATCATGCAGGCGTTCGTGCCGCCGAATCCAAAACTATTGTTAAGAACGTTGTCGATTTTTCCTTCGCGAGCTTTGTTAGGAACATAGTCCAAATCGCAGTCTTCGCTTGGATTTTCCAAATTGATTGTTGGAGGTACTTTTTGATCACGGATTGCCATCACACAGAAAGCAGATTCAATCGCACCCGCAGCACCCAAAGCATGTCCCGTCATAGACTTCGTAGAAGAAACCCAGACTTTCTTTGCATGATCGCCCATAAGGCGCTTGATGGCTGTGGACTCAAGGCCGTCACCAACAGGAGTGCTAGTGCCGTGAGCGTTGATGTATTGAATATCAGATGGATTCAATCCAGAGTCTTTAACAGCAGCTACCATGGCTTTGTATCCACCTTCTCCTTCAGGAGCTGGGGACGTCATATGGTAAGCGTCCGAAGAGACACCGTAGCCAGTGATTTCGCAAAGAATCTTAGCGCCACGTTTTTCAGCGTGCTCTAAAGATTCAATACAAAGAACGGCTGCGCCCTCTGCCAGAACAAAACCATCACGGTCTTTGTCCCAAGGACGACTTGCTTTTTCTGGAGCATCATTGCGAGTGGAAAGCGCTCTCATAGAGGCGAAACCACCAATCGCAAGTCCACAGATAGTGCTTTCAGCGCCACCTGCAAGCATCACGTCAGTGAGGCCATCGCGAATATAGCGAACAGCGTCTCCGATAGAGTGAACACCTGAAGCGCAGGCTGAAGTCACAGAGTAGTTTGGACCTTTTAAGCCCAATGCGATGGAAACTTGTCCCGCCGCCAAGTTCGTGATGACAGCAGGGATAAAGAAAGGACTGATACGACCAGGACCTTTCTCTTTCATCTTAATGGATGTTTCTTCGATAGTTTGAAGACCACCGATGCCCACACCAATAATCACTCCCGCTTGATTCTTCACGTCCTCTGTCAGTTCTAATTTGGCCATTTCCACGGCCATCTTAGATGCTGCGATAGAGTAATGAATGAATTCGGCCATCTTCTTTTGCTCTTTTTTCTCGATGTAAAGATCAGGATTAAAACCCTTCACTTCACCAGCAAAAGTCACATCAAAGCCTGTCGTGTCGAACTTAGTGATCTTCGCGATGCCAGATTGGCCACGAAGCGCAGCAGCCCAGCTGTCCTCAATGGTATTACCAAGGGGAGTGACTGCGCCCACTCCGGTGACGACAACTCTTCTTTGTGGTTTTGAGGGACGTTCAAATCGGGAGTTCATAAGAAATTAAGCTTTTCCTTTTTTCTCAAGGTAAGAAGCTACGTCTTGAACAGTCTTAAGCTTTTCAGCGTCTTCGTCTGGAATTTCAAGATCGAATTCTTCTTCCATTGCCATCACAAGTTCAACGATATCAAGGCTGTCAGCGCCAAGATCGTCGATGAAAGAAGCCTCAGGCTTAACTTTATCTGGATCTACGCCTAATTGTTCAACGATGATGTCTTTTACTTTTGGATGAATTGCCATTTGTCCTCCTAATATGCGTTCATCTATTTTAATCTTCAAGTCCAGTCCAGCTTCTACGCCCCAGGCGCTTCCGCATTCTGAGCCAGGCTCAGTTCATGTGCATTCCGCCGTTTACATCCAGAGTGTGCCCTGTGATGTATTTTGATTCATCACTGAGTAGGAAACGAACCGCTTGTGCGACGTCGTTGCCTTCTCCGATTTTTGCCAGAGGAATACGTTCCATCATTTTTGCTTTTACGTCTTCAGAAAGAACGTCTGTCATTTCAGTGCCGATAAAGCCCGGTGCTACGTTGTTTACGCGCACATTGCGAGAAGCAAGTTCCAAAGCCACAGACTTCGCAAAAGCGATTGTTCCTGCTTTGGAGGCCGCATAGTTCGCTTGTCCTGCGTTTCCAGTTTCACCAATAATAGAAGTGATATTTACGATGGAACCTTTGCGCGCTTTCATCATGGGTTTCGTGAAAGCTTTCGTAACTAAGAAAGTTCCGCGCAAGTTTGTATTGATCACAGAATCAAAGTCTTCTGCTTTCATACGCAAAAGAAGTTGGTCTTTAGTGATGCCAGCGTTGTTAACAACGCCATCAACGTCAGGCCATTTTTCAAGGATGTGCTCAACAGCTTCATTGACCGAAGCTTCGTTCGCGATATCCATTTTGATGTAGAAGTGACCTTCGCCAGTTAAAGAGTGCGCAACTTGTTGAGCGGCTTCTTCGCGAGAAGAGTAAGTGAAGGCCACTTGCGCGCCTTCTTCAGCTAAAAGCTTTACGATAGAAGCGCCAATGCCGCGGCTGCCGCCGGTTACAACAATTTTCTTTCCTTGAAGCGATTTTCCGCTCATGTGCAAAATCCTTTTTCTGCGCAAACTTGTGTCGTTTTCAGCACACTCTGACCGAACTCCGAGCAAAGCTCAAGAAATTTCAATGACTCGAAGCTTTCAAAAATTCTTCAATAGTTTTAATATCTTCCATGCTTGTTGTGGTCATTACTTTGAAGAAGTCTCCGTCGATCTTTTTAAGAAGACCTTGAAGGACTTTTCCGGCGCCACATTCGATCACTTGAGCGTGACCCATGCCTTTTAAAACTTCCATGCTTTGAGTCCAACGAACGGGAGCTGAAACTTGGCGGATCAAGTTCTCACGCAAAATAGAACCTTCTGTTTCAGCTTTGGCGTGGAAATTTTGAATGATGGGGAAGGAGGCCTGATTGAATTCCATCGCGGTCAATACTATACGCATTTTGTCTTCGGCAGGTTTCATCATTTCGCAGTGGAAAGGCGCTGAAACAGTTAGAGGAATTAATTTTGCGCGCTTCGGAGCTTCCGTGAAAATCGCTTCTGGTTTGAAGTTGTCTTTCAACCAGTTGATCGCTTTTTGCGAGCCTGAAATTACAATTTGTCCAGGGGAGTTGAAGTTGGCTGCTGACAAAGGACCGAAGCCAGAATTCTTCACAACGTAATTGCAAAGAGTTTCAACTTGATCAGGTTCTAAACCAAGAACCGCCACCATTCCGCCTTGTCCAACAGGAACAGCAGATTGCATCGCTTGTCCACGTGTGCGAACGGCGCGCATCGCCTCGTCGAAACGAATCACGTTGGCAGCAACAAGAGCGGCGTATTCACCGATAGAGTGACCCGCGGCTGCGACAGGTTTAACACCGAAATCGTGGCGCAAAACTTTTTGTGTCGCTGTTGAAACAAGAAGAAGAGCTGGTTGAGTATTTTCCGTCAGAGCCAGATCCGCCTCAGATCCTTCAAAGCACAGTTTTTTCATGTCTTGCTTAAGGGCTTCAGAGCCTTCCTCGAAAACTTCTTGAGCAATCTTGAAGTTTTCAAATAAAAAACGGCCCATGCCAGGTTGCTGACTGCCTTGTCCAGGGAATGCCAAAGTAAACATGTGTTAGTACCTCAATAGAATACTGCCAGAAGTTAGACCTGCTCCAAATGCTGTGAGCAAAATAGTCTGTCCTCTTTTAATTTTTCCATTTTTGACGGCCCAATCAAAGGCCACGGGAATTGAAGCCGCTGACGTGTTTCCTGTTTCTTGAAGGTAAACAATCACGCGCTCCATTGGGAATTTAAACTGATCAGCCACAGCTTCGATAATACGCTTGTTGGCTTGATGAGGAACAATCCAATCCACTTTTTCTGGTGGAAGTTGGTTGTGCTCTAAGGCTTCTCTACAACAAAGAGCCATTGTGCGAACGGCGTTTTTAAAGATTTCGCGTCCACGCATAGAGACATAATTTAATTTATTATCTAGAACGTACTGAGATTGCGGCATCGCACTTCCGCCACCTGGCAGAGTCAGTAGGTCCGCTAAATCTCCATCAGCATGAAGGTGAGTGCTTTCGACAATGTTTTTATCGCCATCTTGTGCACGAGATAAAACCCACGCCCCGGCCGCATCACCAAAAAGAATGCATGTCTCACGGTCTTGATAATTGACGAAGCGATGAAGAACTTCAGCGCCCACCACAAGAACGTGCTTATACATTCCAGTACGGATGAATTGATCGGCAATAGAAACACCGTAGATAAAACCAGAACAAGCCGCATTCAGGTCAAACGCAACGATGTTGCGGCAACCCAGCTTGCTTTGCAAATAACACGCAGTTGAAGGCATCTGGCGGTCACCAGATACGGTTCCAACAACGATCATATCGATATCTTCAGGAGTTAATCCGGCGTCTGCGAGAGCTTTACGAGAAGCTTGAAGGCAAAGATCCGATGTGGCTTCACCTTCAGCGGCGATATGGCGACGTTCGATCCCAGTTCTTTCAACAATCCATTGATCACTCGTCTCTACCATTTTTTCGAGATCTTGGTTCGTGAGAACCTTCTCTGGTAAATACGAGCCTATCCCTGCTACTCGAGACCGAAACAATCCTGCCATGGAGTCAACCTGTCCGTAAGTGATTACTTAGCTGCGCTGATTTGTTTGCCTTTGTAGTACAAAGCGCCGTCAGTGCCTTTGTGAGCACGGTGAGGACGAGTCAATTCGCCAGTTTTCTTTTCTACAGATACTGCAGGAGTAGACAAACCGTCGTGTGAACGGCGCATATCACGGCGAGAGCGAGACGTTTTCTTCTTAGGAGTTGGCATTTCAAACCTCTTTTTGAGTCATTTATAATCGAAGCACGTTAATTTAACCAAAGAATGATAAAAATCAACACTTTAATTGATTTTGATGTTCTTTAAAACTGCGAAAGGACTTTGGGGCTTTTCATCCGGCATTTGCTCGTCATAGCTAAAGCTCTGTCCTTTCACAGGAATTTTGCAAATTGAGCAATCCCCATTTTCATCTTCAGGGCCTGCTGGATTAAAAGGCGCAGCAAGAGCTACGACTTCATGAAGGTATTCCCCGATATCAAATAGGTTTCCCTCATATTCAGAAACATCAGGTCCGTTCTCAGGAAGGTCACTCACATGGTTGACCTTGGAATATTTACTACCGCGAGGGTGGTCCTGCTTAGGGATTAAAAACTCATGAAACTTAGTATCTATAGGGAAAGCGAAATCAATTCCACAGCGAGCACATTGCTCTGGAAGCTTGGTTTTCATAGTTCCTACCAGCTCGAAGTCTCTGGAATTTAAAGGTTTAATAAAAAACTCAGTTTCATGAAGAGTGTTACCGATCAAATCTGTCAAAACTGAGTTGAGTTCTCCCGTTTGAGAGTTCCAGTGATAGGCTCTTCCTTCTTCTGGGATTTCAGTCAGATTGATTTTCATAAAAAACTCCTAAGTCCACCCCTAAGAATATCAAATCAGGCTTTATATGGGGGAGTTTGTTGTAGTGGAAATGGGGCGGTTGGTCAAGGTCTGTTTTCGTCGAGGTCATCTTGTGGTCCTTCAGGGAGGGAGTAGTCTTGGGCTGAAGACTAAAGGGGGTATTTATGGCAACTCTCAAAATCAATGGAAGTGAGTATTATTATGAGGAACACGGTCCAAAAGACGCTCCGGCTATTTTGCTGAGCCCGCTTCTTTATACCGACACCTCAGTTTATGAACCCGTGGTGCGCATCCTCTCTGATGAATATAGAGTGGTTGTTTGTGATCACCGCGGTTTAGGAAAGAGTGGCGGAACTCCGAGTGTCAGTCTTGAGAACAGCGCCAAGGACATGGCTTCTCTTATTGAAAAGCTCAATTTAGAGCCTTGTCATTTTATTGGAAACTGCCTTGGAGCGCACGTGGGATTGCATTTGGCGATTCTACGTTCTGATCTTTTGAAAAGCTGTACTCTGATGGGAGCAAACGCAGAAGCTGAAAGCGAAGAATCCGTTCGCGATATGGATACGTTTATTACGAATGCGAAGAAAAATGGCATGAAATCCAGTGCAAAAGCATTCTCTGAAATGTGGTTTGGGTCGACATTCCGCGGAACGAAAGATCCTGTGCAAGTCAGTCGCCGCGAAAAATGGATTAATCATGTGGGTAAATTGAAAGCGGAAAGTCTCGATGCTGCGGAACAAATTTTCCACCGTAAAGATGTGACAAAAGATCTTTCGAAAATCAGTTGCGCTGTTCTTGTGATGGCTGGCGATGAAGATTCTCCTACGAATCTTGAAGCGTACCGTCGTCTCGCAAAAGCCATTCCCAATGCTGAGTTTAAAACCATTCATCATGCGGGATATGCTTTAGCGATCGAACAACCCGAAGAAATCGCAGAGAATATCAGAACCTTTATTGGCAAAGTGGAACGTCATTGGGCTGCGAAACAAAGACAAGCTCCCCGCGATATGGGCTTAAGAGCCAGTTGATTAGATGGGACCTAAGAGGGAGCGACTCTCCCTCTTAGGTGTCGATTGTCGCCGGACCTTGTTTTTTATTCATAGTCACCTCCGGTTTTGCCTGCGAGGTGGCTCTAAAATCTACTTCAGACTCTCTTATAACAGGCACAAGCTTTGTAATAAGACGGTCATCTTATCCTTAAGTTCGGAGGACTTTATGATTAAGCTGATCGTTTTTTGGAGCTTAATTTTATCTGCTGAAATCGCCAGTGCCAACGAGGTCGTTGTGACTTGTCGTGGGTCTGTGAAACCGAATATGGCGTCTGTTGAGACTTACAAGGTTTCTTTAACGGATCGGGGCAATGTCATCGTTGAAGGGCAATACAAAGACACACCCGCTATTTTTATCAATGTTGATAAAGATGAGGTCGTAAAACAAAACGACGATGAAGGTCTGCATTTAGAATCTTCAAAGAAACGCTTGGGAATGGTTTTCTCTAAGCAGTCTGTGCAAATCAATTATAAAACAGGCAAAGGCTCTGCACGCGATTACCAAACTATGGAAAGCATGGTGAAGCCTCGCACTGTATTCTTAGATAGCTGCCGTCGTTAATCTTACTGATTTACGAAAAGGTCCTGCGCCTTAGGAGAGCTCTTAATCAGTTTTAAGTCTTTAAGCTGCTGAACAAGAGTTTCCCAGCGGGCGGATGTCATCGAGCCCAATGTTTCTTTTGTTTCAATCAAGGGCTTTTGAATATCTGCGGCCTTGTTGAAAGTTTCAAGATCTAAAGATTTATTCAAAGTAGCCATGTACTGATTTGTCGCTTTTGGATCTTTAAGATAGGAGATCCAGCCTTCGCGTGATGCCGTCACTATTTTTTTAACAAGCTCAGGCTTCTTGCTTAAAGTTTCTTCTGTCGCAGCAATCACCACCAAATAGGGATTAAAACCTTCATCAGCAATAAGGAAGCTTTTAACTTTGGCGCCGGCTTTTTCTGCGCTCAAAGGTTCTGTTGTGATGAATCCCTGTTGAGAAAAGTTTTTGTTATTTAAGAAATTACTTACGCCGCCAGTGTAAGGAACCACTTTCACTTTGGGCTTTCCAAACTTTTGTACCAGGAATTGATAATAGGGAAGCCCAGACTGCATGGAGAGGATGCCTTCACTTGCGAAAACATCTTTCAAAGTCTTAAAGTTTTTTTCTGCATGAGTCATCACGATGTAAGGTGAGGTTTGATAAACAGCAAACAGACCTTTAACTTTGTTTTTGGCGTTGCGATCTTGAGAAAGAATGATTTCATCAGCACTTACAATAGCAAATTCAACTTTGTTATTAGCAAGCATTTGCACCGTCGGAGTTCCTGATCCGCCTTCTAAGATTTTCACATCAAGTCCGTGTTTTTTATAGATTCCTTGAAGTGCGGCCGAATAGAATCCGCCAAACTCAGGTTCTGCTTTCCAATTCAAAGCCAATGTGACTGAAGTCGGGGGTTGTGCAAAAGCCGGAGAGGCTAAAAGAAGACTTAAACCAAGAAGCCATGTTTTCATTTTAAATCCTTACTCTTGAGAGGATGAAGCAAAGGGACGACGCCACAGAATAAGCTTATGCGCGGCCGTTAAGATGCCCATAAATAAAAGTCCCATCGCAGATAACAATAATAAAGCTCCAAAGACGATGTCCACTCTTTGCTGTGTGCGCGCAGAGTCGATCATCGCACCCAGTCCGCCACCGCCCACGAATTCTCCGGCAATGGCGCCGATGATAGAAAGACCCGCTGAGATTTTAAGTCCTGAGTAAATGTAAGAATAAGCGCTGGGGAGTTTTAATTTGATCAAAGTTTGAATGCGACCTGCGTGATAGACGCGGAATAAATCCTTCTGGGCCTCGCTGGCACTTTCTAATCCCATCAAAGTATTTGCGATAATGGGAAACACAGACACAATAAAGCTTGAAGCGATCACGGTTGGCGCGCCAAAGCCGAAATAGATCACGAGTAGTGGCGCGATGGCGATGATGGGCACTGTTTGAAAGAAGATGGCAAAAGGCAGGATCGCTCTTTTTAAAAGATCCGAAAGAGAAAATAAAAACGCCGTGAGGCTTCCAATAATGATACTGATAACCAGGCCTGCTAGGACATTGACCAACGTTTCTTTAAACGCCGTAAAGAAGTCTTCCTGCAATTCTTGAAGAGTTTTAACAACAGTGGAGGGTGCCGGAAATAAAGTATCGCTAATCAAGCCCTGGCGCACGGTAAACTCTAAAAGCAAAGTGAGGATAAGAAAGCTCACAAGAGCAGGCCCAAAGCGTTTCATCCTTTAAGCCTTTCTGAAATACTTCTGACGATGCGATTAAAATCTTCCGAGGTGCGAAGGTCTTCTGTTCTGTTTTTAGGAAGATCGAGTTTCTGGTCTAGAACCTTTTCGGCACCCGCTCCTTTTAACATAATAATTCTCTCTGAAAGATACGTCGATTCAAACAAAGAATGTGTGACAAATACGACGGTCATCTTTTCATTCTTCCACAACTCTAACAGTTGATTTTGCATTTCAAAGCGCGTGTTTTCATCCAGGGCGGCGAAAGGTTCGTCCATTAAAAGAAGTCTTGGAGAGCTGACCAGAGCACGCGCCAATGACACGCGCATTTTCATGCCTCCGGACAGTTGATGAGGAAAAAGTTTTGCAGATTCATCCAGCTTCACTTTTTTCAGAGCCGCCATCACGCGATTTGTTTTTTCTTCTATAGAAACATCTTTAAACGTGGAATTGAGCTCAAAGGGAAGAAAGACATTTTCAAAAACCGAGCGCCATGGAAGAAGATTGGCCTCTTGAAAGACAAAACTAAAAGATCTTTTAGCGGCAGGTGAGAGGCTCACCTCCCCGCTTGTGGGTTTTTCTAGACCTGCCATCAATCTTAAGAGTGTCGACTTCCCACAACCAGAAGGGCCCACCACGGAAACAAAAGATCCGGGTTCGATATCCAGATTTAAATCTTTGATCACTTCACGTTGAGCAAAGCTTTTCGCAAGATCTTTAATGTGGATGCCCAGTCCCTCTGTCATCAACTACACCCAATCGTAATTAAAGCTGATGCTGATGCGTTCTTTGTGGGCGTCGTTCTTAGGGACTTCATGGCGCAGCCAGCTTTCAAAAAGAACGACGTGACCTTCTTTAGGATCCAGAGAGTAATATCTTTGATTGTGGTCTTTGGCGCCGTGTTTGCGCGGCGGGGAAGCCATAAAAGAATCTAGTCTTGGATCTTCAAACTTCAGCGATGAACAGTTTTTCGGTGTTTGAACATAATATGTCCCGCTGATAACTGATAGCGGATGAAGATGCATGGTGTGGATCACGTCCGTCGGCATGATATTCACCCAGCAAGAGGTCATTTTTAATTCTTTCGGGTTGATATCCATTTCTAAGTGCTTCACGAACTTACGAACGTGTTTGTCGATCTCTTTTTCGAGTTCCTCAAAGGTGCTTGAAACTTTGTGCAGACTTGAAATAGAGCCGTAGGAAGTATATCCGCCTTTATAGTTTTTGCGGGACCAGGCCTGACCTTCTTCATCAATCTCGGCAAACTTCAAAGCTTCCATTTTGAGATCTTTATTCAGCTCTGCCAAACCTCGGGATTTCAGAGGGGAGTAATAGATAAAGGTGGGAAAAAGCGTTTTTATCATTCTGAGACACCTTCGCAAACAAGTCTTTAAAGAGCCATCATGGCATGTCTTTGTGTATCAATTCAAGAACAGAACACCAATTGTTAGACAGTTGTTAGCTACATCATCAAAGCCTTTTCGTCATATGGAACTGAATGCGCCTGGGGGTGGCACCGCCCTTGCTTTAAGTAAAGGCATTACCAAGGAGTGAATTATGAAAAAGCAATTACTTGTAACAGTTATCGCGATGATCCCTGCTATGAGCTTTGCGAAAATTTCGGACTTTAACGCTCTTATTACAGAGAACGTAAAGGCTCAAAATGAACTTCACTCTACAGTGAAACACAATGTTGATGACGCTAGAGATGCTGTGGCAGCCGCTGAAGTTCGCGAGCGCATTGTTGTAGTTGAAAATTCAGGAGCTTCTTACAATGCTCCGACTAGAAAAGATCTTTTGGCTTTCAAAAAAGAGAAAAGAAGTCACCGTGCCTCTGAATCCAAGCAATTTGAACGCTTGGCTTCAGAAATCAACTCTGCTGATTACTAATTAGATTTTAAAATTTAAAAACACCAAAGGCCTTCTGTAAAAAGAGGGCCTTTTTCTTTTGCTCTTAAAGAATGAGTTTGCGGAGTTCCTGCTGCGAATATACGTAATCCGCGTAAACCATGGTGTTAGTGATGTTTCTGTGTCCCAGGGCCACTTGAACCAACCTTAAATCCTTCGTTTTTTGATAGAGTTCGATGGCAAAAGTATGCCTCAAGGCGTGGAATTTCTTTGGAACGGGGCGATACATTTCCCAGACCTGATAGAGACGATTGTAGGAAATCGGAAAAACCGAGGTTCCGCCTTGCTGCTCAGCGAAGCGGTGAAGTCGATTAAAAATGTCGGAATGAATCGGAATCTCGCGGTCATTGGAGCCCTTTAAACCCCGGATAAAGATGCTTTCATCATAAGGGTTCAAATCACTTCGTTGAATATTGAGAACTTCTTGAGCCCGGGCGCCGGTTCGCAAAGCCACCCAAATCATCAAACAATTGCGTGGATCCTTGTCTTGAAAGTCCGTGAGAATTTTTCGCAAACGTTCCGTTTCGGGGGCGAGGAGATATTTGTTCTTATTAAGCTGATACCGAGATGCCGTAGACATAACTCATCATTCAGAAGTCGAGGTGTCTTTGACAAGGGGATTTCATGCCGCATTGCATTCAGAGTGTTGATAGATAAAAATATCTTGTTTAGATATGCATGGTCGAAATACACCGCATTGCATCAATGTATAACCCCTTGAAGTCACTGATTAAAATATATAATAAAATCAAATACTTAACACTAAAGCTTATAACTATAAGCTTTAGTCTGTTTTGAAAAAGGGGTATCTGGGCTATGCCTGGAAGAATTCTTTTGTGGTTTCAATGACTTAGCTTGACACATCAAAAGCCTCTTTGGAATCATATATGTATTATACAACGCTATTTATTGTGAATAACAACACAAATGTTGTGAAAAACAATAGTCTAGAGGGGTTTAAATGGAGTTGGACGTTCAGGGGCCAGATCAAGAAGGGTTTGAAAAGGCGGCATTTGACGAGGGGTTTTTGGAGGGGGATCTTGGACCTCGTTCAAAGACATCTTTAAGGATGCATTACGAAGCCCAGGTTTCAGTCATTCAAAATCAAATCGGAAACTTGGAAGAAATTCGGGGTTCTTTAGGGCTTTCTCAACGCAAAATGGCCCAACTTCTTTTGGTTGATCCATCCACTTGGACTCGCTGGACGAAGCAAGGCGATGAAGCTCCCCCGCATATTTGGCGCGCTCTTCAATGGTATTTGGCTTTGCGGGAAAAAATCCCCGGTTTAACGCCGCAATATTTTATCAGTACAAATCCGCAGGCTTTGCATCAGAAGGCTCTTAAGGAATTGGACGTTGAACGCCAAGAACGCCTTGAAAGTATGGAAAATCTCTCTCAGAAACTGCAAAGTTTGACGAATGAACGCGCGGATCTTCATGGGGAGCTGAAGAAGCTCAAAAAAGACCTGAATTTTCACAAGAAGATGAGTATAGTCATTCTTCTTATTAGTATTTCTTGGGCAGCCGTTTTCTGGTTTTGGAAAGGTCTATGATTAAACACGACGCCATTCGACTTTTAGTGACGCAAACCATCTTTGATGTTGTTTCTTCTGTCTATCCAGACGTAGTTCCCCATGTTTTATCCCGCGAAGCTTTGGAAATCGAAATTTACAAAGCTCTCGTCTTGCCTCCGCAATCAGAGCTCGGTGATTTGGCTTTTGGCTGCTTTCTTCTTTCGAAATCTCTGAAGAAATCTCCGGCGGATGTGGCAAAAGAAATTGCTAAAGGTATTACGGAAAAATCGGCCTCTCTAGATATCAAAGCTGTGGCTGCGGGTCCTTATGTGAATATCACTTTGGCTCCGGCTATTCATGGAAAGCTGGTTCTTAACGATATTTTAAATGGCAGCTTCTTTAAAAAACAGCTTGTCGAAAAATCTCCAAAGACAATGATCGAGTATTCTCAGCCAAACACTCACAAAGAACTTCATGTGGGTCATATGAGAAATCTTTGTTTGGGTGATGCGATCGTTCGCATGCTTCGTTATTCAGGACGTGACATTGTGGCTTCCACATTCCCTGGCGACATGGGAACTCACGTGGCGAAATGTCTTTGGTATATGAAAAAACACAACCAAGAGCCAGAGCCTGCAACAGGTAAAGGGGAATGGTTGGGTCGCATGTACTCGAAGGCCAATCTTCTTTTAGAAGATCAAAACGGAACTCCCCAGGAAGCTATTAATAGACAAGAGCTCACGGATATTCTGCATCAGTTGGAATCTAAAAAAGGTCCTTATTTCGATCTTTGGAAAGAGACTCGCGAGTGGTCTATTGAGCTCATGAAGAAGGTCTATAAATGGGCCGATGTGAATTTTGATGAGTGGTATTTTGAATCAGATATGGATTCTCCTTCGGCGGCTTGGGTGAAAGAACTTTTTGCTCAAGGAAAACTTGAGATGTCTGAAGGCGCTATTGGAAAGAACTTGGAATCTGAAAATCTTGGGTTCTGTATGCTTCTTAAGTCTGATGGCACGGGCCTTTACGCGACGAAAGATTTGCTTCTTGCAAAACACAAGTTTGAAGATGTGCACATTGAAAAGAGCGTCTACATCGTCGATATGCGCCAGGCTTTGCACTTTAAACAAGTCTTCCGCGTTCTTGAAATCCTCGGTTTTGAACAAGCGAAGAACTGCTTCCATCTTCAATATAATTATGTGGAACTTCCGGATGGGGCGATGAGTTCTCGTAAAGGCAATATCGTGCCCTTGACAGAGCTTGTTCATCGCATGGAAGAACATGTGAAGACGACTTACCTAAGTCGTTATGAAAACGAATGGACGAAAGAAGATATTGAAACTATCGCCGGACAAGTGGCGAAAGGTGCGATCTTCTACGGCATGCTTCGTATCGACACGAATAAGAAAATCGTTTTTGATATGAATGAGTGGCTGAAACTAGATGGGGAGTCTGGACCGTTTGTTCAATATTCTTACGCTCGTATCTCGAGCCTGGGACGAAAATTCCCGCGTGCTCAAAAGGATGTGGATTGGAGTGTTCTAACGCACGCTTCTGAACGTCAATTGATGCAGGCGTTGTTTGGGTTTAACTCTTCAATTGCTCAGGCAGCTGAAAACTTTAAGCCGGCTGCGATTTGCACTTATTTGTATGAACTCGCGAAGAAGTTTAACGTGTTCTATCATGAGTGTCCGATCGGAACAGAAAAAGACGAAACTCTTCGCGAAGCACGTCTGGCTTTGAGTTCTGCTGTAGGGGCAACTCTTAAGCAAGGTCTTGCCGTCTTGGGCATGCCGGCACCAGAGAAAATGTAATGAGAATCAGGGCTCTCGTTGTTGCGGGAGCCTTCCATATTTTGCCCCAAATTTAAGCGATTTCGCCCCTCAACTTATTCGCCGCATTAACGCTAGTCTTTTTACTCAAATGGAACCATGATCTCCTCGCAATTTAAATTAAGAAGGAGCCTACATTGGGAACTTTTGAGCTTATTTCTAAGCATGGAGACCATGAGCAAGTTGTATTCTGTAACGACCCTCATGTTGGATTGAAAGCGATCATCGCTATTCACAACACTTCTTTGGGACCTGCTTTGGGTGGTACCCGTATGTGGAACTACAAAAATGAAGATGAGGCTCTTGTCGACGTTCTTCGTTTGTCTAAAGGGATGACTTATAAAGCAGCTGCTTCAGGTCTGAACTTGGGCGGTGGTAAAGCTGTTATCATTGGCGATCCAAAAACTCAAAAATCTGAAGGATTGTTCCGTGCATTCGGTCAATTCGTAAACTCTTTGAATGGTAAATACATCACGGCTGAAGACGTCGGTACAAGCGTTCAAGATATGGAACACATCTACATGGAAACTCCTTGGGTGACTGGTATCCCTAAGGATTTCGGCGGATCTGGTGACCCATCTCCATACACTGCACACGGTGTTTTGATGGGTATTAAAGCTTCTGCAAAAGAGAAATTCGGAACGGACTCTTTGAAAGGCATGAAAATCGCCGTTCAAGGTCTTGGTAACGTAGGCTCTAACCTTGTGAAGTATCTTAAAGAAGAAGGCGCAGTGATCACTGTGGCTGATATCGACATGAACCGCACTAAAAATGTAGCGGAAGCTTTCAGCGCAAAAGCAGTTTCACCAGATGAAATCCTTTTCACTGAGTGCGACATCTTGGCTCCGTGTGCATTGGGTGCCATCGTTAACGATCAAACTATCACTAAATTGAAAACAAAAGTGATCGCGGGTGGCGCGAACAACGTGCTTGCGGAAGCTCGTCACGGTGACCAATTGAAAGAATTGGGCATCCTTTACGCTCCAGACTACGTGATCAATGCTGGTGGTTTGATGAACGTCTTCGTTGAACTTGAAGGTTATTCTCCTGAACGTGCGTTCGAAAAAACGAAACGCGTTTATGACAACATCTTGAAAGTTTACGAAGTTGCAAAACGTGACAATATCGGAACTCACACTGCAGCAGACCGTTTGGCTGAAGAGCGTATCAACACAATTGGTCGCTTGAAACAACGCCATCCAGGTAAATCTTCTCGCGCGTTCACGACGCTTAAAGAAGTACATAACCGTTAGTCGTATTTGCAGCTGCTCTCGGAGCTACTTAGTGTGGCCATCCGTGAGCGGCCTTTCTGCCGGCCGTCGTGGCCGTCAGAGCAAAGTATAAGGGGAAATTACTTTCCTTTCCTGACCATTGTGGTCAGGAAATAGCCTTCACAGGATGGAGGCACCTCGCATCATTGTTACAGCTGAATTGACATCCCACCTCGACCAAAGAACAATCTTTCTTCGTGTAAGTATTTATTAACAGCGAGGAATATCTTGAGCACTAAGTTTACTAAAGAAGAGTTAAAATCTCCGGATCAAGTGACACAAACCCTGAGAAAAGGTTTTGTTTGGACCACAGGCCATTCAAAAATGGTGATCGCAGCGGTTGCTGTCTTTGTTGTGATCGGTGTTGGTATGTCTCTTATGAACTACATGACTGAGAAAAAAGAAGTTTCTCAGCAAGAGAAATACTTCCTTATCGAAAAAGCTTACAGCGAGAAAAAACGTGGCTTTGAAGAGGCTGCTCGTAACGAGTTGATGGCTGCTCAAGCTAAAGACAAAAAAAGCGTTCCTGCGTTTGACCCTTCTAAAAAAGCTTCCGGCGACATGCAAAAAGACTACGGAACTGAAGTTGCTGGTTTTGAAGCGTTCATCAGCGAAGCTCCAAATACAAAGGCAGCTCAAATGGCAGCTTTGAATTTGAGCGAAATCTACATGAGCTACAAAAAAACGGAAGAAGCTGCGGCGACATTGGCAAAGGTAGAAAAAGGTCTGGATAAGAAAGACGTTCTTACAGGTCTTGTGTTGATGCAAATGGGTAACGTTCTAGCTGATAAAAACGACTGCAAAGGGGCTGTTGAAAAATGGCAAACTTTGACGGGCAATAAGGCTTTGGCGTTTGCTCATGACGAAGCAAAACTTCGTATGGGTCTTTGCTTTGAATCAATGAACGATTTGGCGAAAGCGGAAGAGATCTACACTGAGATCGGCAAAAAAGACGATCAAAGCACGACAGACTTCGCCGCTTCTCGTGAAGCGCAAAAGTATTTGCGTTTGTTAAAAGCAAAAAAGAATCTTTAATCAGGGGACTTCATGAAGTTAGTTCTTCTCGGATCTCTTTTTCTGACATTGGTTGGATGTACGACGGTGGATCGCACTCTGGAGCAATGGAGTTCTAAGAACAACAGTAAAAGAGAATACGAAGTTAAGACCGCGTGGGTTCGTCAGACAACCGTTAAAGACAATCTGGGCTTTCGTAAAATCAATCGTATGACACCTCTTTTGGTGGGTGATTTGGTCATTCAAGGCAATGGTCTTGATGGCATCGTCGCTTACGAAAAAGAAACGGGTCGTGAGAAATGGCGTTTGCCGATCTCAAATGGCGTGGAACCAAGTGCTGCTTCGATTCGTGACCGTCTTTTTGTCGGCGCCAGTGACGGTAACTTTTATTCTATCGAATCCAGCACAGGTCAGATTCAATGGAGCTTTCCAACAAAGGCAGAAAATCTATCAACTCCTTTGTTAGAAGAAGGCATCGTTTATTTCCTTGCCGGCAACAACGTGTTTTATGCTCTGGACGCAGCGACAGGACGCCAAGTTTGGTTGTACTCGCGTCAAGACACATCTCAATTTTCAATTCGTGGTGGCAGTCAAGCCGCGCTTAAAGATGGAAATCTTTACGTTGGTTTTTCCGATGGTTCTTTGGTCGCGCTCAATGCAAAAACAGGGGCGGTTCTTTGGGAGCTTCAGTTAAATCGCAACAAACGCTTCCGTGATATTGATGCCACTCCTGTGATTGATGGCAATCAAATCTACATTGCTGGTTACGATGATAAGCTTTACAGCGTGTCTTTAGATAAAGGCGAAGTTCAATGGCGTATTGATGGCGGCGGCTATAGCGCTGTCACAATGGCTGGCGATAAAATCTTTTATCCTACAACCAACGGTGAAGTCTGGGCTCTTAAAAAAGCCAATGGCGACAAAGTATGGAGCTATAAACTTAAAGAGGGTATTGCTACTCAGGTGAAAACCTACAAAGGTTCCCTGGTGTTTGGAGAGTCTCAAGGAAAGCTAAGATTCCTAGATCCAAACTCGGGAGCTGAACTTGGCGCGATGGAGCCTGGTCGAGGCATTCTTTCAACTCCACAAGTTGATGAGAAAAACGGTCGCGTTTATTTCATTTCAGGCGAAGCCAACCTTTTTGCAATTGATGCGGGTTGGATTAAAACACCTTATTTTAAGGAGTAAGAGATGAAAAAGCTGCTTATGACTTTACCTCTTTTGTTTGTTTTGGGTGCGTGCACTCATGGCAATTGCAGAACACAAAAAGGGGCGGAAAAATCGGCCGTAACAAGTGAGGTTCCTGTGACTAAATCAGCAGCAACGGATCGTGTGAAAGTTCATAAACCAGATGGCTCCCTGCAATGTGGCCAGGGTAAGGCGATTCCTGTCGCAGAAATGCAAAAACAGCTGAAGGGCATTCAGGTTCATTCCGCTTCAAATAAGAATGACGGAATGATGCGCATTCAACTGTGCGGAAGTCCTACTGGCAACAGCAATGTCTATGAAATTGATCGCAAAGATCTCGAAACCGCTTTGAAATTGGGCTTCAAAGAATGGACTGTTGAATAAAGAATCCAGACGGGGAGTCGACGTCTCAAAGTGATACGTCTCCCCTCTTTACAGGCGGGTGACAAATCTTGAATTTCACCCCCTTCTCATAGTGAGATTAACGAAAAATTTTAGGTACTTAAGCAAGTACACAGAGTTTGCATAGATGTCCTTTGAGGTGTTTTCTATGCGTAAGATCTATTCTCTTATACTTGCTTTCTTGATCGCCACGGGCGGGGGAGCTTCCCCTGTTTATGCTGAGATGACAGCGGAGCATCGGGCTCAGCTCACTCAGTTGGACTATTTATTGGCGGTCGATCGTTTGGATTTTTACTCTGACGGTCTTGCTGATTATTTGATGGATCATGATCAAAAACTTGCGGCGGAAGCTATTCGCCGTATCGAGCCTGAAGACTACGCAAAAGAAAGATACAGCTCTCAAGATCTCAACAATCCAGATAAATGGAATGAATTGATCCTAAGAATGTTACATAAGAAATTTCCAGAATTTAAGCATCTCACTTTAAAAGATATTGAGTGGAATTATAACTTCTTCCGTAAAAAATTAATGGAAGGCTTTAAGGCAGATCCTATCACTTTGAAGCGTGAGGCTTCGGTTTCTTCTTTGAATAACGAACCTGTGACATTCAACAAACGTTCTATCCCGAATGTGGATGGTAAACGAATCCTTTTGGATGCTGAAAGATATATCTCTGAAAAAACGACTCGTGCGTTGTTCTGGGATGCCGCTTTAACTCATAAATCTATCGAATTCCACATGGGAACTGAGCGCGACTTCCGTCAAAGAATTTCTCAGGAAGACCGTGAGGTTGTTGCTGAAGTCAAAACTCGTTCTGCGAACTACAACAAGATCTACTTGGTTTACGACGCTCGTTCAAAAGAATATTCCTACGCATTTACGCGTATTTCTGGCGATGATCGCGTGAAACACTTGATTGCTCAATTGCGTATTTTAAAGTTTGAAGACAAAGTCGCTTTAAAAAGTGAGTTCGTGAAAGTGTACGGAAATGCCAATGCCGTTCACAGACAGCAAGAACAACGTCTTCTGGAACTCTTTAAAACACTTCCAAAAGCCGACATGGTTGTTATTGGTCAAAAATCAGCGATTGGCAATGTGATCGCTATGGCCGGAATGATGGCGCAAGTTCAACCTGACATCAAAGAATCTGTCGGTCCTGAAAAATCACAGATCCAAAAGCTTTCTCAACGTGTGGCTGAAACAGGAACTTATTTTTCAGTAACGACAAAAGCTCCTGTTGTAAAAACAGAGTTTGAAAAAATCGCAAATCCCATGGTTTCTAACTATGAAATCGCAAATTCAGAACAGCCAAGCCATGATATTTCAGACGTTCTTTTGGAAACCAAAGACGGCCGTATCGTGCGCTGGAGATTGATCTCTAATATGTGGGGAGATGAAGTTGTCCCTGTGGCTCGTGCGATTAAAAACTCAGGCCATGACAAAGTGGTTTATATCGGTACAGCAGGTGGAATCATTGGTAAAGGTCTTAAAGTCGGGGACGTTGTGGCTCCTTCTAAGACTTACACTCAAGACGGAAAACTTTTGGAGTTAGAAAAACACACTTACGGAACTGATTTCGTAAAATCAGGACAAACTTTGGGTCAGGTGACATCACCATTTGATGAAACTCAAAAGTGGTTTGATAAGTGGAGCGGCAAAATCGACGTTGTTGAACTTGAAACTGGTTATTTGAAAGAAAACCTGGGTCCTAAAGTCAGCTTCCAGCCATATCTGCTTGTTTCAGACGTTGTTGGTTCTGAGCATGAGACCTTGGCGGTGGCTGCCGCTGACTCTGGCAAACGTAAGAACGGTCAATTAAAGCTTTTAGAGAGCCTTTTTGTGAACAACGGAATCAAAGCTCCGGTTTCAAATGTTGAAATGATTTCTGCAGAAGGTGCTGTTAAAGCAATGTATCATAAAATTGATTCATTAAGAGCATCTCGCGATATCACTTCAAAACTGCAATTAACTCAATTGGCTCTTCGTCAAGGTTTGAAAACGGATGCCGAATTGGAAGCTCTTATCAAGTCTGAACCTTCTTTTGATCGTCAGATCTTGATGGACAAACTTGAAAAATACTCCGGCGCTTTGGAATTGATCTCTAAGAAAATTTCCGGCGTGAGCTTCGCGATTGTTGGTGGCGAAGAACTTTTGAATGGAACTTGGAATCCTAAGAAGGCTCTAAAGCTTCAAGTCATGGTTGGCAATATGTCTGCGGCTGATGCGAATAAAGTCTACGCCGCAGAACTTTCTAAGATCCAATCCGTTATGGGTAAAGAATTGCAAATTGAAATGGTGACTTATGATGCCGAGAAAACGCGCCAAGCGGTGTTCTTTAACTCACGCTCAAAACGAGTTCTTGCGAATCACTATGAAAACAAAGTTCTTAAAAAATTAGGTTTAACAAAAGAAATTGATAAAAATGGCGGAGTTCGTTTCCGCGAAATTCCTGAATCTGCGGGAGGTATGAGATGCGAAACCGTCCTTTTGTAAAAAGAACTCTTCCTTGTTTGGCGGTTGTTTTAGCGGTAACAATGCAAGCGGCTCCGGCTCATGCGGGTCTTTTTGATAAGATCATTTCCGCGGCCTCAGCGATTTTAAATAAATCGGCGCAAACGCAAACTCAGCCCTTAAAAAGCGGAGTGACGGGCGCGCAGGCCACAGTCAAAACAGAGAATTTCTCTGTAGAAAAGCATTTTATTGAAAAAGTTGTCACTGAAACTCAAGCCGGTTACGGCAGCGATCTTCGCAAGAACTCAAAGGCCGTGGCTGAAAAAGTGAATTCCGTATCAACGGAAACTCACACGGAAATTATTCCGGAATATACAGAAAAAGGTCTGAATTTCCGTCTTGCTTATGATGAAACTGCTGTGCAAAATCCAAAACTTCTTGTGAAAGATTTGGCTCTTGTCAGAATGCTGACTTCAACTTCGCAATACTGGTCAGGCTCCAGCATCTTTGAAGGTACGATAAACGACAAACTTCGTGCTGAGGTGGAATCTCCACATGCCATTGCCGAGCTTATTACCAACGTTCGTGAAGGCAGTCCTACGGCGAAAGCTCGCTGGAATACTTTGCAGGCGGAGCTTTTGGAGAATGTTTCTTTAAAGACAAATGTTCTTCAAGAAATGGGTCTTAGCTCCAATGTGATTTATGACATCCGTGAAGAATTGAAAGCTCAAGCTCCCGCATTGGATGAAGCTGCGGCTCAACACGCTCGCAAACAGCAAAAAGCCTTGGATAAATGGAAATCCGAGACGGGTGCCCTTGATAAAATGGAAGCTATGCAAGACAAGCTTGATGATTTGATCTTAAAGAACGACCGTAAAGGTGTTCGTCAAATGCTCGAAGCCTATCTACCTTGGTCTGTGATGGAGCCGGTGGAGGCAAACACGTGGAAAATCTGGCTTGAAGCTATTGAACATCCAGATGCTTCAAAAACCACTGTGGCATTCCGTGGTTTGAAATACGATACGGATAAAATTCAACGCAAACAAACAGCTAACGGCGAAGTTTATGGTTTTATGTCAACAGTTCTGACTAAAAACCAAGGAAGTTACACGCGTCGTTTAAGATCTCTTTCTACAAACCGCGAAAAGAATGGAGATATTGGCTTTAAAGTTCATGGTGAAAATATCAGATCTACGAAGATCACAGACCAAATGACAGCTCATGCGAGAAATCCTGTGGCTTCGAGCTTTATCTCATTTACGTACGATCCAAGCGTGGCTCACAGATTTATGGGTCAAAACGTAACAAAACAAGTTAAAGGAGAAAACGTTTCGGTTCCATATGGTGGTCTTTTGGTAGTTAAAATGGATTCACGTCGAATGATTCCAAACGTGCCATCTATGTACAGCAATGAAATCGAACTTTTAGCGCCATTGATTGTATTCCCAGATGAAGTTGTTAAATACAAAGAAGGATCTTTCACTAATGAGTATTCATTTGCTAATTTCGTAAAAGAAATCTCTGATAAAACCGGGATTGATTTCACGAACTGGGCCACGGCGGCAGATGCTAATAATGAAGGTCTTAGAGAAAGATACAATCGCGAAGGTCATGAGTTCCTAAAACAAATGACGGAAGTGAATTTAAAAGCGATGAGTTGCTCAAAAGTGTTCTAATTAATGGGAATAAAAGAGGCTCCAGGATGATTAAATTTGGAGCCTCGAATTGCCCCCGGAAACCTCGAAAAAAGCCTATAAAAAGACCTCAAATCGAATATATCCAGAAAAGACATATATTATACGTTACATAATATAACTTATCAGAAAGCTATGTAGGTCTGCCCGTGGACTTGTTTTTACCGTTGAAGGCTCATTATGATGGCTTCTAATCTCGATATCAATTCTGTGTTATTTGGATCTTCTTTAAGTCTTTCAATCTGTCCAAAACGAATCAAATCGTTATCTTTAAGACCCGTTTTAGATAACAGATTATTCTGTGTATGAAACCGAACGATCCAGCCTTTATTATCTCTGAATAACGAAACGTCTTTTTGCAAATCACCTAGATGTTGCTCCATTTCAACGATTTGCTCTTCAGAAATATCTAGATTTAACAAATGGGTCTGGGATATCTCGTTTTTATTCGTTTCAGGAGTGTCTTTAATGGCTTTTTCCTTAGAGATTTCGATAGAGATATCAGCTTTTTTCTCGTCAAGAAGTTCCATTTTATTTTCGAACGGATTTTGATTTATTTCCTGGGTTTTTATCTGTGCTTTGGAGTTTTTCATTTCAAAATTCTCAGCTTGCGACGAAACTATGTTCTGATCGTTCTCTGAATTTTTATTCAGTGACGATAGACCAAAGCCAATAAGAATTCCGACAATGATTCCTGCAGTAAATTTTTTCATAATGCAAAAAAAGGGGATAGTGACAGCTATCCCCTCTCCCCTTTTGAACTCAATGTTTATGATCGCTGTTTTTCATTTTCTTGATAACGATAGAGATTGTTTCCGCATCAATTCGGGCCTTTTTCATTAAAGAAACGGCCCGTTCGAAATCGTCGGAATCAATAGCTTCAAAGAAATCATCAACCCTGTCGATGGCAGCTAATTGCTCCAAAACAAGTGTTCCTTCAAAATCGCTTTCATCCATTGAAACCTCCTTTTTTTCCGGTCCATCCTTGCTACTTATTTAATCTCTAATTGTCGCCTGAAACAAGGAAAGTAAATTCAATGTTTAACTTCAATCTTCATTGCCGCCGCATTGACAGAGCTTCCAGCTTTTTATTCTAATTCATTTCCCTGGAGGAATTATGAATTATATCGCGGCCACATTACTGTGTGTCTTGTCTATTTCTTTATCTGCGCATGCCCGATCCACACTTGTTCTTGAAGAAGCCTGCGGAAAACAGGCTGTTGAAATCGTCGAGGCCACAAGAAAAGCTCTTCATGACTATCAAACCTTTCACATGGAAGCTGAGTTCGTGGACAAGGGAAACTATATGCTGGAGGGGCTCAAGGAAGTTTTTGAATATAAAGTTTTAATGAGAGAAAGCAATGGGGATCTTAGACCCATTTATTATATCGTTCACCTGGGTGTGACATCATTAGACTATGACAGATGCGATGTTGTTTTAAGAGTAAAAACAAAACTGCCAAACGTAACCAAAGAAAATCCTCGAACTGCGATAAATATTGAATAAAAGGGAGTTTGAACTCCCCTTTTTTATGTTTCATTTATTGCGCTAAGAATTCGCCGATAATTTGTTTGGCTGTGTCTTCGTTGTATTCGTAAGAAAGAAGCATCCCTGATAAAGTGAGAACTTCTTCGTCGGACAAGCGAGCTCTGATACATTTATCAGAAATTAAAGCCGAAACGATCTGGTTTTGTACGATTTGAAAAGGCAATTCTACAAAACGCACGGACTCGATTTTCTGAGTCGTTTTTTTACTCGCCTTGCAATATTTTGATGGAGCTGCCGTCGCTTGAAGGGACGCCAATACCACCAAAGACGTGATCAACATTTTCATAAAAATACTCCTTAATTAAGTTTCTTGAGAAATCGCAAAACTTATATCAAAAAACAGGACGTATTTCTTTTCCTTGCTGAGCTTCAAATATTTTTTTCATAGCGAAGCTGAACAACGGCGCTTTGTTCACAAGCAGTGAACGTTTCTATTTCATTTTCTCGGGCATTGTGAGCTTCATGTAACGTAAAAGATCCTTGTCGTTTTCGGAAGTTCTTTTTGAGAACTCTTCAATGACGCCAAGATAGTCTTCTTTATCGCGGTTTTGACTGAGCTTGAATTTCGCCTCGACGGAAGTCACGCGGAGCTTTAACCAAACAATGGCTTTGAGAAGCTGCTCGTGAAAGTCTTCCGGCAATTCATAGTTCCAGTTTGTTCCATTTTTTCTCTCGTAATGACTCACCAGGCGCTTCATAAGGTCTTTTGTGACTTGGGAATCCTTCACGACCTCACAGGCGCAAGTTGCGTGAACCGCTGTATAACTCCAGGTAGGAACATTCAAAGGGTCTTTGTAGTAAACCGGCGAAATATAAGAATGAGGACCCGTGAAAATAACCAAGGCCTTCATACTCTGAGAGAGATTTTTCCATTGAGGATTGCCCAGAGCCAGGTGAGTCCAGAGGACCAAATCCTCCCCTTCTTGATCAATCAAAAAAGGATAGTGGTTGGCGGATATACCCTCAGAGGTCTGACTTAATAAAGTCGCAAAACTGTACTCTTCGATAAAAGATTTAATAAGTTTCAAATCATGAACTTCGGAATATTTAGGAATGTACATGACAGCGATTTTATATAGATCAGAACAAAAGAGAAGAATTTATTAAGGTTGGACCACAGCAGCTTGTGAGTTAAAGCCCCGTGCATTGGCTTTATAAAGACGGCCACTTTGTCTAGAGAACTTTTCAAAGAATCTTTCGCGAGAGCAGACCATGATCGCCGAAGTTCTTTCTGGAAGCTCGACCACTTCGCGTTTTTCAAAGCAGTTTTCCTGGGCGTAGCGAAGCACTTTGACGTTACGAACATCGGGCTCGCCAATCAGGTTTTGTGTTCTGGAGTCTTCAAAAACCATCTTCGTGAATGCACCAATGGAAGCTGATGTATGAATACGACCTAAATAGTCCGTCTCCCCGATGAGAAAATGCAAACCTTGGTCATAGGGCTCTGTTTTAATATGCTGACTAAGAACATCATCCTTAAGCCAGTATCTTTCCCAGTAGCTCACGGGTTTCCCATCAATAAAACCGATGTAAAGATCCTGATGAGAGTCTTCAAGCTCAGAAATCAGCTTTTTAGCCTGTTCATCACGGGATTTATTAAGATTCCACCATTGGGCAATATAGGGCTGATTCATCCACTTAGAGTAGATGTCGAAGTCCTTTTCAAAAGAGAGAGGGCGAAAGGAATAATAGGCGTTGTTTTTGTCGTTATAGACTTCAAACTCACTTCGCATACCAGGTATTTTTAGAAGGCCTTTGCGGGCAAGACAAGGCAGCCCCCAAAAAGCCCTCTAAGTGAAAAGGAAATGAAGTCTAAATGAAAATGAAATGGGAATTACCCATTAGATTCCGCGAACTCCTAAGTTCATTTTCCCAATGCCGCCCCATTCTGCTGCATCTACTTTTTCGCCATTCAGGTAGATTTCCGGAGGTTGATTGGATCTTACGATAAAGACAATGCGGATCGCTCCTTGATTGGATTGACCATCAAAGAGAATTCGGGATTCAGTCACCTGCTCTGTCCCAACAACTTCCATAGAGAGTGGGCCGCGAATGGTGTCGCCATTCGCCAAACCAACAGAAATAGTTCCGTTACCTTGGATGTGCATTTTCATGGTTTGCTGAGAAGCTGTTTGCGTGACATCAGCCTTCCCAGACAAACGAAGGCTCACGGCCATAGAGCGAGTTCCGGACAAATCTACAACACGTTGATTGCGAATTTCGCGAGCTTCTGAATTCACTCCAGAAAGTCTCATCACCACATGGGCAGTCTGTGCGGCTTGATTGACTTCAATTGTATCATAAGTAACTTCACTCAAATCATTTTTACTAATAACAAATGGACAACCCATACCTGACGTCGACATTGTTAGAGTCTGGCTTTTTGTAGCCCCTTGACGAACCTCGCCACTCTCGGTTTTTTTAGCATTGTTGATCGCGCAGGTTGTTCTGATATCATTGAGGAAGCGAAGACCTTCGCCATTTAATTTTTGCAAAGCCTCTTGGCGTTCCTGACTACCATCCCAAATAGGACGCACATCAGATCCATCAATGATCGCATCAAAGAAGGCCGCGTCGTCAGGGACATAAAGATTCGTATCTTTGATGGAGACAAGAACATCTTTTAGATACTGCGCCGGAGCTGCATTTTGAGGTTTGTAGTTCGGTTGATAGTCTTGCGAAAAGGCATAACCACCGCCGCCGTCTTTTTTACTGTCACTGTCATCTGTGCACGCGGACAAGGTTGCGGAAAGAACGACCAGAGAAGAAATTAAAAGTTTCATGAGCTCCTCCATTTAGGTTTCATCATTCGAGAAGCTCACGCTAGCATTGTCATTTAAAATAATTCAAGTTACGGAAAATTTATCCTCTGAGTCATGTTTCTCACACAGGAATCTCTACAATGGATCTGATGCCGGTGCGGGCTGTCATGGCATGCACAACAGCTCTAAGACCCATGATGGTTTTTCCCTGGGTTCCAATCACTTGACCGAGGTTTTCCTTTGCACAGTTCACTCTATAAACCGTCGTCTTCGGTCCCACATAGGTGCTTACTGTGACTGTTTCGGGTTGATCAACGAGCAGACGCACAATGTGCTCGACTAAAAGACGAATCTCTTCACGGTAAGCCTCCTGATCTATATCAGTGCCTTTCTCTTTACGTTCTTCATACTTATAGGCTTCAATATCGTTCATATTATTCTCCCATGATGAAATTGGCTGTCGCTCGGCGATTAAAATTACAGTGGGGACCTGGAACCGGCACCCAACTGGAGAAAAAGTTGCGGGAATGAGCAAGGTCTGAAAACTCCGCCGCTCCTTCTTGAAATCCGTATCCATCCCAAAGTCCCACAGACACATAGAACTTCGGTTTTTTAGAGCCGTTAAATTTTTTCAGTAAACGAAGAGGATCGTGATTTTCCCAATCCTTCTGATTCAGAAAAACGGAACGAGATATGTTCATCATCTTTCTGACAAGTCGAGGTGAAGCGTGCGTGCGATAGATGTAGTTATTGATTTCTTGATCACTGGAGTAAGGTCCCACTGTGGTGATGGCGGGACAAAGCAAAGCAACGCGCGAAAACATTGTGGGATATTGCAAGGCTATTTGCGCCCCATTAAATCCACCCATGGATTGCCCGATGATGTGTCGCCGTCCTCCGTTGAGTCCCCCCATTTTCTTTTCTAAGAATGGAATGATGCCTTTTGCAAAGAAGGGCAGAATCGGAAAGCGTTTGTTATTCACGAGCAACCACGACGGACCGAAGGAAACACCCACGATTCTTGGTTTATAACCTCTGAATTGCCACCACTTCTGAATCATCAAAGTCCCCAGACATTGCGTAAACCAAGTGTCTTCCGAGCCATTCAGCCCGTGAAAGAAATAAATTATGTCATTGTTGTTCGTGGCTTCGTGATTTCGATAACAGTAATTGAACTTAACACCCTGGATTTTTTCAACTCCACAGGTGTAGTTTTGCCGCTCTATCGAAATTTCATCTTGCTCAGATGCTCTTGTGGACACCGAAACGCACAGAAGGAGCAGAATCAGAGATATGATCTTCATAACCTCCCCCTCTTTAAAAAGAAGGGTCCCTTGAGGCCTCTGAAAAATCAATTTGCAATATCGAAATCTTCTTGAACTCTGTGTTTAGACACCAGCACTTGTTCGCCGGTATTAAGGCACTTTAAGTAGTAGTGATTATAACCTCTGTTGGTTATCACAAAACGTCGTGGATTTTTCGACGTCAGCTTCTTAGCCAGCACAGAACCCACATCCAAGGTTTCATACTTGCTTAAAAGTTTTTCTGAAACGCGATTGCGCACAACGTGAATCCACATGGCCGTAGATAACATTGCAGCGGCTGCCAGACATGAAATCGACCAATGAATTTTGTTATTCATCAAGGCCGTAAAGGACACGGGAGCCAAGACGGACACTAAAACAATGGCGCCCGTTAAAAGTCTTTCTTGTCTTTGGTATTTCTTAAATTCTTCAACAAAAGAGGACATGATCTGAAAGCCTCGCTACATCACAAAGATGACAACTATAGAACCACGAATGGTTAAAAATGAGCGAGTCCAGATTTGATTATTTTTGATGATGCCGTGCCTCCGTGGCTGACAGCGGATTTTCCGTAGGGTCTGCTTATAAGACGAGGTGTTTATGAATGTCCTAAAAGCCACAGTCCTTCTTTCGTTTGTTGGAATTTCGTCTGCGTTTGCTCAGCAAAATCCGGTTTGTCAGGATCGTGTTGAGAAAGGTGGCAGCATTCAACTCCAAATGCGACCATCTTCCGGAGGCGATTGTTTTGTCTCTGTAAGAAACTACAAAACCTCGGGTATGGTTTATCGCGATTATCTTTTTTCAGCAGATGGTAATTTCTTGGTCTTTAATTCTTTCGGGGATGGTTCTATTTCTGATTCAACAGGAGCCCGAGAGTTTTATACTTTTCCTCGTCGCCATACGATTCCTCAATACAAGTGGAACACCGAGACTCGCCGTTTGGAAGTTACTTCTGTCACTGGCAGCGTTTTCTATTTTGATTATGAAAATGCCGAGGTCGTTGCGATTTCGAATGGCAGCGTAAAAGTAGCCTCCACTGTAACTCCAGCCAATCGCGGTGGTGTTGAGATCAGCAACTACAAAGGTCTTATCTTGGATGTGGGTTTTACGATGGGGAAAGCTCCGTCAGAAAATCAAAGTGCTCTGTCTACTTTCACAGATGAAAACGGCAAGACCTGTAAAGTTCGTAATGGCGAGGTCTTCAAGGTGACATCTACAGGAGACGTAAACCCAAGATATACAGATAAAGCATTGGCGACCTTCCTTAAAAACCGCTGCCCACAGCTTAAATTCACGCCTTAAGCCTACGAGATTATTACCCATTTTTATGGAGTCCCTGTGACAAAATGGGGACTCTGTCTAATTTCTAACGCCTTCTTTGCCCTATAAACGCTTTTACCAAGGTATGGAACCTGCAACTCCCCGCCTTGTTATAAACTCGTTTATCTCTAGGAGGTTTCTCGTGCGTAAAGCCCTTATTGCTTTGGTATTGCCATTTGTTTTTACAACTCAAGCTCTTGCTTCAGCCTTTGATTCTTTAAATGATCAAAAACTGCAAGAGCAGGCCCTGACTCTTTTAGATAAGAATGCGGGCTCTATGCGCATGTCGGGTGATGTTCACGATAATGAAAAACTCACGGATATTCTTGGTAAAGTAAAAGAATACCACGAAGAAATCTTAAAGCGTCTTGAAGACGGCCGTGATCTCGAAAATTTAGACAGTGCTATTTCTAACGTGGATACAAAATGCCAAATCCAAGCAGGAGAAAAAACAGCAGATTGCACTCTGTTTATCAGCTACCGTCCTATGGGCGAGACCGGCATTCAGTTCACAGTCCTTCTTGACGCTGAAAAGAACGCCGTAGATATCGTCGGCGGCGCTCTTGTGTCTCGTGGTGACTAATTACTCTTTTAATTTCGGAGTGATTTTAAGATCGAGGACCTTTCCGTCTCTCATCACCTTCATCACGGTTTCCTTATTAGGTTTTACGGATTGAAGTGTGTAAACGTAGTCGTAAAGGTTTTCGATCTTAGTGCCATCAAACTCAATAATAACGTCTTTTTCTTTTACGCCAGCGGCTTCCGCGGGACTGTCTTTAGACGCTCCCGTAACACGAACCCCTTTTACGCCTTCTTGGGAGTAATCAGGAATTGTGCCCAAATAAACGCGGAAGGTTCTGCCTTCGAGTTTATTCTGCGCACTTGCGACCTTCACATACTTGACCATTGAAACTTTGGAATCACTTAAAAGATCTGCAAAGCCTTGAACGGCTTTAAGAACCTTCACAACCCCCTCATAATTCACAAGGTCTGGAATATCGCGAGGTGTGTGGTATTCAGCGTGAGAGCCCGTAAAGAAGTTGGCCGTTGGGATGCCAGCCATATAGAAAGACAAAGAGTCTGTCGGCAAATAAGGGTCCTCTTGCACGATCATAGGGACCGCCGTGCGAATTCCAACCTCTTCAGCAATCTGCGACCACGTATCTCCGGAACCCAAACCTTGCACGAACACACGACCATTCAAACGACCGATCATGTCCATGTTGATGTAAGCTGAGATATTATGTTTCTTGATATCTTTGGTGAAATGAGAAGATCCCAGATTTCCCAATTCCTCCCCAGACCACACAGCAAAGTACAAATTCTTTTGCAACTTGTGGGGAGAGTTCTTTTTTAGATCTGCGTAGTAGTGAGCCAGCTCCATCACGCCCGAAACACCTGAAGCATTGTCGTCAGCTCCATAGTGAGAGCGACCGATCTCTGGACCGCGCGCAAGGCTGCTGCCGAATTGACCATGACCCAAATGATCCCCATGGGCACCGATCATCACAGAAGACGTCGCACCTTTTACTGCAAGCTTTGCCAAAACGTTGGTGCCTTGAGATTTTTTAAACTGCAAATCGACTTTCGCTTTAACGTAAGCCGATGGGATCACGACGCCTTCTAAAACTTCGCCCTTGTCCAATTTCTTTTGCAAAGATGCTAAATCCTGACCCGCATATTTCAAAAGATCGACGGCTGCATCTGTTGCAAGTCTCACCACGGCCAATGTGCTTTCAGACAATGAACCTTCAAATTTAATCTGACCAAACTTTTGCGGAAGACCGCTATTCACTCCATTTGCGACGAGAATTCCAATAGCTCCTTCGTTTTTCGCAACTGTGACTTTATGTTGCAGACGAGAGTATAGGTTTAAGTAATGACGACGTTGAGGTGACACATCCATTGGCAGATCTGTCAGCACGAGCACCCACTTGCCTTTGACATCAAGACCTTTGTAGGAATTGTATTCAGTCTCTTTATCACTAGCGGGAGCTTTGATTCCGTATCCTACAAAAACAATCGGAGCCTCGCGGAAGTCGCCCGTCTTAGAAAAAGAAATCGGTTCAAAGTCTTTAGAAACCTCGTATTTCTTTTTATAAGAGCCCACAACTTCAAGTAAGTTCTGAGATCCCAAGTTCACACTTGAAGTAAACTCGAAAGTCTCAAAGAAGGACCCTTGAGGTCCCGCACCTTCAAGCCCCCAAGACTTCAAGAGTTGCGCGAGTTTTTCTGTGTAAACCTTTTCTTCACTTGAGCCCGTACCGCGTCCCTGAAACTCTGATGAAGCCAAGTAGTAAACCCATTTTTTTACATCTTCCACTTTAACTTCAGGAGCTAAAGAGCCGGCTGCTGGATCTTGCGCAGAAAGACCTAGAAGTTTTCTCGCTAAGATATCATCCCACTTCGCCATCATGATTTGGGATTCACCCTTTTCATTTCTATGAGTCCAGGAAAGACTGTTACCATCGGGAGTGAATACCGGAAGACCATCAAAGCCATCATCAAAAGTCACACGCACGGGCGCTTTTGTTCCCGCAGTATCGACGATAAAGAGTTCAAAGTTAGAATATCCCAAGACACTGGACCCAAAGATCACATAGTCTCCAGAAGGATGAAAGAACGGAGCCCAAGACATGGATTTTAATTGCGTGATCTGTTTTTGATCCGTGCCATCCACGTTCATCGTAAAGATTTCAGCCGTTGATCCGTTTGGAGAAAAACGACGCCAGGTGATTTTCTTACCATCAGCGCTAAAGAACGGACCGCCATCATAACCCTTGGATGTCGTTAGACGTTTCACCTGAGTTCCATCTGCCTTCATGATGTAGATGTCCATCATATAGGAAGAGTCTTGTTCGAAGAGTTTCTTGTCTTCGCCCTCAAGTTTTTCAGTATAACCCGCGCGATTGGAGGCAAAGGCAATCCACTGGCCGTCAGGAGAATAAGAACCTTCGGCATCGTAACCTTTTTCTTTCGTCAGACGCTGAATGTTTTTACCCTGAAGGTCGGAGCTGAAAATATCGTAGTTGTCATCAAAGCTCCAAGAGTAACGGGCTTTCACAGCCTTCTTACGATTGTCGTATTCTTCTTGGGTTTTCTTTTTCGTTTCCGGATCTAAATGCGTGGAAGAATAAAGAACCTTCTTCATAGAAGGGTGAATCCAGCCGCACGTCGTTTTACCCGCGCCCGGAGACACTCGCGTCGTCTCACCATTCACCAGATCAATCACGTACATTTGATAGAAAGGATTTCCCGGCGCTCTTTCACTTTGGAAAATCATCTTCTTGCCATCGGGACTGAAGTAGCCCTCGCCCGACTTTGGACCTACAAAGGTCAACTGGCGAGCTTCCCCTAAGAGAGTGTTCTTTTCATTCGAGAAGCTGCCACTGGCAGCAGGAGTCTCAGAGGGGGATTTGGAGGGTTTAGCCTCCTTGAATTGACAGGAAATTAACGAGACAGTCAGAGAGAAAACGCATGCACCTGTAAGAAGAACTTTCACTTTTTTCATAGTGCGTGTAGCCTAAAAGGAGGGCTTTCCTAAGTCAACCAACGCAAAGGAAAAGAAACTATATGATGCGCACGTTTCACTGGATTATCATTTCCCTTTCACTGACGGCTTGTGCAAGTACTTCACCTTACGCACTATCTCCACTCAACTATTCAGAACAAGATCTTAAAAAGACCGGCCGTGGAATTGCCTCCGTTGATCATAAAAAAGAAAATAAATCGTATCTAGCCATGGAGCTGCCTTACACGGCTTTTGAAAAGCTCCGCAACGACGTTGAGAAAACTCAACACGTGTCCTTGCAACATCGCGGGGAGGCTCACATCACGGTGATCACTCCTCCGGAATATAAGAAGATCCAAAAGAAGATCTCGATGAAAGAGATCAATGCCTTATCTGAAGAGATGGGTTTACAAAAAGCGCCGTATAAACTTTTGTGTGTGGGTAAAGGGTCTTTGAAAGACCATGGCAAAGAAAATTCCACTTATTACGTTGTCGTGGAATCAGATCGTCTTTTCCAAATTCGCAAAGCGGTGCAGGTGCTTTACACTTCAAAAGGCGGTAAAGCAGAGGATTTTAATCCCGAAGCTTTCTATCCTCATGTAACTTTAGGTTTTACGCAAAGAGATCTTCATGCTGAAGACGGCGTGATCAAGGACGCAAGTTCTTGTATCTATTCCTTGCGTCCCAATGAAGAGTCTAAAACTCAGTAAGTCTTAGAAAGGGCGCGATCCAAAGATTCACTCGCGCCCGAACCAGGTCCCAACCACAATGTGGTTTCTTCAATCAAAGAGTCATCTTCAAAGCGGCAAACATTAAACGTTTGCCCTTGAGTGTCTTTCCCTTGAACTAGCTCCGCATCGAAAGCGCCACAAACGCCACCACGAGCTGATGAAGAATTTCTGTTTTTATAAGCTTGGATGGCTTGTGTAGGACCTTCATTGGTTTTAAAAAGAAAGAAGGACTCAGCTCCGACACCAGAATCGCCAAAGAAACACATTGAAAGCTCTTCGCTTCCCGCTTTAAGAACCCAGAACTGACCTTGGTCAATACGGCATGTTCTCATCCAAGGGTTGTTGTTGGCAGCAAAAGACGCCGCTCCCATAGAAATCATTACGAATGAAAGAAATAAAACTCTCATCATCCCCCCAAAGACCTGGTAAAATAGACCCCAGAAATATAACAGCGCACAGGTCGGGGCAAGCACTCAATGCCAAATTTGCTAGAAAAAGAGAACTTTGACAGAGATACCAAGGTGCTTTGTCCCTACAAAGACGATTGCTCAGGATGTCAATCCCTGGATCTACCTTATGGAGCCCAAACCGACGCCAAAAAAGCGCAGTTATTAGAGCTATTTAGGGGGTCAAACCTTTCCTATTTAAAGCCTTTAAAAGCTCTCTCTGCGGGGGCCGCTCACTTGCGGGACCGTTTGGATTTCAGCCTTGAGGACGGGCGCTTGGGCCTTTATCACAAAAGCCGACGGGAGATTGTCGACCTTCAAACGTGCGCTCAGTTATCACCAGAGCTGCAAGAATGGCTGACAGAGTTTCGCAAGATTCAGTGGCCATTTACAAAGGGCTCCATTCGTCTTCGCGTGGGACCTCAAGGCCAAAGAGGCGTGTGGCTTGATTTCGCCAATGTCGACATCAAAACTCTTTTGGATGAAAAATCGATTTTACAAAGTCTTCAAGAAAAAGCATTTGTTGAAATCGGGCAAAGACGAAAAGTTCCCGTATGGACCGGAAATGAATATAAATTGCGCGATCCAGAATTGCACGTGTGGTTTCAAACATGGATGAAAGATCGTCCTGTGGATCTTTACTGCCAGGTCGCAAGTTTTACGCAACCAAGTCTTAAAGCAAACAAAATCATTTGTGATGTGATCAACGGATGGATTGGATCTTTTCCGCAATCACGCATTATCGAATTCGGCTCTGGTATCGGAAACCTGACGTTACCCGCTCTGGCGGCCGCTGAAAGTTTAACCGCTTGTGAGATTGACGAGTTGTCTTTAGAAGGACTGCAAAAAACTTTAGAAAACCTTCCGCCCAGTTTGCAATCTTTGCGAGAGAAAATTCAAATTCATCGGGGAGATTTTCAAAAGAAACTGACCAAAGATTTTTCCCAGTTTGATGGAGTTCTCGCCAATCCTCCCCGCTCAGGTCTTATGAATTTCCTCAATCCTTTGGAAGAACTCTCAGAGGGGCAACGTCCGCCGTTTTTTATTTATATGTCGTGCTTCCCGGAATCCATGGTGAAAGATTTAGAGCGCTTGCAGAAATGCGGATACTCTCTCGAAGAATTTTACATCGTCGATCAGTTTCCGCAGACAGCGCACTTCGAAGTTTTAGGATTACTTCAAAGAAAAAAGACGTAGGCCCGAAAAGATGCCCGGAAGGTCTCTGCCTAGAAGCAGAGACAGCATCGGCAACGTGATGACACCGGTAAGAAGAATCAAGGTGCTACGTAAAGCCACTTTTAAAATATAACCTGATTGCAGTCTTTCATGAGGCTGCCCCAAACGCAAATCACAGGCCCATTCCCCGATGGTAGAGCCCATAAAGCTGCGAATGGCGATCATATAAATCCAACCACAAACAAAGAATACTTCGGCAAAGAAAAGGGCCTGATGCTCACTGTGCTTCAAACCGCCCAGCAAAGCGCCCACAGATGTTTTTACAATAAGAGAAAAAGCCAAAATAAAAACGCAACTTGCAGAAATTAAAATCAAAGCATCGATAAAAGATGCCAGCCACGACCACAATGCAAGTTTGTACCCCTTACGACGCGCAGAAGGACCGCTGTGAAATCCCGTGTTCTGCTCAAACTGCAGACCCTTACGATCTTTAAAAAGATTGTTGAGCTTCGACGGCGCAGGCGTTCCCGGAGAACGACGACGGATCGTCGGCCCCCTTAACGGCACAGGGGCTTCTCGTTTCTGAGGAGCCCGCTGTGGGATGGTTTTATCTTTGTGCTTATCGATATACATCTCTGATCACTTTCAAAGAGCTAGCGAACCCCGCCCGCTCTTCCTGGTTCATCCGTTTTTGTTCCACCCTCAGACGTTGTCGGAGTCGGTGGAGGCACAATAACTGGCGGCGTACAAACTCCATTGATCATTGAGTTTGGAGCAGGACATGGAGCCGGTGGTGGAGGCTCAACAATGGGTGTTGTTGGAGACGTCGTCGCTGTTGGCTCTGGCACTGGAGCTGGTGGAACATAGACAGGGTCTGTGTTCTTCGCTTTGCTGTCTTTTTTGAATAACCACCAGAACAATCCAAGAGCCGCGGCACCAACACCTACTGGGATGATCCAGTTTTTGTTACGGCACCAGAATCCGCAAGAATCTTCTTTTTTAACGTCTTTGCCGCCAGGAAGATCGCCATTTCCGCCCGTTTCAATAACGACGCAGATACCGCCTTCACCTTCTTTTTGGCCTTCTGGACACTTACAACCTTTTCCATCCGCAGTTGGAGTCGCTCCACCTGTTTGATCGTTACAAGTACCTGTTGAAGGATCTGGAAGAGGCAATGGTGGCGATGGCGGTTCTTTAATGACGGCGAATGTCTCCAAAGCAATCATACGTGTTTGAAGTTCACGACACGCACTATCCTGCTCTTCACGAGCCTTCTTAATGTCTTTGAGTGGCACCATATTACATTTCGCATTGGCGTCATTCAGCATATCTTTAAGCTCACTCAAGAAAGGATCAATTTCTGATTTTTGCTCTTCAGGAATTTTACCTTCTTCGTTGAGTTTCAAATCTACTTTTTTACCAGCAGCATGTTCAAGATAAGATTCGATGATACGCTTTTTATCCTGAGGAGTTCCCACGGGAGATTGCTTATTGCAATTCGCAGTGGCGTATTTCATTTCAGATTGACCTACGCAATAGGAAGCCCCACCAGCTTTAAAACCATAGACTAACGGGTTACAAGCCACTTGGTTTCCAGAACAACTTCCTTTTCTGGCTTCCATTTGACCACGAAGATCCGCATTCAGAGCTCCGCCTTTTTTCTCACTCCCGCAAGAATCATCTTTTCCGTATTTAGAAATATAACCTGCGATAATACAGTTTTGACCAGTCAAGGCTCCTGCATAAGCCGCATCTCCGAACAACACTTGAAGAACGTATTCATACTTGTTATCTGGAGAATAAGAAGCACGGTATTTGTTTCTTACTTGAAGAACTTTGTCAGCGGCTTCCATAGCCATACGCATACGCACCATGTATTCAGCACGTTGACGAGGGCTTAATTTTTTATATTCATCCCAAGACAGAACAGAGTTTTTGCTAACGCGAGCTAATTTTCCCGTTTTTAAAGATTTAGCAATAGCCGGATCTTGCTTCGCCAATTTGGCAGCAATGTCGTTGAAGTTATTGTAGTTCATGAGTTCTTTTTTAGAGAACGACACGCTATTTACTTTAAGTGGTTTGTCTTCATCACCTGTGAAAGTCAAAGTCGCGGATTGACCGTCTTTAGTTAACGTCAGACGAACTTGTTCGTTGCCCTCGGCATCTTTAAAACTTGTGGCTTCAATCGACGGCATGAGTTCATTGCGATTGAGGCGAACCCATTCATCCATTTGCGTTTGCAATTTATCTGGGTAAACATGACGAACCATTCCCCAGTATTCGCCCACCGTGAGTTTCTTTGTCGTCAAACCAGTTTCTTTTAAGTATTGATTGATCAATTTCTTTTGCGAAGCTGCCGCAGCACCTTCAGCAATGGGCGAAATACACATCGTAACGACTGAAATTCCCGCCGCGAATTGTTTTACTAAAGAAACAGGTTTCAACTTCCATTTCATAACGACCTCATGCTTTTGAGTCTTTTCGGTACACTTTTTAAAAAACTTAACAAGAACCCAGACTTAACTGGATTTTTCGTCGCCTGTCTCAATCTGAGACCGAAACCAGTCCAAAAGGTGGCCTCGATCACGTTGCTCCAGCTCTTTAAACTTCAATCGTAAGATATTATCGCGATACTCGACCACCCTAGACTTGATCTTAATATTGCGGATATCCGGGAAGATCACATCGACATAGTTTAAATCCCGGGAACTCCCCTCCATATCCCTCTTAAGAAGAATACGAGCCCCCTCGATAGAGATCGACTCAGTCACGCCTTCAAAGATATCCTGTCCGACGATATTCACGGGCGTGCGAAATTCATAGCGATGAGCCGTCGGGAAAAGCCAACGAGCCCGGCGATCCAGATAAGGAAAACGGAAATAAAAAGCGAGAATAAGAATGCCGACAGTCACAATACTGGAAAGAATAAGCTGCACTTGAACAAAAGGACCTTCTTGAGAAAGATCCTCTGAGAAAAAACGATAGGCATTGATAAGAAGAACCAAACTTAGAGTGATAATGGCCAGAGACCATGACGTCTTGTGAGGACGCAGAAGCAAGACACCTGTTAAGAACAAAAGACTGAGCCAAAGCCAATCCAGTCCCGACACTGTTTGCAAGAAAGTATAAAGGATTGAAGGTTGATACCATCCCGGCACACCACTTCCCGCAAAGCTTATAAACAGATTTCCTAACGGGGCGAGAATAAAAAGAAATGCTAAAAGAAAAACCCCTGTAGGCGTTTTAAGCTCTGCCTGTGCCATTCAACCTCCAGGTATATGCTAAACGAAAGAAACTTCACTGAGGATGATTTCTTAAGGCTACCTGGACTTTAGTGGTATAGGTTCTAACTATTTTTTTGCGGGAATGGAAACAGTTGTTCTACCGTCTGCTGGTTTTTCTTCTTCGTTTTCATCCGTCGTCATTTTGCAGATTTCAACGAGAGTATTTTCCTTAACCAACGCGTAGATGTCTTCGATCTGTTCATTTGTCACGGCAACACAACCGCGAGTCCAATTCATGGGGTGAATGATACTGATCGCCTGTCTTTTTCTATCATCACGAGGCAAACCATGAATCATAATATCGCCGCCCGCAGATTTACCTTGGGACTTCGCAAACTCCACGTCTTTCTTATTTGGATAAGAGACATGAAGAGCTTTTGTGAATTCACTTTGCGGATTTTTATAATCTACAGAGTAAATGCCTTCTGGAGTTTTACCATCGCCTTCAAATTGTTTGTGACCAACAGGGTTTGAACCGAAAGCCACAGGATAAACTCTCAACATGGTCTCGCCGGAAATAAGATAAATCTCTTTGCGGTCTTTAGAAACCACGATGCGCTCAATCTTAAGACCTTCCGCCTTGATTCTTTCTACGGATTCGCGAGAGCGATCCAAGAGTTTATCCACTTTTGTGATGTCATCACAGAATTGATAATTCTTGTCTGCAGCTTTAGAGCCCGCAAAAACATTGGCAGAAAACAAGCTTATAGTAATGAATGTAAGAAGAGAGTTTTTCATGGATTGAAGTTATAGCATAAAGAACATGCTTTCACATCACTCAGCGCATATATTTTTTTGTAAGCACTTTTTGATTTTTTAAATGAAATAAAAAGGTCCCCATGATTCCACGGAGACCCTCTTTGTCACTTGTGTCTGAAAGTTCGTCAGGGCTTTATTAGCGAGCCAAAGAAGAACAAGATTGAATACAGCTTTCACGAGCCATTTTCACTCGGGGAGCCACGCATTCCGCAGTGCCTTTGTGGCGAACAACAGAGAGTGTTCCCACGTTCGGCGTATATGTTTTTCCTGTGATTTTTGCCATACAAGCATAGTAAGCATACTTCTCTAAGCCCGTTTTCATCTTGGCACTTGTCGGCAAATAGTTGCGAGCTTCGTAATAGTTGATACCGATGCCGCCTTTGCTTGGAGCACTTTGCGCCACAACGAAGTCAAAACTATTTGAAGTGATCTTTTTGCAATCACTCTCTGTTTTTGCTGAAGCAATACCAAAGGGATCCGCGCCCACTTTATCGATCAACAAAACGTGACCATAAACTGCGACGATATCGCCGGCTTTCATAGAAGCAGCGGGCGTCACAGAGATCTTGCTTAAACACGTCAGTCCGTTGTCTTGAGGTTCCACATAAGAACTAGATCCCCACGCCCAAGAATCCGAAGCCTTCAAGGCACGACCTGCTTTAAGTCTTAAACCTGCCGTTGCCATGGATGTGAACACATAACCCGAGCAATCAATACCAAGTACACTTGTTCCATCACCATTGTTTTTAAATAGATCAATCGGGGAATCCGTCGCTGTGGTCGCGTAAGGTTTTCCACCGTAATCGTAGATCAATGGATTTTGGCGGACATTGAAGCAGCCTTGTCCATAGGAGCTCATATCGCGAACGTAATAATGCGTGCTTTGAACTTTCGAAAGACTTGCAATCGCACGTTTGCTACCAACACCATCGGAGTGTTTACCAACGATACTGATTCCTTGCACATCTGGAGTTTGATCATTCATTGAAGGAAGCTGCATACTTTGGCAACTTTGATAGGCTGTCGCAAAGGCCCAACGACCACCGAAAACCGCTAAAGGTGTTCCAGAGTTCAAAGCTTGTTGCTTGTGATACTCATAGTCACGGTTAGGTTCTGGCTGAGCAGGAGTCTCTGTTTCTGTTTCCGGCTCCGGAGTCGCAGGTGTTGTTCCCGCCGTGTTGTTACCACTTCCTGAAGAAGATGGCGGACAGTTTAAATCGAAAGACTGAACGGTTTTTTTCAATTGATTGAAATCGCCACGCACTTTGTCTTGCATGTACGAACGGAACACCGTTGTGCGGTCTCCAACGTCAATCGCCGAAAGAAGAATCAAAAGCTGCTCAGGTGATTCAACACGCTCTCCTTGCGGAGCTTCCGACAACAATGAATCGACAAGTTTATCCAAGTCCCCGGCAAGACGCTTCACATCGCTGGAAGTCATTTGTGGGTTGTCTTGGGCAAGCTTTTCCACCTGATCGTGCATCGCCTGCTTCATGGTCTCTGCGGACGGAATGGCTTTCTGCTCCAAAAGATAGGTCTTCAACCCATCCCAGAGTTTTGTTTCCAGCTCCTGATCCTTACACGCAATGTCTTGGACTGTTTGTGAAGCAATGTCGTTAGCAGCTTCATACCCTTGGGGGGCACAAGCCGTCATCATCATCCCTAATGCGAAATATAGACTGTGTTTTCTCATGCTGTCTTTATCGGCAGCTTCGTTAGGTCAGATTATAGTTCTGATAAATTTTAGACTCGACTAGACTAAAAAATAGTCACTATAATGGGACTTTAAGAGGACCCAAGAATCATGGCAGAAAAGTTTATCAAAATACAGGCACTCTACGGACTTCTAGAGCTAGAACCCTTCATACTTTTGGGCTGTTTGATGGCCATCACTTGGGTGTTCTATAAGTTCTTTTTGCGTGAAGCGAGCGAGGAAAGACATCGTAGCATTCGCAATCACTTCCGCACTTTGCTTCGCCACTATGTGGTTTTAAGCTTCCTATTTTTAATTTTTATTTTTCTGCAAACATCAGAACCGCAACTTGGTAACATGGCGAAGGTCACGCCTTACATTGCTCTGGTGACTTTCATCTGGGGGAACGTTGTTTTTGTAAAGACGTCCCGTCTGGTCGTTTTGCAGTATTTGTTTTTAGGCTCGATGAAGCATGGTGTGCCTTTGCTTCTGGTAAATATCTTCTCTTTGATTCTTTCCATCGTTTTGCTCTTCTGGGGAGTCACTCATGTCTTCGGACTTGAAGTCGGTCCTTTGCTTGCAACATCGGCGGCCGCTTCGGTGATTCTGGGTTTGGCGTTGCAAGATACCTTGGGAAATCTTTTTGCCGGGATTTCTTTGCAGGTCGATCGCAACTTTGAAATTGGCGACTGGCTTGAGATCGTGAGCGGGATTCAAAAAACCACGGGTCAGGTGCGAGAGATCACATGGAGATCCACCACTCTGGTGGGTTTTTCTGATGAGCTTATCACTCTCCCCAATCGCTTTATGGCCAATGCCACGATTTCTAATTACTCCCCGCCTGAAAATCCCATTGTCCGACGTCAGATTTTCCGTCTGGCTTACGGGGAGAATATTGAACACGCCAAACAGATCCTCGAGCGTACGGTGGCAGGAATCGGCGAAATCCGCGGAATTCCAGCTCCTTGGGCCTACGTGAGTGATACGACAGAGCATTGGATTGAAGTAAAAATCATCTATTTCATCGATAACTACGGCTCTCAGTTCAATATTGGCGATAAGGTCTATGTCCGTGGCGTGGAAGCTTTACGTGCAGCAGGCTTAAAATTGGCTCGACAAACAATCGAGCTTTCAGATACAAAACCGGTATGACAACGGCAGTAGATTTTGAAAATCCCCTCGCGGTGAAGATCCGCAAGCAGATCGTTCAGGCTCTTAACGACTTCAATATGATTGAAGACGGTGATAAAATCATGGTCTGCGTTTCTGGCGGAAAAGACTCGAGCGTTCTTTTGGCATTGCTGACAGAGATCCAAAGACGTTCGGAAAGAAAGTTTCAGCTGGAAGCGGCGATTCTCGATCAAAAGCAACCGGGTTTTGATGCAGCGAAATTTAAAACTTGGGTTGAAAGTCTTGGCGTAAAACTGCACGTTATCGAAAAAGACACTTACTCTATCGTAAAAGAAAAAGTTCAAGGCGGTACTTATTGTTCTCTTTGCTCCCGCCTGCGCCGCGCGATTTTGTACGATTATGCTCATGACAATGGATTTACAAAGCTGGCTCTAGGCCATCACCGCGATGACGTTGTTCATACAGCTTTGCTCAATCTTTTCTATGTCGGCACGACGGCGAGTATGCCCCCGAAATTAAAATCCGATGACGAACGCAACATCCTCGTTCGCCCTTTGTGTTATGTTTCAGAGAGAGAAATCGAAGAACTGGCTGCTCTTTGGGCCTTCCCCGTGATTCCATGCAATCTTTGCGGATCGCAAGATGGACTGAAACGCCAACGAGTGAAGAAACTTGTTCGCGACCTCGAAAAAGAGATCCCGAACATTTATGCTTCAATTCAAACGGCGATGTCGAATGTAAAACCCAGTCAGATGATGGATCAAAACCTCTGGGATTTTAAAAATCTTAAGGCAGAACCTTCTTCACCGCAGGACGCTCACCCACAAGCTGAGCCCAACGACGCACTGAAGGTTTAGACTCAAACCACTCCGGTTTTGATTTAATAAATCCAATGATCCACGGATAGGTTGCAATATCGGCAATTGTATAAACTTGCCCCGCAAGATATTCGTTCTTAGAAAGTTGGATTTCCATCACACCTAAAAGGCGCAAAGCTTCTTTTTCAAAGCGCTCAATAAAAGCCGGATTTTTAGGAGTCAGCGTGTTCATTCCGTAGTGATAATTTCCAAACATCGGGCCGATGGCTGACATTTGAAACATCACCCACTGCAAAGTATGGGCTTTTTCAGCCAGACTGTGGCCCAAAAAGTTTCCATATTTTTCCGCCAGGTAATAAAGAATCGCGCCACTTTCAAAAACAGTGACCTCTTTATTATGAGGTCCCTGACGATCCACAATGACCGGAATTCTCCCGTTAGGATTCATCTCGATAAACTCAGGAGATTTCTGTTCATTTTTAGAAAGGTCTACTTTGTGTTCAGTATAGGGAATGGCCAACTCCTCTAACATAATGGCGACTTTTCGCCCATTGGGAGTTCCGGCTGTGTAAAAATCAATCATAAATCTCCTCCTTCACCCTGACCCTGTGCATCCACGATTGCCGCACTGAATGATCGGTGTTAATTTTTTATCTCTTTCGGGATCCGTTGGCGCAGTTGGTAGCGCGTTTCCTTGACATGGAAAAGGTCAGAGGTTCAAGTCCTCTACGGATCACCAATCTTCTTTTACGCCAATATAATTTCACTTTAAATATTTGATTCAACAAATTCTGCGACTTGGGTCGTTACTTGCGAGTCCTTAAGAATTCGACGATGTCCCAAATTAGAAGTCGTTAAAAGTTTCGCGTGGGGCCACGCCTGAATAATCTCTGTCGCGGCGACATAAGGAACCTCTTTATCTCCCGTATCATGCACAATCAAAGTTGGAATATCGAGCTTGCTTCCGATATTGCCGATGTTGAGTTCTTTCGCCGTAAGTCCCACTTTTTCCGCCAAGCTTTTCAAAAAATACTTCTGCGCAAAGGGGCTAATACGAATGAAGTCTAAATAATTACCCACGACCACTTCATAGCGAGAAGGCCCTGCCACTAAAATCAATTTTTCAACTTTAAGTCCCCGTGAAGCCGCCAGAACCGAACAACCAGCCCCGAAAGAATGGGCGATGATGGCTTTGTAAGGTCCCAGTTCTTTTTGAGCGCGAATTAAAAACTTCGCGTAATCTCCAACATTGGTTTGTGTTCCCTCAGAACTACCATGAGCAGGCCCATCCAGAGCCACGACACGATAACCTCTTTTTACTAGAGGCTCCGCAAAAGCTCCCATTTGTGTGCCTCGCCCACTCCAACCATGAACTAGAACAACAAGAGGTCCCGTTGCTGATCCCCACTCATAAGCGGCAATACCACCTGAGAGAGTGAATTTTTTTGCGGATTCAAACCAGAGCTTCTCCGAATCAGGTCGTGGGACCCGACTCGGAGTTAAGAAAATTCCTTCCGCCCAGAAAGCACTTTGTTTGGGTAGCACCCAAGAAAAGTAGCGAATAAAAAGAAACCACAACTTCTGACTGAGCGAAATTTCCATACGAACTATCTTTCTACAATCGCCACAACGCCCATACCGCCAGCTGTACAAATTGAAATCAAGCCGCGGCCTGAACCTTTTTGTGTGAGCATTTTTGCAAGACTGGCAAGAATTCTTCCGCCTGTTGCAGCAAAGGGATGTCCCAAAGCCAAACTTCCGCCATTGACGTTCATTTTCGATCTATCAATAGAGCCCAAGGCCTTAGATCCAAAATTCTTTTGGCAATACTCATCAGATTCCCAAGCCTTTAACGTACAAAGAACTTGTCCAGCAAAAGCTTCGTGAATTTCGTAAAAATCAAAATCCTGAAGAGTTAAGCCATTGCGTTTCAAAAGACGACCCACCGCCACTGCCGGAGCCATCAAAAGACCTTCGCCATTCACATAATCAACCGCCGCATACTCTGCATCACGCAAGTAAGCTAAAACCGGAAGACCGTGTTGTTTAGCGAAATCTTCACTACCCAACAACACCGCAGCAGCACCGTCCGTTAAAGGAGTGCTATTTCCCGCTGTCAAAGTGCCTGTGCCTGAGAAATCAAAAGCGGGTTTTAGTTTCGCTAATTTTTCTAAGCTTGTATCGCCACGTACGAAAGTATCTTTTTTAAGTCCTTTAAATTCAAAAACCAGATCATTATAAAAACCGGCATCATAGGCGCGAGCCGCATTTTTATGGCTTTGCAAAGCAAGCTCATCTTGCGCTTCACGCGTGATCTTCCAATCTTTGACCATCATCTCACAATGCTGTCCCATAGAAAGACCCGTGCGAGGCTCTTGCACATTCGGAAAACGCGGTTTCAAATATTCCGGCTTAAGTTCTGCAAACTTTTTTAACTTCGCCATCATAGAGGGTTCTTTTTGCGCCTCCATCATGATCCAAGAAAATTCATGAGGCAAAACCCCGGCGATATCACTGTTCGTGTCTGTACCGCCAGCAATACCGCTTTCAATTTGTCCAGATGCAATTTTAAGAGCGATTTGCGCCGCCGTTTCCAAACCCGTTCCACAAGCTCTTTGCACATCATAACCCGGTGTATGCGGATCAAGTCCTGAACTCAACAAAGACTCACGAGACAAATTCCAGTCCGACGCGTTTTTCATAACCGCACCCAAAGAGACGTCACCCAAGCGTTCGCCTTGCAGATTTGTTTTTGCAACCAAATCTTTCAAGGTCGCCTTCATCAACTCTTTATTCGAAGTTCGAGAATACTGAGTGAATGACTTGGTAAACGGAGTTCGGGAGCCACCTAGGATCGCCACAGGTCTCATTGTCTTATTATTGCTCATATACATGTCCCTTTTCTTCAACTTACAGGAAGTTCTTGATATCTACCTACCGATAGGTAGATAATAAGGCAGTCAACCATGTAAAGCAAGGACTGTTAATGGATACAAAAACCCGCGCCCTTGACCTCGGTCGTCATTATCTCCAAACATTGGGATTTAATGGCTTCAGCTTTCAAACGATCGCAGATGAGCTGGGCATAAAGAAAGCGAGCCTCCATTATCACTTCGCCTCAAAAGAGGATATGGGGATTGCTCTTATTAAGGATTATGAATTAGCCTACGAAAAATGGACGAAAAAAGTTTCGCCTTTATCAGCTAAAGAAAAACTAGAGCAAATGCTAAATGTTTTTTGCAAGATGGGCCTCGACCACAATAAAATTTGCCCTGCGGGCGTACTGAGTGCTGACTTCAACACCCTCCCCGACAATATGAAAGAGTATTTGGTGAAATTTCATCACACGCAACGTTCGTGGATGATTCAGACCTTAAAACAAGGTGTGAAGGAAAAATCCTTTCGAAAAAATCTGAACATTGAAACAACAGCGGATCTCTTTTTGTGCTCCATTCAAGGCGGACTGCAAGTCGCCCGGCTGCGCGGAGAAATTGAATCTTTTAAAAAGATGACAAAGGGTTTGATCAAAAGTCTTTTTTAACGATTAAAGATTTTCCAATCTTTCAGATTGTAGCGGGCAAGAATTTTCTCAAGCTCGCCATTACTGCGAGCCCCCTGGAACCATGTATCCAAATGTTGCGGTAAAAATCCAAATTCGGGCTCTTTGGGATTACTCACCAAAACCAAAGAATTAAATCCTGTCAGCGACGTGGGATGCAATTGCAAACCCGTATTCAGTTTACGTAAAAGAGAATAACGAAGAACGTTGTAATCTCCCAATGCCAAATCCACGCGACGATCCCGAATCATCTTAGTCATTCTATCTGCGACATCAGAGCCCGTTAACTTAATCGCTCGGGAAGGATCATCAATGCTCAACTGATGGCCAGATTCCATTCCCAGATCAGCAAAAACAATTTTCTTATTACGGACAAATTCATTGTCGATCAAAGATTCTTTAACTTCCGGCGAAAGCAGTGCGCCCGTATAACTCACTCCCAAATTAGGACCGACAATACGAATATCAGGAAGGTATCGAACCATATACCGAGGGCCAATAATATAATTCACACGACGTGCTTGAAGAGCGGCCACCAGACGGGTGTTAGGAATACTTTCAAGCTCCACCGTAAACCCTTGGGCCTTCGCGATCTCTTTAAGAATGTCGTAGATATATCCACCCCAAACGCCAGGACCTTTTTCACAAAGATACGGACAAAGAGGGGCCACACCTATTTTGATATTCAAATAAGTTCGGTTCTTCTCATCACTGGAAGGACGACGGAATACTTTTAAGTCGGCACCAGGATCAGCATATTCAAAGCGAGTGACTTTTTGCACAGGACGCCCCATCCAGCCTGGATAGGAGTTGATGGTTTTCTCTGTCACCGGAAATGTGGGAATTAATTTTTTCTCTGGAACCTTTTCCTTTGTAAAATAAGAAATCAGACTTCGCGCGGTTTCACGCCCCAATTCTGCACAAAACTGGGCCGAATCAATCACCGTCAGTTTTTTATTACGAATGTTTTCAACGGAAAGGGGATCGCCGTCGAAAGTCGCGTGAATAATCTCATGACGTTTCTTTTCAAGAAGAGCCTTCACGATGGAAAGTCCTCCGCCATCATTGACCGTGAAAATCACGTCCACGCTGCCTTTGCCTGGAAAGTCTCTAAGGAAATCTTTCGCCGCCTTTGCACCTGACTCCGGATCGACAGCCTCGTAGCGCTTTAACACGCTGAACTTGCGATTCTTTTTGCGAAGAGCATCAAAGAACCCATCCACGCGATCTGTCGTCGAAGAGACTCGGGGGTATTCAAAAACCACAATACGAACCTCATGGTCTTTGTTATAGAGAGAGTCAATGTACTCGCCATTGTCTTGTCCACCAGAATAATTATCGCTGGTTGCAAAAGAGGTCAGAGCCCCATTCACGATATACTGGTCATAAGCAAAGACCGGAATTTTTAATCTATTTGCATCTTGAAGTCCGCGCGCTAAAGCTGAGTTGTCGGTAGGCTGAATAACCAAAGCTTGAGCTGGTTTCTTAAGAACGTTGTCTAACTGAGCAACCTGATTGAGAATTCCCTTGCGACCTTCGCCAGCCACATAAGAAATCACTTCAATCTTATCACTGCCTTTTTTGTTAAACGCAGTGATTTCTTCCTCAAATCCCTTGCGCATCGCCACTTGGCCTTCAATTTTCATGCTCCAGTACATCACTGGAACAGTCCATTTTTTTGCGAAAGCGAGATTCGAAAACAGAAGAGAAAAAAAGAAAAATAAAACTAGAGATTTCACTCCAGCTAGTATTGTCTAACGGAATTTAATTTTCAATGATGCTTTGAAATATTACGATTCATTAACGATGTTCAGGGAAGTTCCATGACTTCCCTCACAAAAACATACTCAATCAATAGAGTTCGACGCGATCGTTTTCTTTGAAACCTGATCCCGAGTGAATAACTGCTATGGCGCCATCATTTCCAAAATAACTGATCACTTCCAAAGTGCCTTTCAGTCTGCCTGGGACGCGACCGATGTGACCACCACTTTCTGGATCATAAACGTCATCGCCATCTTCCGTGACTTTTAAAAGATCCCCGACTTGCAAACCCGAAACGCGACCAACGTTTAAGTAAATACGATCACCATTGATCGCCGCAATACGACCTTCCCAAGAAACTTTATCCAAAGAGGCCAGAACCTGTGGAGTGAAATCCAAGAAGGCATCTTTTACGATGATTTCAATCATCTCTGGGTTGTTGGCCAAAAATTTATCTGTCTCTACTCGTTCAGCCACTCGCACACCTTGCTCTTCGACGGTGACTGTTTTCACTGTATTGAAAACTTCACGACCAGAGCGCCCTGTGACCACACGCACTTGAGCAACAACCTCAAAGGCCGTCGTCAGGTGGCGAACAACACCGACGTTGTCAGCCTTACGTTTGATACGAATGTCTTGAATCTTTCCTTCTAGGACAGCGTTCACACCCATCGCTTGAGCGGCTTTCGCAACCTCTTGAAGTTTGTACTGACCGGCTTCCATCATTTTAGAAAGATCTAAATTCAACTCTTTGCTATCCAAAGCGATGACTTCACCGGAACGATTGAGATCCGTAATAAACGCCGCACGGGCTTTATCACGAAACTCTTGAGGGCGTTTATCTGAAGAGTCCAAGAACGGCAGAACCATCAGACGTTTGCGAGGAGCTGCATCGTCTTTGCGAGCCTCATAACTGACGTCTTTGATCTCTCGACGCACGGTCGGAGAACTGCGATCAAAAGTAGCACATGCAGCCAAAGAAAATATCGAAAGAGCTAATACAAAAACTTTCATCACCGCACCTCCTATTGTGCCCATTTAAGAACGATCTCGTCACTTTGTTCTGAGATCTTCGAAAGCTTCTTGCCTTCAATGTCGAGCGCTTCTAGCTTAGTCAAAAGTTCTGGAGCCGGAATAGAAGTATCAACTTCAAAACTCACAGCTTCAGAGCTTACCAAACGCTCACGGATGTTTTTAACTTGAGTGATTTGAGAACGAATTTTTTCTTTAAGACCTTCCATCATCGGAAGAGCATTGCGACCGCGCACCGTCAAGCGAATCACGGAAGTTCCCAAGGAACCTCTTTGCCAAGCTTCCAAAACTTGGGAAGCCAGATCGTTTGCTGTTGTCTCGACGACTTCACGAAGTTTTTTATCAACCGCACTCTCTAAAGATCCTGATTCCGTGTCAAAGCGACGGGACACATCGGCAATGGCGCGACCATTACTGACTTGTGTCGCTGTCAGACGAATTTCAATACGGTAGTTATTGCCACGCTCGCCCTTGTTTAAAAGCACTTGCCCATCAATCAGAACGGGCGCGTTATAGTACTGGGCAAAAAACTGAGCATCCTCCCCGCCAGCGATCTTTTCATTTTGAAAATCCACTGGAACGCTTGATCCCAAACCAGATTCAATAGGCTTAATCACATAGAAGTTATTCTTCTGAAAAGAGTTGCGAAGAGACTCTTCCAACAAGCGACCTTCTTTAACCAAGAAGCTTTGTTGATTTTTATCAAGAGGCTGCCACCAACGGTAGCTGCGCCCCTGAACGCGATCCACCCAGCTAATCACAGGTAAAACTACCGGAATGGCATCGTTTTCATTTAAAAGCGAATTTTCCTGAAGCATTTGTTTCAAATCACGCAAAGAAACTTTTAAAGCCACAGACATTTTGAATTCCTCCGCTTCTTGAGTGATCGCAGAAGGTTTTACAAAAGGAATGTAGCGCGCAGAGTTCCTAATTACTTTTGAAGTGATCAAAGATTTGTTCTTTAAGAATCTTTCCTCACCGATCAATTCTTTAATGATGTCTTCAGACACCTTGAGTGAGGCTTGGTCTTGGATATCTCGACGTGCGCCTTGCGGAGTTTTTTCTTTGGAAACACCCGAGAATGTTCTATCCACCAAATCGGCTTGTTGTGCTTTTACTGGACCACTTACGAAGAACATCAACACTGCTGCTACCATCAAAGCGAAACGCATTTTTTAACTCCTCAACTCAATAAAGTCCGTTCGGCCAAACAACGAGTGAACACCTTCAAAGAATTCATTGTTCACACTGATTCCTGGAGCATCTGTCATCTCCATAAGAACCTTGCGGTTGACTTCGGGAACTTCAATTTCCAAACTCACTGACGTCGTACCGGGATAATCCTTCATCAAAGATTGTAATCTTGGATAGTCGTTAGGATCAATTTTATCTAGACGCAGAACCATACGTTTTGTTTTCTTAAGGATGTCTTCCATGGGCGATACCGTGTCGACCATGATTTTTGCAACACCCTCTTCCACTTCGAGACCTCCGCCAATCAAGACAGGTCTTTCATCGCGAAGTTGTGCCTCGAAACGGGCAAAAGAATCCGGGAAGATCACTAGTTCGCAACTTCCAGTCAGGTCTTCGACCTTTCCAAAGGCCATGCGCGTCCCTTTTTTCGTGATCAACTCACGCAACTCCGTAATCAGGCCTGCGACCACGACGCGTTTTTTACCCGCATCACGGTTCTTCCAATCCTTTTTAGCGGCCTTCATCGCCTCGGCCTCTGGCGATCCCGGAGGCGGCATTTGCGCTGGCAAGTCGGCCACTTTGCAAGAGGTCCAGAGCTCTGACAATGTATCAAAGCCTTTCAAGGGATGGTCACTGAGGTAGAAACCCAAAACTTCTTTTTCATAAGATAACGAAGCCGTGCGGGACCATGGTTTACATTCCTCCAAAGACACTTTCGTTTCCGTGGAAGGACCAAGATCAAACAAAGAGGCTTGGCCAAGCTCTTTGTCTTTTTGTAGACCTTGTGCGCGGTCCAAATATTTTTGATAACCTGCGATCAACTGCGCACGATGTCCGCCGAAACCATCAAAAGCCCCGGCTTTAATCAAACACTCGATCACTTTTTTATTCACGCGACGTAAATCAATGCTGTTAAAGAATTCATCCAAAGAAGTGAATTTCTTTTCCGGCAAACCTTCGCGGGCTTCAATAATCGCTTCCACGGCATTTTGTCCGACACCTTTAATGGCACCAAGACCAAAGTAGATTTCATCACCATGAACATCGAAGAGATAATCCGAAAAATTCACGTGAGGTGGTTTTACTGTCAGTCCACGTTTTGCCGCATCCTTCGAGTATTTTACGATCTTCTCTGTATCCGACAACTCGGTAGAAAGAAGAGCTGCGAAGAATTCAGCAGGATAGTGACACTTGAGCCACGCTGTTTGCAGAGTGACGACAGAGTATGCAGCGGCATGGGATTTATTGAAACCGTAATCGGCGAACTTATACATCAGATCAAAAAGCTCTGATGATTTTTGTTCGTTATGGCCGCGCTCTTTCGCCCCTTTCATGAAGAGGGTGCGATGCTGATCCATTTCCTCTTTGATCTTTTTACCCATCGCACGACGAAGCATATCCGCTTGGCCCAGAGAGTATCCGGCGATCTTAGAGGCGATACCCATAACTTGCTCTTGGTAAACCATGATTCCGTAGGTCTCTGACAAAACCTCACGAGTGTCTTCCAAAAGATATTCCACCGGAGCTTTACCGTGTTTACGATCCGTAAAGTCAGGAATATTCGCCATCGGACCCGGACGATACAGCGACGTGATCGCCGTAATATCGGCAAAAGAAGAAGGACGGATTTTACGGGTGGCATCGGTGATGCCCTCACCCTCGAACTGGAACACCCCCGCCGTGTCTCCGCGAGACATCATTTCAAAAGTTGCTGCATCCGTCATCGGGATCATTTTTGAAGTGATCACCTTGTCGCGATTTTTCTTAATGAGTTTCAAGGCCATGTTGATATGAGTGAGCGTCTTCAAACCCAAGAAGTCGAATTTGATCAAACCGATTTTCTCGGCATGCTTCATATCGTATTGAACAACCTGCTCGCCATCCGCTCCCTTATAAAGAGGCGCGTGCTTTACAAGCTGTCCGTCACCGATGATAACACCGGCCGCATGGATACCCGCGTTTCGCACCATACCTTCCACGCGCTGAGCGAGGTCGATCAAAGTGGCCACCGTGGGATTCATTTCCATCATCTCAGTCAGACGAGGCTCCATCTCTAGAGACTCTTTTAGACTGATACCTAATTTATCCGGAATAAGTTTTGTAACCGCATCCACTTCCGCAAAGAGCATTCCCAAAACACGGCCCACGTCTTTGAGCGCTGCACGAGTTTGCAATTTACCGTAAGTGATGATTTGCGATACGGATTGTTGACCGTATTTCTCAGTCACATAACGGATCACTTCCTGACGACGGTCTTGACAGAAGTCGATATCGAAGTCCGGCATCGAGATACGTTCCGGATTCAAGAAACGCTCAAAGAGCAGGAAGTTTGGAAGTGGATCAAGATCCGTAATTTTTAAAACGTAAGCGACAAGGGAACCCGCACCAGATCCACGACCTGGGCCTACAGGGATATCATTGCTCTTCGCCCAGTTGATGAAGTCTTGGACGATCAAGAAGTAACCGTTGAATCCCATGCGTTCGATGATACCCAACTCGTAATCAAGACGAGCGTAGTAATCAGGTTTCTTTTCTTCAGGAACGGGCTCACCGCGAGCGGCCGCCTCATCAAATCTTTCAAGAAGACCTTCTTTGGATTTGCGCGCGATAAAATCTTTAAGACTCTCGCCGGAATCCGTCGGGAATGTCGGCAAGTGATAAATGGGTTTTCCCTTATCATCTTTGATTTTAAATTTAACGTCACAGCGCTCAGCGATTTGCAAAGTGTTGCTAATGGCTTCAGGGATGTCCGAGAAAAGTTCTATCATTTGCTCGGGCTTTTTTAGATAGAACTCATCAGATCCCAAACGGAATCTGGACTCATCACTTAAAGTTTTATTCGTTCCGATACAGATCAAAACTTCTTGAGCGATCTGATCGTCTTGAGTCATGTAGTGGACGTCGTTACTGGCAACTACAGGCACACCTGTGATTTTAGAAGCCTCCAGCAAGAACGGATTGATTTTATCCCACTCCGGCACACCTGTGCGACACATCTCAAGATACAGACGATCATCAAAAATTTCTTTAAGCTGACGAATTTTTGCTAAAGCGGCATCCGCACCTTCACGCATAAAGGCGTCGGCAACTTCACCACGCAGACCACCCGTTAAGCAGATCAAATCAGAATTGTATTCTTTGATGACTTCGTAGTCGATACGAGGTTTCCAATAGAAACCCTCTTGGTAACCGATTGTCGAAAGCTTACAGAGATTTTGATAGCCGTGTGTACTTTGCGCTAAGAACACCAAACGACGAGGTCCCGAGCTCACTTGATCGCGATCTTGTTTTTTTTCTAAACGCGATCCCGGCGCGATGTAAGCATCCAAACCCAAAAGAGGTTTGACGTTGTTATCCTTACAAGCAAAGTAAAATTCAACGGCACCAAACATGTTACCGTTATCAGTTAAAGCCACTGCGGGCATGTTCATCGCTGCTGCTTTTTTAGCAATAGCTTTAACCCGGCACGCGGCCTCAAGAAGCGAATATTCAGAGTGAACGTGAAGATGTGCAAAAGACATGATAATTTCATATCTTAGCCCCCTTTTTTATTCAATAAAAGGGGGTTCTAGACTCGCGAATACTCAGCGCGTTAAAAGGTTCTCAACTGCACTATAGGATGAACCGCCACGCCCTCGGGAACTTGCGCGGAAGCCAAATCAAATTGGTCGTTTTTAACAGGAATTTTGAGAGTTTTTGGACCTTTTCCGCCGTCGATCACAATCTTGAGGAGAACTCCAGTAATGGCCGTTGGCGAAGTCGCTCCGTCGATATTCCAAAGACGAACTTGGTCATCTTGAATCTCGATTTTATCACTTCCTGGAACAGAGGGATCTTTTTCAAGTTTTACTTCTTGAACACTGGGTGCAAATCCATCGGCCACTTCAATATCCACTTGGAGCTTTTGTTTTAAAGACTCGTTGGCGTATTTAATCAGGACGACGGCACTCTTACCCACTTCCGGATCGACAAAATCACGATCCCGAGTGCTGTCTTGAGAAATGAGTCCGATATAGCGGAATTTCAAAGCCGAGTTTGGAACTTCCAAAGAAAAAGGCTGAACCACTTTCTGGCGCCAAGCAAAGTCATTGAACGACATCAAGAGACGACCTGACTCGATATCAAAAAAGACGATACCCCGTCAGCTCAGCACAACATCCACCCAACCCCGAAACGATCACAGGTTGTGAGCCATGCACATTCAGCTCAGTGGCTTGTTCTGATTTCCCCCAAAGCACTTGTTCAAGGCGAGGGCCTTTACGCACACTCCAAGAAATACTTCCAGCAATACCCTCCGCATCCAAAAACTCTTGAACTGTTTTTGCACTGCTCACCAAGAACAATTCTTCGCCACCTTGCTGAGTGTATTTGCGATACATTTTATAATCTTGGGAAGATTTGGTAGCGATACGTGCGCCATCTGGATTTTGCGTCAATTTAAAACTCGAAACACCCGAGCTTTCATAGAGCAATTCGCTTGTGGAGGCGAGAGCCGCAATGGCAGCCAAAACGATAAATAAAGTGAGAGCTTTTGAAGTTCGGACGATCTTTTTTGTTTTCATTTAAAGAAAACTAACAAAGCTCGTCCGAAAAGTTGAAGTTACAATGCCATCATTACGGACTATTCATCGCGGGACTATTCCCACTCAATGGTTCCGGGAGGCTTACTCGTCACATCGTACACGACGCGATTCACGCCTTTGACCTTGTTTGTTATCAAATTTGAAACTTCTCTTAAGAATTGAAATTCAAATGGATACCAATCCGCCGTCATCCCATCACTGGACGTCACTGCACGCAGAGCGAGCACATGATCATAAGTCCGAGAATCCCCTTGCACGCCCACGGTTTTTACGGGAAGCAAAACGCAGAAGGCTTGCCAGATTTTCTCATAAAGTCCGCGACGACGAAGTTCTGAAATAAAAACATCATCACACTCTTTAAGAATGCGCAGTTTTTCTTTCGTCACCTCTCCTAAAACACGAATGGCCAAACCAGGACCTGGGAACGGATGGCGCCAGAGCATTTCTTTAGGCAGCCCCAATTGCGCACCCAAAGCTCGCACTTCGTCTTTAAATAATTCGCGCACGGGTTCCACCAAGCCCAATTTCATTTTCTCTGGCAGGCCGCCCACGTTGTGATGGGACTTGATCGTCACACTGCCACCCACCGACGAAACACTTTCAATCACATCAGGATAGAGAGTTCCTTGGGCCAACCATTTGATAGGAAGTTTGTGATCGTAACTTTTATCAAAGACTTCGATAAAAACTCGACCAATGGTTTTTCTTTTATCTTCAGGATCTGTTTTTCCCGCAAGAGCCGAAAGGAATTCTTCGGAAGCGTCGACACCTTTCACATTTAAACCGATTTTACGGTAGTTCTCTAAAACGCTCTCGTACTCGTTCTTACGGAGTAGACCATTATCGACAAAAACGCAGTGAACTCGTTCTGCACCAAGAGCTTTCGTTAGAAGTGTTGCGACCACTGTAGAGTCTACACCTCCGCTAAGACCAACAAGAACGTGATCCGTCGGTCCGACTTTTTCTTGGGCATCTTTAATCAAAAGATCTTTGATATGAGGCGCATCCCAATTCGCCAAAGCTCCGCACATATCCTGCGCAAAGTACTTCAATAGATCATTACCATTATCCGTGTGCGCCACCTCAGGGTGGAATTGCAGAGCCAGCACTCCAGGTCCTTGCATCGCTGCAGGATGATGACCATCCGAGTTCGCGATGATTCTAAAACCGTCCGGAACTTTTTCAACGACATCACCGTGGCTCATCCAAACTTTTTGCTTCTGTGGAATTCCCGGTAAGACCGAAGTCCATGTTACATAATTCAGACCGTACTCACGATGTTCAGCGCGAGTCACCTTTCCACCCAACTGATGAGTCAGAAGTTGCATCCCATAGCATACTCCGAGCAAAGGACTTATGTTACGAAGCTCAGACACATCTCTGCGAGGAGAACCTTCTTCATAAACAGAATTCGGGCCGCCGCTTAAAATAATTCCGTAAGGATTTTTTTTGCGAATTTCTTCCGTCGCATATTTGTAAGAGTGAATTTCTGAATAAAAACCCAACTCGCGCAAACGGCGTGCAATCAATTGTGTGAACTGAGAACCAAAATCTAAAATAATAAAACCACGCATATCTACTCCAGCTTCCGCACTGTGCCCTACGGCACTAGCTTTCCATACGATAGTTAGGAGCTTCTTTCGTGATGCTCACGTCATGCACGTGAGATTCGCGAAGACCCATTGCCGTGATCTGAACGAACTTGGCTTTTGCTTGCAACTCGTCGATATTGCGAGCCCCCAAATAACCCATACCGGACTTTACACCACCGACAAGTTGGTGAATCACTGCGGAAGCAGCTCCTTTATAAGCCACCTTGCCTTCGATTCCTTCAGGAACGAGTTTTTCATTTTCTTCGATATCCATTTGTCCATAACGATCTTTTGAACCGCGAGCCATGGCACCGATACTTCCCATGCCGCGATAGACTTTGTAAGTACGACCTTGGAAAAGAATGGTTTCACCTGGAGATTCTTCTGCACCGGCAAGAAGATTTCCAATCATCACGGAGTTTGCACCTAAGGCTAAAGCTTTTGTGATATCACCAGAATACTTAATCCCACCGTCAGCGATGATTGTTTTTCCACGAGCCTTCGCGGCTTTCGCACATTCAACCACCGCAGAAATTTGCGGCATACCGACCCCGGCCACCACGCGAGTTGTACAAATACTTCCGGGACCCACGCCGACTTTAACGACTTCCGCACCGGCTTCAATCAGCGCATATGTTCCATCCGCAGTCACAACGTTTCCTGCCACAATGATCACGTCTTTGTGTTTTTGTGCGATGTACTTCACCATTTCAATGACATTTTTAGAGTGACCGTGAGCCGTATCGACACATAAGACATCCACACCGGCTGCGACCAGAGCATCAGCTCTCTCGCGAGAATCCGCACCAACACCGACTGCAGCTCCGACGAACAATCGACCGTGTTCATCTTTGGTCGCCTGAGGATAGTTTCTGGCTTTCTCGATATCTTTGATCGTGATCAAACCTTTGAGTTTTCCCTTGGCATCAACCACCGGAAGTTTTTCGATACGGTGTTTTTGCAAAATCTTTTTTGCTTCATCCAAAGTTGTTCCCATTTTCGCTGTAACCAGATTTTCTTTGGTCATCAAGTTGCGAATGGGTTGGTCGAAGTTTTCTTCAAAGCGCAAATCACGATTAGTCAGAATACCCATCAGTGTTCCATCGATTGTGATCGGCACACCACTGATAGAATATTTTTCCATCAAATCGACAGCTTCTTGCACCATGTGATCAGGTCCTAAGGTGATGGGATCCAAAATCATTCCGGCTTCGTATTTTTTTACTTTTTCGACTTCAAGGGCTTGCTTGTCGATATCTAAATTTTTATGAATGATGCCCAAACCACCGTTTTGTGCCATCACTCGCGCGATGCGATTTTCAGTCACGGTGTCCATCGCAGCAGAAATAATCGGTGTGTTCAGAAATTTTTCTCGGGCAAACAGAGATCTGGGAACCACTTCGGTGGGCGTGATCTCTGAATATTGAGGAAGAAGAAGAATATCGTCAAAAGTTAAGGCGTAGGGTACTTCGCGTTCCATAAACTCACTCCTGGCAGGGTTTCTTCATTCTCAAACGATTCGCCAGAGAGTTCAATAGGAAATCAGTCTTCGTACCACGTCTTATAAAGCAAATAATTGTCTGCGGATTTTTCGAGCAAATCGACTTCTTCGTCCGTGAGTGCGCGTTTAACTTTGCCAGGACGCCCCACAACCAGACTGCGCGGCGGAATCTCAGTTCCTTCAGTTAAAAGAGTCCCAGCTCCAATTAAACAATGTTCGCCGACTTTGACTCCGTCCATAATGATGGAACCCATGCCCACCAAGGTGCCGCGACCGACTTCACAGCCATGCAACATAACTAAATGACCAATGGTCACGCGATCATGGAGCGTCGTCCCCCATTTTCCATAAGTGCCATGAATGACCGCGCCATCTTGAACATTGACCTCTTTGCCAATACGAATAGGCATCACGTCGCCGCGAATCACCACATTATACCAAATAGACGAGCCCCTCCCGATCTCTACATCACTGATAATACGGGCATTGTCAGCTAAGAACACGTCTTCAGCAACAACAGGGGAAATACCGCGAGCTCGAACAAAAATATCACTCATAGAAACCTCTCAATAAAAGGTACGCCGTACCTTTTTGTATTGCAACGCAAGAATTAACGCAGACTACGCACATTTTGATGAGGGTGATGCTTCACAGGATGACTTTCAATTTTGCTTAAGAGAATCTGTTCAATCTGATCTCTTTCTTTCATCCCATCAGCGAAACCAATCTCGATAAGTTGTTTGCAATAAGTGGGAGTAAACAGCAGATAGCTAAGCATCTCACTGGACTCCTCTAAAGATCCAGGTCCCCGCAAAAGATAGCGAATCATTCGCGGAAGTTCGCCACTTTTCTTTGACGCGATTTCTGAAAAATCCACAGACGGAGAAATCCAAAGACTTTCTACTTCTCGCAAAGCCACTCGTTTTTTTTCGTGAGGAGTTAATAAAGAATAACTTTGATTGATCTGCTCAATTCTTTGAATATCCGCTTCAAGTCCGTCCATCATCACGGCATTCATCAAGACGTTGGCCACTTTAGAGACTGTGGGGATCTCGCCCGTTTCGCGGTGATGATAAGTGAAAGAGGTGTCCTGTCGGCGGCGCACGCCGATGGCAATGATTTTATCAGCCCCCATATAGATCGCGGGCCCACACGGTGACTGATTGCGAATGCAGCCGTCACCATAATAGCGCTCTCCGATTTTTATCGGCGGAAACAGCAAAGGAATCGCCGAGGAGGCCATGATATGATCGACATCCAGAGTGGCTCGCTCACTGCGATGCATGCCGCGCTCCCACGGTTCAATATCAGCCATCCCTTGATAAAAGGTGACGGTAGAAATGCTGTCATAGTCCAAAGCCGAAATCCCCACCGCGCGAAGTTTTCCTAAATTGATTTTCTTTTCTATTTCTTGGAAATGGCATTTCTCCGATAAGAAACTGTGCAAGGGGTGAGTGCTTAACAAAGATCTCAACGCTTGTTCTTTTTTAAATCCGCCCAAAGAAAGTTCGGTCATCCATTGTAGTCCTCCTCGGGAAAGAGCCATCAAGTCCGCATAGAAAACTTGATCACTATCAATATGACTCCAAAGCCCTGTGAGTTGTTTTGAACTTTCGACAAAGTCACCGGGATTAGCAACAAGAAGACCGACATTGATCGCACCGGCGCTAACGCCCGTGTAAATCCGGAAAGGATCGCGGATATTGATTTTGGCAGCGATATGCGAAAGAGCGGCAAGAACGCCGGCTTGATAAGCTCCCCGCGCACCGCCACCTGATAACACTAGACCTAGTTGGGGCATGCACTACTCCTTCAAACTACAAATTTAATGTAATTCAGAAGGAAAAACGACAACACTCCGGGGTTTCGTTAAAAAACAAATCTAGGACGACTAAGCTTGTTGTCTTCCATGAGAAACAATCCAGACAAGATCATTTTCATGTAAAGTAAAACTCGCTCTAGGTCCCAAGATGCGCTCAGCCCCGCGCTCAATGCCCACGACCATGCCATGATATTTTTCACGAATACCACTTTCACGAATGGTTTTGTCTTTGTAAGAAGAAACTTCAGTCACCACGAATGAGCTCAACTTATAGTCGCCGCCCGCCGCCGTGGTCATTTCAGAAGACGATTCTTGATTTTTTTCTTCCTCCAGAACCGTGTGGAATTTTTGCAGTTCATCTTCACTGCCAAAGCAGATCAATTTATCGTGAGGCCAAAGAACGAACTCTCCATCCGGAGCAAAATACCGACGGGACCCACGGAATACGGCGGCCACCGTTACGCCGTAAACTTCTTTAAAGGATTGCTCGCGAAGAGTTTTCCCCACCAAAGAAGAATCAGGAGACAAATCGTAGTTGCCTAAGCTCGTCTCCCAAGGAAGGAAATTTTTTGCAACTCCAGAACTGACCAATTCTTTGCGTTCTTTCTCAGTCAAATTTTTAAGAAAATTCTTTTCGATAAATTGATAAAGGCGACGCACCCAGAATTGTCCGCCCAGAATCATAACGACTAAAACGGCGGCCACTAAACCGGAGGCCACTTTCAAAGTCACGAACTGCGCAAGGATGGCTCCCAATAACATCAAAGCCAGAACGATTCGTCCAATGAAGATTCCGAATTGCAAGCCTCTGAGCTTTTGCAGCTCTTCAAATTCACGCTGCGCTTTTAAAGCAGGACCACCCATCACGATGCCCCAAAAGAACGGAGCCGAGATCGCGAGACAGATAAATAAAGAGATCGCCGCAGCCCAAGGACTTTCTTGAAGATAGTTTTGCACTTCTTTATTTAAAAGTGTTTTGTAGGCGCTTAGAATTGCAATCACCATGACGGAGTTCAAAATAATCTTCACGCCGTAGGTTTTCATAATCAAAGAACCCACACCGCCCTTGCCCTCTTGACTGAAGGAGGCTTGATAGTGGTCCAGTGTTCTTTTGATTCCCGCAGGAAGTTTTCCTTCCACCCAACGATACGCAGGCTCTGAGACTTTAATTAAATAAGGAGTCGTAAATGTCGTCACCGCCGAAACAGCAATCGCCAATGGATATAAAAAGTCACTGGTCACTTTTAGAGTCACACCCAAAGACGCGATGATGAACGAGAACTCTCCGATTTGCGCCAAGCTCATTCCGGCTTGGAAAGATTTTTTTCGAGTTTGACCAGACAAAAGAGCGCCCAGGAATGTACAGATAAATTTTCCGACGATCGTCACCAAAGTGACCATGATCACAAGATCCCAACGTTCGATAAGAACTTTCGGATCAATCATCATTCCCACGGAGACAAAGAAAATCGCGGCAAAAAGATTTTTCACCGGTTGCAGAACGTGCTCCATCTTGTGACCTTCAGGAGTTTCTGCCAGCAAAGAACCCATTACGAAAGCTCCCAAGGCCGGAGAGAATCCAACCCCTGCCGCGATCATCACCATCATGAAACACAGACCGATAGAGACAAGAAGAAGAGTTTCGTCTTCTAAAAGACTGCGAATTTTACGCAAGAAGATCGGAATAAGAAAGATTCCCACCACGAACCACAGAGCGATATAGAACAACAATCGTAATCCAGAAAACGCCAGATCCATTCCTGAAACAGCTTCAGTACCCGACACAGCCGTCAGCAAAACCAAGAGCAAGATCGCCAGAATGTCTTCAACAATCAAAATTCCAAAAACAAGTTCGACGTATTTCTGCCCGCGGAGCCCCAGTTCTTGAAAGGCCCGCACAATAATCGTTGTGGATGACATCGAAAGAATCGCACCAAAGAAGAGGCTGTCAATATTATTCCAGCCAAACATTCGGCCGACAACGTAACCAAAGCCCATCATCGCGACGACTTCAAAAATCGCCGTAAATCCTGCCGAGCCCCCGACTTTAAAAAGTTTTTTAAAGCTAAACTCCAGACCCAAACTGAAAAGAAGGAAGATCACACCAATTTCCGACCAAACCTGAATACTGGCTTGATCTGTCACTGTCGGGAAAAAAGGCACATGAGGACTCACAAGAAGTCCCGCAATCAGATACCCAAGAACCTGTGGTTGTCCGAGTTTTTTAAAGAGCAGCGTCGATAACGCTGCGATCATCAAGATAAAGCCAAGATCTGTAATCAAATGAGGTAGATGATGCATGCCCCATTTTTACAAAAACTAGTTCAGATATCCAGACCCTTTGTCCATTAATCCGAAATTTTGCAGTTTTTGTGCGCCGCTCTCGACTTCAGCACTCATAACGCGCGAACGACCAATAAAATTTTTCGTCGCAAAAAGAGGAACACCTAAATACAAACACAATGACATGGCTTCATCAGCACGCAACTTCATCGAGTTCGTTTTTGTAAGTCCACTTATGTAAAGACGCAAATACTGATGGGAACCTTTGATTTCGACAAAAACAGCCTGCTTGATTTCAACACCCATGGACTCCATCAACATCGCCGTGAATTTGTGCGGTGAAGATTGAAGAATGGATTTATTCGACTGAGAAAGAGCCACACCGGCATCAATAGGGCTCACAGCCACAGGAAGTGTGTATTGATGAGCTTCATCTTTCAGAAGCAAAAACGGACGAGCCACATCCGTCGTCACAGACAAGCCATAAGGAAACAATTGAACAAGATCCTCTTGATGAAAAGTCTCTTCTTCCTGCGACTGTTGCGCAAAAATGATCTGAGATTTAAAACTGTTTAAATCCAAAGTGTCTTTCATGATTTAAATCAATTCTCCTCTGAAAACAGCCGGGAATGCTTTTGTGATTTTCACATCAACCGTTTTTCCGATCAAATCCGGCGTTCCCAAGAAATGCACAAGTTTATTTCCGGTACTGCGGCCTTGGATCTTGCCATGCTCGCGGTCCACTTGTTCCACCAAGACTTTCATTGTTTGGCCTTCGTAGCGTTTTACTAATTCAAAAGCCATCTTGTCGTGAGCATCAAACAGACGATTCAAACGATCTGTTTTAACGTCCTCATCCACTTGCTCTTCAAACTTTGCTGCCTTTGTGAAAGGACGCGGAGAGTATTTAAATGCAAAAATCGTTTCAAAGCCCACTTCTTGAACCATCGACACTGTGTCTTGGAACTCTTCCTCAGTCTCGCCAGGGAAACCTACGATGATGTCCGTTGAAAACACGACGTTTGGAATTGTTTTCTTCAACATCGCAATTTTTTCTAAGTAATGCTCGCGAGTGTAATTGCGATTCATGCGATCCAGAATGCGCGAGTTGCCGCTTTGGAACGGCAAATGGATGTACTCCATGATTTTATCTTGATGAGCCGCCATCGTGTCCGCAAGCTTCTGATTGAAATCCTTCGGATGCGATGTCGTGTAACGAATTCTTTCGATATCCGTGTCTGTCGCGACCTTGGCCAAAAGATCTGCAAAATCCAATCCTTCTTCAGCCTTGTACGAGTTGACGTTTTGCCCAAGAAGAGTGACTTCCTTAACACCTCTTTTTACCAGGTGCTGAATGTCCGTCAGAATGTGCTGAAGAGGACGAGACTTCTCACGACCGCGAGTGTAAGGAACCACACAGAACGTACAGAAATTATCGCAACCCTTTGTGATATTCACAAAAGTCGCCACACCTGGATTACGCACCATCGTTTCGATGTGATAAGGAGCACGATGTTCAAACTTGGCGTTGATCAGGCGTCTTTCACCTTCAAAAGATTTCGCCACCAAATTAGGAAGATTGTCGATCTGATCTGTTCCGAAAACGAAATCAATCATCGGTTGATTCTTAATCAGATTTTCTTTTTCTTGCTGACCAACACAACCACCGACACCGATTTTAAGATTCGGATTTTTTTCTTTCATCTTACGGAAAGTTCCGACCTCGGAATAAACCTTATGAACCGGCTTTTCGCGAACACTGCAAGAGTTGATGATAATCAAAGAAGCGTCTTCAGGTTTGTCCACAGGCGTGAAATTTTGCATCTCTAAAAGAGAGTACATGCGCTCTGTATCGTTCACGTTCATCTGACAACCGTATGTGGAGATATAGACACCACGCCCTTGTCCGACATCATGATTTTGCTGAGAGCTTTCAGGGTTTTGCGTTGTGTTTTCCACGGACTCTTACCTCTTGTGTCATTAAAGAAAGTGAGTTATAGAGGAGGGTCTTAAAAATGTCAAAAAGGCATTACGCTCTATGGAGGCTTTCCGATGAACCCTCGCCTTAAAAGCTCAAAAAAATGGACTGGTTTCCCTAAGGAATACTCAGAACAGATTCAGGCCGTTTTTAAAGAAAATTTTGCTCAATATCTCGACGAGGGCGACCTCATCATCGAAGGCCGCATCTATCAAGAAGAGATATTGCTGCGCGTCGGATACCTTGAAAAAGGTCGTTTAGCACAGGCGAATTTCGAAGTTTCCATGAATTATTCTCAAGACGAACAAGACGCCGTTAAAAGAATTCACAACTGCGTGGATGCGGCAGCCAGTATGATGATGGAGTACCTGGAAAACGACGGAGAAGTGGATTTCCCGTACACATGGAAAGAGTTCCCCTTCCAAGGTAAAAAAATCTATCTGCAATTCACGACAGAAAACACGTCTCTTGAAGAGCAAGCCAATAAACTTTTAGGTTTGGAAGACGAATCTCTTTATCATGAAGAAGACGAGTCGGAAGACGCTCTTTCCCGCGCAGAACAAAGCGAAGAATTATCTCCCCCGCGTGATGAAGATGATGATTTTTCTGAAGAAGAGGAAGATCTGGACGAAGACGAAGAGTCCGACGAAGAAAATCGCGGACCCCGTATGTTCAGCGGAAAATCTAAAAAGAAAAAAGACGATTTACACTAGGTCCTAAAGCAGGACCTTCCCGCAAGAGCCCACGCCCGTTGTGGCCATGACTTTCTCTTCTAACTTAGAAAGTTCCGCCAACATCAACTTGCCTTGGGCTCTGGCCATTTTACGAAGCTCAACAGGGCCTACGATCTTGCCCGTCTTTTCCAAAGCACTCACCTGAAGCATCAAGGCTCCTCTGAGTTTTGGAGTCATCACTTCATTTAAAAAGGCAAAGAACACCATTTGCTTTAAGTTAATAGAGTCAGGAATTTTGTCGATCATCGCCGCCTTATCCGCGAGTTCTTTCGGCAAAATTCCGGAGGCCGCCATTTTCTTTAAAGCCTCTTTATCAATGGGCTTAGAAGAAAGTGAATTTAAAACATCGGCAACTCTTTGCAACGTCTCTCGGTTGTTTGCAATTTCTCTGAGGAAAGTATCAACGATCGCCATCTCCACACGGTCTTGAGAAAGTTTGCTCACATCAATACGCGCGCCCACCAAGCGGAACTCGGGATTAAGTTCTAAGTCACCCGGAGCCGGCACTTTGTTTGTATTCATATTTAATATTTTAAGAAGCTCTTCCCGACTTTTTGAAATCGGACTCCACACGGATTCAGCATAAGGATTCTTGTTTCCAGTCAACCCTGCTCGCGCATACATTTCATAAGCCACAGAAGAACAAAACATACCACGGCTGTTCACTTCACCTGGAGTCATTGAGAAATCGTATTTATAAGCCGCTTTCGTAAATGGATCTCCCTCTGTGCGCTGATACATATCCGTAATCAAACTCTGCGCGCCTGCTTCGATTTTATTTTGAGTTGCACCTTCAGCACCTTGATAACGATAGATGTACATACGCGTTTTTGAACCATCGATATAATCCTTAGCCATTCGGCGCAGCTTCACACCGTCTTCAATATCCGCCTCGGGAGAAAGCAACTCTCCTTGGTTACTTACATACACAGGTGTGGAGTGTGAATAGATATGGGGATGATCCATAGTTAAAGCGATAAAACTAGAAGAACCAAAACCCGTGGCTTTGGAAAGAACAACGTCGCCTGTTTGCACTTGGAAAGTTCTTAGTGCTGTGGCCTTACCTGTTGTTGAGTTCGCGCCGCCAATAGAGATTTCTTGAGGGAAATTTGCAAACTTCTTGCTGCCGACATGCAGACTTTCTTCGGCTAACATTTCCATTAAGAACAATGAATCCTGGCGGGACTTGAGCCCCATGCCTTTGTGCTGACGAAGCTCTTGGCGCAACTCCAAAAGCAAGACTCCGAGGTCACGATAGTCTTCTAAGGAATTGATTTTCGCCGACTCGGCAATTGTTTTAATACTTTTAAAAAGTTCCTGTTCATTTTTTGCCTGAGACAAAGCCACCATGATGGGCTCACGCAGCTCAGACACACTCAGTCCCGCATTTTTTCCCTTCACTAAAAATTTCGTCCAGCCATCAATACCGACTTTTTCCAAGCCATGAAGGCTCATCGCCGCCGTCTCACTTTGAGGCACTCGGAAAGGAGAGGCGTAGACTGGCAACGCCAGTGTTAAAGCCATCAACACGGAAAACGATTTTACGAAGGGTTTAGACATAGGGAACCTCCACGCAAAATGAAGATTCAAACAATGCGCCAGACGCTAAAAGGCCCACAGCCTATGAAGACTGCGGGCCAACCCCCTCTAGGAGAGATTTAAATTTTTATATTATAGGTCTCTAACTTGAGCTTCGATCACTGGAACTTGATCAAGGTTGTTTTTAGCTTCCATGATAAGTTCAACAGCGTCTTTTTGCTTCAAACGGCCTGCTGCCATTTTTTCGCAAATCAAAGCTTCGAGTTGATCCGTGATTTGGTAAACGCTCTCGTGTTGCGGCCACAAGTTTTTAGTCTCGTTGCTGCCACCTGCGCACAACGGAATGTAATGATCGATTTTGAAAGCTTGGCGCTTCATAGAACGAGTTCTATAGCCAAGTTGGTCGTACTTTTGAAAAATACCTGCTTTAGTGGATGAAGAAACATCGCGCTCGCAGTATTTGATTTTTTCAGGATATCTATAAGAATCTGCGTGATTGCAAAGAGCACCAGGGGTCAAAGCCGCATCCGGTCCCTTCGGAAAATTCCCACCAGCGTGAGAAAGAGTTGAACACAACAACACCGTTACGAAAAGAGCAGCGCCCTTAAACATTTCCCCTCCAAATAGACTGCCATTACGGTGGCAGGTAGAAACGTCAGACCAATCTCTGACTTATACTTGAACAATTTCGGTTAGTCCTACAGGTCAGATTTCACCTTTGCAATGAAAAATGTACGCGGTCGGCATCTTAACGCAGGGGGCTTAAGGACTCTTAAACTTATTTATGGGGAACTTTTACGAAAATCTCCGCAGAAAAGGGTTCATAATCTGCGTATTCAGAGTCACCGGCAAACTGAGCCTTCACGTGAATTTTAAGGTTCGTAGACTTCTCGTCTCTATTTAAAGTCTGAGCCTTGGCTTCCACATCATATTCGTCATTATAAATAGAGCCGATGGGAACCTCTCGTCCAATGTGTGTAATCCAATCGGCGATTTCTCCATCAGCATAATAGTAACCGGAGTTGCTTCCACAGAGATAAAGAGCCGCTAGTCCTCCAGAAAGACCGCCAGATCTAAAGATCAAAGCACCGACAATGTCCCCTTGGGCATTAAAGATATCCAAACGTTCTGAAGCATCTATCTCACGGATCTGTTCGGCGACATACGAGTCATTTACACAGGCATCCACGCTTTTAAGAGACTTAGCGTGCGCCCCTACGGAGAAAACCATCATTAAAGGTAGAATCATTTTAAACATAAAAAAACCCTCTCAGTTTGCAAATCGAGAGGGTTTTAACTTATTCTCTAACAATATATAAATGTATAAGAACTTAAATACTATTCCTCAAAGGAATGACTAGTATTCGTCATCCTCGACACCAGAGCCACCGTTGTCGCCCATACCGCGGACTTCTTCGATGTAAGCACTTGTATCCTCTTCAAACTCGTTATCCTGTGCTGATTCGTCGATCTCAAGCTCTTGGATAGCAGCCAAGAAATCTTTTTCCGTGCGAAGATCACGACGGATCATCTCAAGGAACTTATCTGGGTAACGAGAAGTCAATTCTTCCACGTAACGCTCTAGTTTTCCATCAGCCAAGATCTTCTTACGAACTTGGATTTTCTTCCAGAAGAGAAGGTAGTGGTAACGGCAGTAAGCATCCACGGCTGCAATTTGATCGCAATCACGAGCGCGGCAGTAACGGCGGCCTTCAGCGTCTGTCAGAATGATTTCTTCATCTGTCTTCGGCTTTTCTTCGCCTGTCCACTCTTCGTCGACTTCGATCTCTTCATCCGCTTCTTCAACGGCTTTGAGTTCTTCTTCGTACTCACCAATTTCATCACCCATGAGGTCATCATCAGCGATAAAATCATCGTCCAAATCAGATTCGTCTTTTTCCTTTTCCTTTTTGCCTTTGCCCTTTTTCGGAGCTTTCGCATCCTTCTTAGGGGCTTTTTCGACAACAGGTTGAGGAGAAGCCTTTTTAGTTTCTTTTACTTCCTTCGTCTCTTTAACCTCTTTCGCAGCAGGTTTTGCAGACTTCGCAGGCGCGGCTTTCACTTCGGGCTTTTTCTTTACTTCAGGCTTTTTAGGAGCCGCCTTAACGGGGGCTTTTTCGGCCTTTTTCTTTACCACGGCCTTCGGAGCTGCTTTTTTAGGAGCAGGTTTTGCCGCCGCTTTGACAGGCGCTTTTTTAGCAGGTTTTGCAGCTTTCGCCGCAGGCTTCTTTTTAACGATTTTTGCCATAATTCTACCTAGGTAAGCTTACGCCCCAGCTTTGCCGGGGCCAATCATTTCATGAATGAATCATTTAAAGGGGGGCGTCAACTCATTTCACGGAAATTGTGCCGTCTTGACTGCGCACAAAAATACTTCCTCTTTGTGCGTCGCCCCGCAAGCGCGCACGAACACTCTTCTCTGCACTTAATTTAGTCACTTTTATCTCGGAAGGAACAAGAATTTCACCCTCCGTGGTCAAAAGATTTAAAGATGCTCCAGAAGACGGCGGCGCTTGCACACTCACCTTTCCTGATTTCGTTTTAACGTCCACTTCCGAGTCCAAAGCCATGGCGATTGTCACAGCGCCCTCCTGGTTTTGCCCCTCCATGCGTCCCTGGAAAGTTTGAATATTCAAAGAGCCTTTGCCATTTTCAAATTGAATGGTGCCACTGCTCATATTCACTTTGCTATTAGACTGTTGAGTTGAAAGAGATAAGAATCCTCTCACCTTTTCGATATTCAATTGTCCTGCAAAAAGACTTGCGTCCACATCGCCTTGAATATTTTTAAGAGCCATAGAACCGTTATAAGAGTCTGCCTCCACTTTGCCAGTATGGTCTTGAATATTCACGTCGCCCTTTTGCACGTAAACTTGCAAAGATCCTGCTCCCGAAAGGGAATTGACGCGCCCTTGAGTTAGACTCACTTTCAAGTCTTTACTCCATTTTTGCGCCACCACGGAGCCGCCGCGAAGCTGAATTTCTGTAGGAATTGAAGGTCCCCAAATCTCAATTTTTTTCATTTGTGATGAAGCCTTAGGCAAGATGTTGAGCCAGGATCTTTTGCCACTGTATTCATTCATCTTCACTTCGATGATATTATCTTTCTTTGTAACGACAAAAACGCCCTCGGTGCCGGACTCTTCTACGCCCGATACTTTCAAAGAATTGCCGACGCTCTGTCCCCCAACCTGACCTGAAATTTGGAGGTGGGCTTCTAATCCTTTGAGGACCAGACGATCTCCCTCAGCGACAGGGACTTCATAAGTGGCCGCCATAACAGGATTAAAAAGAAGATGCGCGAGAATGAAACTGATCGCTGACATGCGTTGACCCCCTACAAGTTTGACTCTGTCGTTAAAATATAAAAAAGTATGCGGGCATTTACAACTAATTGATTGAGGTGAAAAAATGGAAAATGTCGTGATTGTGAGCAGCGTAAGAACTCCGGTAGCAACCTTCCAAGGTGGTTACTCTACTCTTGCCGCACCAAAACTCGGTGCAATTGCTATCAAAGAAGCCATCTCTCGCGCGGGCGTTTCCGCTGATGAGATCGACGAATGTATTATGGGTGAAGTTTTGACTGCGGGTGTTGGACAAGCTCCAGCTCGTCAAGCCGCTTTGTACGCAGGACTTAAGAACTCTACTCCGTGCATGACGATCAATAAAGTTTGCGGATCTGGCCTTAAAGCTGTGATGTTGGCAGCAGACTCCATCGCTCTTGGTAATACAAAAATTGCAGTGGCTGGCGGTCAAGAGAACATGACTTTGTCTCCGCACTTGCTTGAAAATTCTCGCTCTGGTTACCGCATGGGACCAACGCAAATGACAGATTCTATGATCAAAGACGGTCTTTGGGATCCATACAACAACTTCCACATGGGAAGTGCTGCAGAGATCTGCGTGAAGGAGCATAACTTCACTCGTGAAGAACAAGATGCTTTTGCTATCGACTCTTACAAAAAAGCGCAAGAAGCTTGGAACAAAGGCGTTTTCAAAAATGAAATCGCAGCGGTTGTTGTTGAAGGTAAAAAAGGTTCTGTGACAATTGATAAAGACGAAGAGCCATTTAATACAAACTTCGACAAAATCCCTGGTTTGAAGCCCGCTTTCGATAAAGCAGGAACAATCACAGCGGCGAATGCTTCTAAAATCAATGACGGTGCGGCAGCTCACGTGTTGATGTCTGAAAGCGAAGCAAAAAAACGTGGCTTGAAACCTCTTGCGAAAATCGTAGCCCACGGAACTTTCGCGCACGATCCAAAATACTTCACAACAGCTCCTGTTGGTGCGATCAAAGGTGCTTTGAATAAAGCGGGTCTAAAAGTGGGTGATATCGACCTTTGGGAGATCAACGAAGCGTTTGCAGTTGTGACTCAAGTGGCGATGAAAGAACTTGAAATTCCAGCAGCAAAAGTCAACGTGCACGGTGGTGCAGTGGCTATCGGTCATCCGATCGGAGCTTCTGGCGCTCGCATCTTGGCAACTCTGGTTCATGCTCTTCACACGCACAACAAACGCTATGGTCTAGCAACTTTGTGCATCGGTGGTGGCGAAGCTGTCGCTTTGATCATTGAGAAAGCTTAATTACTATGAGCAAAAAAGTCTTTAAAGATGCAAAGAGTGCGCTCTTTGACGTTAAAGATGGAATGACTTTGGTTCTTGGTGGATTCGGCCTTTGCGGAATCCCTGAGAACTGCATTTCTGTCTTGCGCGACATGGGCGTAAAAAATCTCACTTGCGTTTCTAACAACGCAGGTGTGGATGATTTTGGTTTGGGTCAGCTTTTGCAAAACCGTCAGATCAAAAAAATGATTTCTTCTTACGTGGGCGAAAATGCTCTTTTTGAAAAACTCTATATGAGTGGCGAACTTGAACTTGAGTTCTGCCCTCAAGGAACTTTGGCTGAACGTATCCGTGCTGGTGGCGCGGGTATTGCCGGATTCTACACTCCAACAGGAGTGGGAACTTTGGTGGCTGAAGGTAAAGAAATCAAAAATTTCGAGGGTCGTGATTACGTGCTTGAACGCGGAATCAAAGGGGACTTTGCTTTCGTCAAAGCTTGGAAAGGCGACAAGTTCGGAAATTTGATTTTCAGAAAAACCGCACGCAACTTTAATCCCATGGCGGCAACTGCAGGTAAAATCACAGTTGTTGAGGTGGAAGAATTGGTTGAGATCGGCGAATTAGATCCAGATCAAATTCATACTCCGGGTGTTTACGTACAAAGAATCTTCAAAGGTTCTAACTACGAAAAACGCATCGAACAAAAAACTGTGAGTAAGGGGTAAGCTATGCCATTAACAAGAGAACAAATCGCTCAGCGTATTGCTCAAGAAGTTGAAGATGGCTATTGCGTGAATTTGGGAATTGGTATTCCAACATTGGTTGCCAACTACATCCCTAAAGACAAATTCGTTATGTTACAAAGCGAAAACGGTCTTTTAGGAATGGGCCCATTCCCGCGTGAGAGCGAGATTGATCCAGATCTTATCAACGCCGGGAAACAAACTGTGACGGCTCTTCCAGGAGCGAGTTTCTTTTCAAGTGCTGATAGCTTTGCGATGATTCGCGGCGGTCACGTGGATTTAACTGTTTTAGGTGCTATGGAAGTTGATGAAAATGGAAGCATCGCCAACTGGATGGTTCCAGGAAAAATGGTTAAAGGCATGGGCGGCGCTATGGATCTTGTTGCCGGAGCTCGCAACGTGATCGTGGCTATGCAACACACGGACAAAGAAGGAAATTCAAAGCTTCGCACGAAATGCACTCTGCCTTTAACTGGTGTGAAGTGTATTAAGAAAATCGTCAGTGATTTCGGTGTGATTGAAGTAACTCCTCAAGGATTCGTATTAAAAGAATACGCTCCGGACCTGAGCCCCGAGAAAGTTCTCGCGGCCACAGAAGGAAAGATGACGATCGCTCCTGACTGCAAAGCAATGACATTCTAATTTTGAGAACCCCGGGGCCTCTCGGGGTTTTTTATTTCACCTCACTCCTAAAGTCGAGGCTGCCGTTGCCCCGTTCTCTTTTTTAATGAGATAATAAATTTTATTAACAAAGAGGTTTGTGCGTGGCTGAAGCAAAGAAAATTGCAAAAGATACTTATCTATTTCGCGACGGCGATGCTCCAGACGCCATGTACATTATCAAGTCCGGAACTTTTGCAGTCACAAAGACCAAAGGAACTTCGGAAGTCGTTCTTGCTGAAATCAATGCTGGCGCCATGGTCGGAGAGATGGCTCTTTTCGATAACAAACCTCGCAGTGCCAATGTCAAAGCCACCAAAGATTCGGAAGTGATCGCCCTCCCCTACGAATCCCTCACTAAACAGATGGAACAACTTCCTGTGTGGGTGCGCGCGATCATGAAAACCCTCAATGAAAATCTGCGTGAAGCGAATAAGAAAATCAAAATTCTTGAAAACGCCAATCCCGATGAAGAGCGTTTCCCGCCTCATATCGTGAATAAGTATATTTCTATCTTGAACTTAGTTGGTCACAAATACGGAAAACCTGAAGAAGGCGGCGGCTTGAGTTTTTCGTCCGTGCTTCTTCGCAACTACACCATTCAAATTTTCCAAGAGGCCACAAATAAAATGCAAAGCGTGGTCAATGCTCTGACGGACTTGGGCTACGTCGTACAAGAAGATCGCGGCGACGGGACACAAAAAGTTATTAACGCCAAACCTCAAGAACTTTTTTCTTTTGTGGATTGGTACAATGAGTGGCTCTTCAAACAGGAAAAAGACCGCTTACCCGCTCTTACTGATGCAGAGGTTCGCGTTCTTAATGGCGTCTTGCTCTTCGCTCGCCGTGTGGAACCTAATAACAAGGGCTTCCGCAAAGTGAATTTGAACGACGTGCAAAATGAATCCATGAAAGAAACTGGGAACCTGATTCGCGCGGAAGATGTGAATCCTCTCATAGAGAAAAAATACCTCACAGAGAAGATCATGGACGAACAAGGGGTCTATATTATGATTGCCTTGGAAGACGTCGAGTCTTTAGCACGCAACTGGACTATCGTTAACAATCTAAAAAGAAAACTCAGATAATCAGGGTAATTTCTCAAACTGAGACAATCACTCATTAAGAATCAGTAAATATTTACTGAGTTTTCATCCATAAACACTCGTAAATATTTAAAAAGTGATCCATTCCTGCCGATAAGTTCTCTAAGACGGAGAACTATATGAACGTAAACGGAAAGTTCCTGCAGAAATGGATTGCTGTTGCTGTCGTCTTTCTTACGCACTCCATATCACTTGCTGGTATCGGACTCACCTATCAAGGAAGAATTTTAAAACCTGACGGATCTCCTTTGGATTCCAGCAGTGTCCGCTTCACTATTGAAATCAAAAGTTACAACGACTGTCTTCTTTATCAAGAAACTCAGACCGTCAATCTGTCTGCTTCATCAGGTGTATTCTCTTTAAATATTGGCTCTGCTCCTGCTCCACAAATCCAAAACTATGTCGGTTCTTCACTCAGTGCCGTATTCACAAATCGCGGCAGCTTCACGGGTCTTTCTGGTTGCACTGGTGGTACTTATTCTCCGAATGCCGATGACGATCGCAAAATCGTCGTGAGCTTTGAAGATCTCACATTAGGCAGCCCCACAATTGAAACCATTCCTTCACAAAACATTTCTTACGTTCCATTTTCAATCGAGACTTACCAAATTTCTGGTTACACTTCGCAAAACTTATTGCGCGTGAGCGACGGCAACGTCGCTGCCATGACTGTTGCAAACTTCAATGAGTTGATGAATTTGATTAACGGTGCATCCACTCAATACGTCACTTCGGCAACGAATGGCGTAACATCAGTGGCATTCTCTGCCAGTGATTTTACAGGTGGCACCATCACTTCGACAGGCTCTGTGGCTCTGAAAGATGTAACTACAGGCGGAACTAAAGGGACGGCGACAAAAGTTCCTCAGATCACTTACGATAACAAAGGTCGCATCACGGCTGTCACCGAAGTCGACATCTCGGGTATTCCTGCCAGTGGAGCTGCAGGGGGAGATTTAACAGGAACTTATCCCAATCCTACTATTGGTGCCGGAAAAGTGGATGAAGCCAAACTCGCAGACACTTCTGTGACTTCTGCAAAAATCAAAGATGGCGAAATCGTCAATGCCGACATCGCAGCAGCGGCAGGCATTGTTGATACAAAACTTGCGACAATTTCAACGGCTGGCAAAGTTGCTAACTCTGCGACGTCAGGCACAAGCGCAAACACTCCAGACACTTTGGTATTGCGTGATTCCAGTGGCGATTTTGCTGCGAGAAATATTTCGGCAAATCAAATCAACTCTAACGAAACCTACGCGACAGATCTTTATATTCGCAATGCTTCAAATAAAACTGTGAAATTCAATGTCGATCCTGCGGCAGCGGCTAACTTTAATATTGTATGGCCAGTGAATACGGGAAGTGCTGGAAAAGTTTTATCGAATGATGGAAATGGTAATCTCACGTGGATTTCCGGCAGTGCTGGCTCTGTAACTAATGTGACAGCCGGAACAGGTTTAAATGTTGGTGCGGGCCCCGGGGGTTCTATCACTTCAACGGGAACTCTCAACGTCAACGTCGGTACTGGTGCCAATCAAATCCTTCAACTTAACGGAACTTCACAAATCCCTGCTGTGGATGGAAGTCTTTTAACAAACTTGAATCCTGCCAACTTAAGTGCCGTTGTACCTATTAATAAAGGTGGCACTGGCGAAAGCACTGCACAAGCTGCATTCAATGCCTTAAGCCCACTAACTACAAAAGGTGATCTCGTCACAAGAGACGGAACAAACAATGTTCGCCTTCCTGTTGGCGCTGACTTTAAATATCTTCGCGCGAATTCTGCAGCAAGTTCAGGTCTGGAATACGGCGATGTTTCTGCAACTGAAATCGCTTCTTTAAGTTCTACTGGTATTGTGAAACGCACGGGAGCAGCAGCTTATACAACTTTAGGAGTTCAAGCTCCTTTGATTGATACAGGCACAAATATCGGCATAAGCATCGGCACAGGACTCACAACAAATGCCGGAAATCTCGTTGTCGATGCGGGTACCGCTGCCAACCAAATTCCGCAACTAGATGGAAGTGGAAAACTGAACCCTTCCGTCCTACCAGCGGGAAGCTCAACTCAGTGGACGACATCTGGTGCAAATATCTATTATAATGCAGGAAACGTCGGTATCGGGACAACGAATCCTGGAAAAAAAATCGAAATCTCTCAAAGTACGGCCATGATCTCTGATACCTATTTGACGAGAATCAGCGGAACAGATGGTGTCGTGGGTGCAACACCGAAGTTAGACATTGGATTTTGCTCGGACACATTGGTAGGTGGAATTGTGGCTGCTTGCTTCGAACACACAGAAAGTGCAGCAGGAGGCGCAGGACAATACATCTTTAAAGGGTCCGGCGCTGGTAAAGATATTGCGTTCATTAACGGTAACGTCGGCATCGGCACAAACACACCCGTTTCAAAACTCACTGTTGAAGGAGACATGACTCTCGATCAATTGGCAGCCGACCCTGCGGGGACTGCTGGCTACGGCTCCCTTTATACAAAAACAGACGGCAAGCTTTATTATCGTGATGGAACAGGCGCCATCAAAAATCTTTCTGCCACTGGTAATGGTGATTTCATGGCCAATGGTTCCATCCCAATGACGGGTAACTTCCAAACAGGAGGTTTTTGGATTTCAAACGATGGCGGCAACGAAGGCCTTTGGATTGCTACGGACGGAAAAATAGGCGTTGGAACTGATACACCTTCAACAAGGATTGAATTAAAAACAAATGGCAGCGGATTTCCCGCGACTTCCGGAGCAACACAATCCCCTGCCACCCGCCTAAGCACGGCAGCCAATAGCACTGTTTTGGATATCGGAAGCAATTCCACTAGTGGTGTTTGGCTTCAGTCGACATTATCATCCAACTTAGCAACGAATTATCCACTCTTATTAAATCCCAATGGTGGCAACGTCGCAATCGGTACCACGACCACCCCTCCGACGAAACTTTACGTCAACGGGGATGCAATCATAGGAGCTGGAAATACATCCTTCCAAGGGTCCAACTATATTCTTGGAAACAGCAATACGATAACAAACTCTGGCGGTGGCAATGCCACGGGGAACTATATCGTAGGTTGGAATAACAACCTTACAACATCGCTCTCAAACTTCGGCTACAACCTTGTCGTCATGGGACGATCCAACACCATCAATAACAATGCCGGAAATGCTATCGTATTTGGTAACAGCAACACTGTCTCAGCGGCAAGCTCAATAACTTATGGTTATGGCATGACTAACAATATTGTCGGCGGACTGATGATAGGTATATCGAACACTAATAAAATCACAATGCTGGCGGATGGCAAGGTGGGCTTCAAGACCGCAACTCCGGGTTACGATCTGGATGTGAACGGCTCCTTCAATGCGACATCTATCAATATTGGTGGAACAGCTTTCAACCCCGGTGCTTACGTAGATACATCTTCAAATCAAACGACCATTGCCGGAAATAAAACATTCACGGGAACTTTCACCGCGGGCGGAGCCGGCACGGGTCTTTCTGTTACTAATAATATGACAGTCGGTGGAGTCGCTACGGCTGCGGGCTTTGCAGCAAGCAGTCTTGGCACAGCAGGGTCTCCAGCTTTCACTTTCACTGGAGATCCCGATACAGGTATTTTTAGTCCAGCAGCAAACAATCTAAGCCTTGCAACTGCAGGCGTAAATCGTTTCCAAATGGATGCCACAGGAAACATTACCATTAATGGCGGCGCAGTTTCCTCAATCAACGGAGCGCAAACTTACTTAACAATCGGTGGAACCGGCGCAGACAGTGCTTTGTCTAGCGGTACTATCAATGTCACGAATGATCGAGCAACACCGACAGCAGGAGATAATCTAGGAGAATATCGATTTATCTCAAAAAATAATCAGGGATTCGACGGGCCTGCTATTATTATGAAGGGCTTACTTGAAGGCGCTGGTGGAGCAAATGGCTTTGGAGCAGCCTTCACAATTCAAACGAAATCTAACAACGTGCTAAATGCGGTTGAACGCTTTAGAATTGATTCCAATGGTAACGTAGGAATCGGAACAACGGGTCCCACCGCCAAACTGGATGTTGTGACGGCAGGCGCAGGCGCTAGCGAAACAGGATTTATTCTTAGAAACCCATCCACAGCCGCTTACTCCACTGTGAGTTCCGACACCTATACAGCAGGTGCATGGAAGAGTTCATTCTGGACAATGCGAAATAATACAGGTTCAGGAGGTATCGTAGGCATCACGGTGGCTGACTCTGCGGGGGCAGCACAAGAGCGCTTGCGCATCATGGATACGGGTAACGTAGGTATCGGCACGACGGCTCCTTCCGAAAAATTGGAAGTGTCGGGAAATATCAAAGCAACGGAATTCCTCTATACATCAGATGCGAGACTTAAAAAAGACGTTGTCACCCTCCCCGATGCTTTAGAAAAAGTATTGCAACTTCGCGGTGTCAACTTCACTTGGAAAGCCAACGATCAAAAAACGGCGGGGTTCATCGCTCAGGAAGTTGAAAAAGTTTATCCTGAGCTTGTGCGCACAGATATGAACTCAGGTTATAAAGCTGTTCAATACGGAAACATTGTGGCTGTTTTAGTGGAAGCCTTAAAACAAGAACACCAAGAGCGCGTAGCAGCTCAAAATAGCTGCGAAGCTCAAGTGAAAAAAGTGTCTAGACAAATTGCAAGCGTACAAACCGAAACAGAAGCACGCATGCAAAAACTTGAAAAAGAAAACCAAGATTTGAAAGCTCGCTTGGAGCGTTTAGAAAAAGCTCTTCTAAAACAGAAATAGAAAATTCTTTAAAAGAAATAAAAAAGGGAGCTTTTTCTTAGCTCCCTTTTTCTTTTATTCCACCACAGGAATTGTCTGACATCTTAATGGCAACTGATCATCAGGAAGCTTCGTATACTGCTCTCCATTAACGGTGTGCACGTAAATCGAATTGGTCTTAGCTCCTTGAGCAATAGGCTGCCCTAGAGTGATAATCACGCGGTCTCCGGTTTTCGCTAAACCATGAGTCACCATCAACTGATCCACCTGACTCAGAATATCTTCCATTGTTTTATATGGTTTAATCACATGAGTTTGAATACCCCACATCATCTCCATAGAATTTAAAACATCCATGTGCTGAGTGATGGAAATCACGCGGGCACGAGGACGGAAGCCCGAAATAATATTGGCTGTTTTGCCTGACGTTGTAAGACAAATGATCGCCGTAGCATTCAGCTTCAGCGCACTCAAGGAAGCACTGGCGGCAATCGCAGCCGGAGCACTTAAAAATTCACTTTCAAGAGACAACTTATAATACTCTTCTTCGTTATTCTCCACCTCAGTAATGATTTCGTGCATGGTACGGATACATCTGAATGGATACTTTCCACTCGCTGACTCCGCAGAAAGCATCAAGGCATCAGAGCCATCCAAAACGGCATTGGCCACGTCTGTGATTTCAGCTCTGGTCGGGCGAGGATTTTCCACCATACTATCCAACATCTGAGTCGCTGTGATAACCGGTCTCCCCAACTGATTGCACACATGGATGATACGCTTTTGAAAGCCCGGCAAGCGGCTCTGCCCCACTTCAACAGCCAAGTCTCCCCGCGCTACCATCACAACATCGCTTAAACGACAGATCTCCTCAAGATTCTCAAGAGCTTCTACCATTTCGATTTTCGCAACGATTTTAGCTGAAGATTTTTTTGCTTCAATAATTTCACGAAGTTTACGAATATCGCGAGCATGTCGAACAAAACTGAGTGCCACATAGTCGACTTTATTATTCAGACCGAACTCTAAATCTTCGAGATCTTTTTTAGTCATGCACTCGACAGGAAGGTTTACGCCTGGAAGGTTCATCCCTTTGCGATCTTTAAGAATACCGCCATAGACGACCTCGGCATCCACTTCTTCACCGCGAACCTGCAAAACCTTCACCTCCAGAAGACCATCATCCAAAAGGATTTTAGTTCCTGGAGAGCAAGCCAAAGGAAGTTCTTTAAAGTCTGAAGGGATCAAACCCGGCTTTCCCAAGATAGGGGCCGTAGTAATCACCACTTTTTCGCCGGGTTTAATTTCGATAGAACCGTTTTCAAACTTCCCGACGCGAATCTTCGGACCTTGGAGATCCTGAAGAATTGCCACAGGGGCTCTTAATTCTTTTGTCAGTTTTCTAAGTGAGTGAATCACCTTAAGGTGGTCTTCATGACTTCCGTGAGAAAAGTTAAGGCGAGCCACGTTCATGCCCGCCTTAATTGCTTTTTCTAAGTTTTTTTCATCACGAGTCGCAGGCCCAATAGTGGCCACAATTTTTGCACGACGATCCGCTAACATTCCTCTACGCCTTCCTGCTATATGAACTCATCTTCACAGACAAGCTTTGCATATCTTCCTCATGGCGTCTATTCATTCTATCGAGTTGATCCTTGTGAGACTCATTGAGTTGTGCAATTTTGGCCTCATACTTCATTGCCAGCGATTCTTGCTGCATCTTAATGGCCTTCTCACGATCATCCGTACGCTGACTGTTCACACCTTCAATACGTTTGAGTTCGCGATCTTGCGAATCCTTGAGCTGGGCAATTTTGTCCTCGTAATTTTTCACAGTCTGCTCAAGTCTCGAGTTAAAAGTCGCTTCCATATTTCTAAAACGCTCCGTCATGACTTTATTTGTCGCCACCTGATCGGCCACCGTTTTATCGCGGTAACTATCCATACGATTGAGATAGTTAGATTTTACTTTATCCAAAGACTCCGCGTAGTACTTATCCAGGACATTCTGATTCTTATTACTCAAATCCAGAATTTTTTGCACACGGCCTTCTGCATTATTTGAAACTTGAGTCACTTGATCTTTATGCTGTTGAGCTAAATTTTCACGTTCTTCACGATGACGTGAGTTTGCTACGATCATTTGCGAACGGGCTTCACGGTCCGCAGATCTTAGCAACTTGCTATTCTCATTTAGAACCTTGCCGATACGCTCATTATTGATATCCTTCATTCTATCAATAGCGTCTTCTTTTTGATCTTCTAAAAGATCCATGCGCTTTTCGTAAGCCTTCGTTAAATTACGACGTTCAATTCCGCGAAGACGTTCATTTTTAGAAATCTCATTATTTAATTTGCTATTAAGACGATAAATCTGACTGTCACGGGAACGCACTTGAGAGTTCAAACGCTCGTTCACGGAATCACGAAAGACTTCATTCTGGTGATCCATGTCTTCTCGTTTTTCAGACAAGGCATTCTCGTACTTGTCGCGCAAATCATCACGTTCACTATTCATGATCATCTGCTTCATCTGGATGGAATCACTGTATTCCTGATCCTTATTTATCATCGTATCAGTGTACTTTTGCGACCAACGAACGTTATCAGCTTCCTTTTGACGTTCAGTTTCACGAAGACGGGCTTCATAACCACGGCGTATTTCGCGCGCTTCACGATCGCTCGATTCTTTCGCATCCAGGAAACCGCCTATCAATCCATCACGCTCTTTCTCGTGCGCCGTATTTAACTTTCTCGTAACATTGCGAACTGTTTCTTGGGAGAGTCGCTGATTCTCTTTAGCCATTTCAGCAAAGCGTTCATCCTGCTTTGCCATCTCGTTGCCCATTTTTTCTCGGATATTCGCTTTTTGGCTCTCAGAAATATCGCGTTGCTTATTTAAAGCTCCTTCATAGCTATTGCGCTGCTCAGCTTGATTGGCATGAGCCTCTTCCATCTTACTGCGAATAGATTCGCGATAGGTTTGACGAACCTCATCGATTTTGCGATTATTTTCAAAATCTTTTTGCGTTAAGGCCTCTCGATTACGTTCCTTGAGTTCCGCAATTCGGTTCTCGTAATTTTCAGTAATTTCTTGAAGACTATCATTGTGACGCTTTTCAAGATTTTTAATCTCGGCGCGACGGCGCTTAACATTTTCATTTTCGCGGTTCTCATACTCTTCACGAGTTTGGCGAACTTTTTCGTCCTGACGCGAACGATCCGATGATGATGAAATAGAAGACATCCTATCCTCCCAGACCACAGATTAACATGAGGCTTGGGAAGAAACTTCAATTCAGATTCATGGGAATTTAAAATTAAGACCGAAGTCTAGCGCTCAAAGACTCTTTGGCGGTAGAGTTCTTTCATTTGACGAAGCTCGGCCGCTTTGCGCTGCTTTTTTTCATCAAGAAGACGCTGCTTTTCTTGCTCCGAGGCGATTTCCCGCTGCACAACCGTTTTATAGATCAGGCTGCTTTTTTCAGCCAAGTCACCCCAGTTTTCGCGCACGTGAACCACTTCTTTAATGAAGTCGTTTTTACTTCCGCGATACAATGAGTTCCAAAGAGGCAGATGCTCCTTCATATCAATCGGCTGAATCATGCCATAATCAGAAATGCCTTTTGAATTTACTCCTGCAATCCAGAATTCAAAACCTTCAGGAACTTCCAAGGATTTCCCATCACGCAAAGTCACATGCAAAGTGGCGTCGATATTACGAACTAAAACCTTGTCGCCTTTTTCGACCACCCAATACTGACCATGGGAAGCTTTCATCGTGCCGTAAAGAGTTTCAACTTCAACACCCGCGCCCTTTTCCAGCCACAAATTCCCTTTGACCAAACGCCATTGCGTTGGCGACAAACGAACCAAAGTAGATCCTTCACTGGCATGAACCTTCTGTGATTCCTGCAAGAGATGGAAAGCCGATCCAGTCACCTGAATCGCACAAGTTTCTTTAGATTTTAAACACGCCGAAGGTTGCTGCAAAACATCGCCAGAAGCCCGGACTCGAACTTCCATTTGAAAAGCCAACAAGAAAAGAGTAAGACGAATCCACTTTTTCATCGATACTCAACACTTTGCGCAAGTTTTCTAGCTTGTTTCTTGAGGTCTTCATTTTTAAAACTTTTAGAAACAGTCTTATAGATTTCAGAGGCTTCTGCTGTTTGATTGTTCATCTCACTGATCTGGCCCATTCTTAAAAGAATAAAACCTGTCAGATCATGCTGCGGGTACTGAAGCACCATGTTGTCGATCTCAGAAAGACTGCTGCGGAAATCCTTTTTCAGGAAATAGCTTTCAGCAATAAAGAAATGAGCTTCAACTCCATGCTGCGACAATGGGTATTTATCCAAAAGACCGTAAAACTCTTTGATCGCTTTATCGTAGTCTTTGTTGTTAAAGAACTTCTTTCCCTTTTCATAAAGTACAGATGAAAGATCCAAAGACGCTTCACTGGCCGGAGATCTTACCACGGCGGAAAGATTGCGAAGTTCATAATTTGCTTGAAGTTTTTTATCGTCAGGAAGTACTTGAGCGACTGTTTGTTGGAAATCTTTTAACTGATAAGTTAAAAGAGCATTGTTAAACTTCTCTTTTTCCACTTGTTTTTGCAATTGAGACAAGCGCAATTCATATTGATCGTGACCATTAAAGTGTCCAACGAAGGCCGCATACGCTCCAACAAATCCAACTGTCAGACACAAACAGAAAACAACGAATAAAGAGTTTTGATTCTTCATGTCTCACTTATCGGCAAAAACCGATAAAAATTGAGACTGTCCTATTTTGAGACGGACTTCTGGTCGTAGGTATAGACCACTCTGGCATCGAGGTCTTTCCACTTTCCATCTTTCAATTGTTTAGGAGCCACTCGCCCTTCCATCACCATCAGTTTTTTATCCGCATGGGAATACCATAGATATATAGGATCCACTAACGCTGCAATAACAAAGCTCGTCGGCTTCATACGAAGCTCCATCCACTTGCCATCTTTAGAATCTACGTCCTTCATTTTCTGCAAAGTGAATCCCACGGTTTCGAGACGATCCCACACAGCAAAACGCACATCCAATTTTTTACCTTCAGCAAGGCGATCCCAGTTTTCCGCCACGAAGGCATTGAAGTTTGCCGTCGCGAGAACCGTGCCTTTGATTTTCTCTTCCGCCTGTTTCTTTTTTCCTTTGCCTTCGTATTCAAAGCGAATCACATCGCCTTCGATAAAAAAACGTCCTTTTTCTTGAGTTTGTCCTTGTGTGATTTCATAGCGCAGAACTTGCGCTCCCTTTATCAGACCTTCTTCACGAACGACTTCTTTCCCGTCCACGTCTTTGTAAGAGGCATTGCTATGCACACCATCTTCCTTCGTGGAGAGTTGCAGATCTAGAGTGTAGAGTTTATTTGTCGACTTAAGATCATGCAGAACAGCCGTCGTTGTTGCCTCTTGGGTGAAACCTAAAAACGGCATAAGAAGAGCCATCAGAACTGCCACTGAAAACCTCCAGGATGTTTGTCTATGATGATAAGGAAGCCTATATTAAAAACAAGCATGATACTTAACATTAAAGAAGGTTTCTGCATCACATCCTAGACGACTGAGCTCATTTAACTTGACCATTTTTGACCAGAAATCTAGGTTAGGATTCTTTGAGTTAAGGACAAGTGCCCATGAACAAAGCTCAGCTGGTTGAACTCGTTGCCGAAAAAACAAAGACTACAAAAAGCCAATCCGAACAGATTCTCGATGCCACACTCAAGGTGATTCAGGAAGCTCTCAAAAAGGGTGATGAAGTGAAGCTTGTGGGCTTTGGAACTTTCTCGCGCAGCGCACGCAAACCACGCCAAGGCCGCAATCCAAAAACGGGGGAAACAGTTAAGATTCCAAGCGCCTATGTTCCCCGCTTTAAACCAGGTAAAGATCTTAAGGATGCTCTAAACTAACAAGAGCTGCAAACTCGGGTCTGTCTTTCACGCGACTCCAACCACTCAGACCCGCCTTCCAAACATACTGCTGCCCAGAGACCACTCTCTTCTGCAAACACTCGCGAATTTCTCGAACTGAAAATGGGCCTTCTTGCAAAGTCCCCTTACCGTCTGCCGTAGGAACTAAAAGAACCCACTCCTTTTCATCCTCAAGAATGTCTTGGCCGTAAATAAAAGATTGAGTCGCTGGAAACAAAGTGATTTCAAACACACCCCACTCACATGCAGGCTTCCAAGATCCGTCAGCATCATTGGAGATCAGCTCCTGAGGCCCGACTTCTCCGCGATGAATTCGCGCACGCATTTCTTCATAACTCAAAGGACCTTGAGGTTTTAAATTCACATTGTAGTACCAAGAATTGTTCTTCATAACTTTTCCCTCTTGCTATGAAACGGCGCTGGCAACGATTCAACCACTTCTAATATGTCGTAGTATGCCACGTTAAAACTCTCACTATCCACTGACTTTTTAATAAAACTTAAAATCGTCAGCGGAGAGATTAATTTTTTGCGATATCCACCGTAAAGTCGCTCCCCTAACATTCCACCCAACAGATTTGCTGCCAACAAGTAGCTCCATTTTTTCCGCGGGCGCGCTTGCAACCGATGTTGCGGAACACCTGTGATCACCATCAGCTCATGCATTTTTTGTGCAAGCGCCAATTGCAAAGCCTCTTTCCCCAAATCCGAAGGTCCTCGCGAAGAGAGACTTGCTTTGATATCCGCAATCGTATCCGTTTTTCTTTTATGATTGATGATTTTAGATCCGAAATACGCAACACCTTCAATCCATATTAAACCCAGAAAATCTTGAGGAACATCACTCAAAAGTTTTTTTGCTCCGCTGCTATGAGCATGCACGTAGCGCATCGCCAAAGACGCCGCGTGATTGACCGTGGCACGAGCCAGATAAGCCGCGCCAATTTCAGGCAAATAAAATGAAACCTCTTCTGCGATCAAAGCCTCAATCCAGCGCAAAGTCTTCGCATCGTAACGCTCTCGAGCCTGAGTCCAAAACGAAGTATCTCGCGCCGTATAGACTGACAAGTTCGCCTCGGAAACAGAAAGACCTAACTCTTCAGAGATGATCTTCACGTAACGACCCACGTGATCCGTGTAGTCCAAATACTCGTCCTCATCGTCGTCGTCATCACCCAGTTCCAAATCATAGGCTTGCTCAAGATACATCAAGTAGTTTTGCCATTTCACCCAGGGCGGCACACTCATCAGACAAAAGACATTTTGCGAAATTCGAACCAAATCCGTGGAAGCTTCCAACTCACGATTAAGAAGCTGAAAGTAAATATGTTCGGAGTTTTGAAAAATACGCAGAATCTTTTTTGAAAACGAGCGGCCCAAAGCATTTTCAATCTCTTGAGGAATATGCCCTGCAGCCAAATGCAAATCCCCATAGATAACGAAAACCAAATGATCAGGGTTCTGCTTCACAAGCTCTGCGATTTTTTTTCCCGCAAAAACATCCCGAGATTTCAAAGTTGCGGCATTGCGTTTTTTATAACTCTTATTCAGCCCACACACGGAAATCTTATGTTTCTGAGCCCAACGCAACAACGGACGATAGTGCTCCCAAGGAAATCCCCATTTGCTTTGCCATTGAATGGCCTTTAGAAACTCTCTTTCCGACATCTTTCCAGACAGATACTTGTTAATCTTTTCCTGATCCGCGGCTTCGAAGAACTCCACCGCCAGAGTTACTTTTCTCTCCTTAGGAAGATGTCTTAAAATCCGCAACTGTGCTTTTTGCGATTGATGAAGCGCGTGAAAATCACCGATCATCACGACTTGGGATTGAGCCACCTGCTCCCACAAAGCTTCTTTCGTTGAAGCCGTCCATTTTTTCGAGAATTCCTTGTCATAGACCTTGCGGTAGCGCATCAACTCTGGAGTGTCCTCTCCTAAGCGATGACGAACCTGCCTTTCCATTTGCAGGTAGAGATCTTTGCGAATACGTATCCACTTTTGAATGTCGTTCAAGCTGTCTTCCTTGATAGCGTCTAAAGGCATTCTCATTTTTACATAATTTTGATTGCTTTCAAACACGAAACTACGCTTCAATGGGGACATGAAAAACACAGCCAGTAAAAACAAATTCCTTCTTTTGGCCTTGCTTTCAACATTGATTGCCGTAGGCGTTCATTTTTACCTCACGCAACACTATTACGCGCTTAAGTTCGGCGGAGCTGAAGGCGGATCTGTGTGTAATATCAATGAAGTGATGAACTGTGACGCTGTGACGGCGAGCAAATACTCTGCCTTTTTGGGTGTTCCGATGGCTCTTTGGGGTGTTGTCACAAACCTCGTGCTTCTTTACTTCCTTTTAGTCACTCGCTTTAACATGGTTCAAGATCGTGCAAAGACCTCTCGTTATGCGCTTTTGATCTCCGGAGGTACCGTTTTAGCATCTGTCGTGATGGGCTTGATCTCAACGACGATGACGAATCTTTGCATTTTCTGCATTAGCGCCTACGTTCTTTCGTTTATCGGATTCTTCGGCACTTGGATGGGAGCAGAAGATGTGAGCGTCGCTAATCTCGTTGACGACATCAAGGACATCTTTGTTTCAGAAAGATGGGTTGCAGGATTTCTTGTAGCCATCCCGGCTTTCGCTTTTCTAGGAAATATTATGTACCTTGAAAGCCATGGTTTTTCTGAAATTGAAAAAGTGGCCAAAGAGAAAATCGCCTACTGGCAAGCTTCTCCCCCACAGAACTTTGATCTTTCTGCCGGACTTATTTTGCAAAAAGGCACAGCTGAACCTGTTATGACAATCGTGGAATTTGCTGATTTCCGCTGTCCACATTGCAAACATGCGGCTCCGTCCCTTCATGCCTTTACAAAAAGTCATCCCGACGTAAAGTTTATCTTTAAGCCTTTCCCATTGGATGGAACTTGCAACGAAGCCATCACTGGTGGTGGCGACGGTATTTCTTGTGGATTGGCATCAGCAGTTATGTGTGCTGAAAAAATGAGCCAAAAAGGCTGGGCGGCCCACGACTATTTCTTTGAGAATCAAATGGAAATTATCCAAGCCCAAAACTTGGATAAAAATCTTGAAGATGTCTCAAAGGCTGCGGGACTTTCTTTGGAAGAGTTAAAGACTTGTGTGAAAGATTCAGGAACTCAGGAATTGATCCGCAAAATGGCTAACGAAGGAAAAACAGCACAGATTCAAGGAACTCCAACGGTCTTTGTGAATGGAAAACTTCTTAGTGGTGGGCAACTGATTCCGGTCTTGGAAGCTGCTTACAAAAGTTTGAAATAGATCTGCTTCAGTTACGGCGGCCCGCCGCCTACACTCTGCGCTCTGCCGGGCCCTTTAGAAACCAATCTTATCGGCGAGCCAATTGGCTACTTGCCCAAAAGCATCATCGAAGACAAGGTAACTTGTCTTCGCCAAGCCATGAACGATCTCTAGCCAGAATGCCAGAGCGACAATGGCTACAACGGCAAACCATGCAGCCCTTACAACATAAATTGTCGAACGAACATCTTGCACGCGCAAATCGCCTTGGATTTTTTCAACAATTTTAAGAACATACTGAAGCTCTCTAAAGTGTTCTTTGAACTTCTCGCGCAATTCTTGTTGTTTGGCGCGGGTTAAAGAATTAATCCCCGGAAAACTGCGTTTTGCTTTGATTGCATAAATCAAATCAACAGAGTGATGGATATAACGAGTGATCTTAGATTGAAAATTGGGATACTCAGAGGGTTTTTCAAGAAAGTCTTTAAGTTCTTCGATAGCGCGATCATAGCGCTCATCTAAAACCCAGGTCAGAATATTGAAACGCAAAGATTCTGGCTTTCCCAAGTCAGCGCGATCGACACCCACATCAAAAAACGCGGCATCATCCTGTTTTTTTACTTCTTCAACTGCATTGCTGGCGTCTTTAAGTGCGGGTACTGACATACTTTTCTTTTCGGAATTTTGTTCAATATGTTAAGGGATTTTAGCGCTACCAAGGTCTAGTCTTACGACCTTGGTTTGACTAAACTCGACTCATATTGAGATTATTAAATCTGGGCGACCTAGACTTCATGGAGGAGGGCTATGGAAACCGAATTCCAAACGGCGAAATTAGGACATCTCGATTTTGATACGGCGGAAGCCGAAGCAGCACCAACACTGGTGGGACGCATTCCACTTCCGGATGAGCTTCCCAGAAGGAATGACTTTAGTCATCTTCCTAAAGAGATTCTTAAATCATCCACAGTTGAAAATCTGATCTCACAAAATGAAGATTTGATGGCGAGACTGAAGGTGTCGCTCCGTCGTCTTTCCATCCTTGAAACCGAAAATCAAAAATTGAGCGAAGAGGCCAACAAGGCTCGCATGTCTCAGTCCTCCATCACTGATCAGATTCTGGTCTGGAAGGAAAAAGACAATCTTTGGAGACAAAAGATCGATCAGCTTGAAAGAGAAAAGGAAATCTACTCTGAAAAGTTGCGCGCACTCCAAGAAAAAGCGCAAAACATGGGAGCTGAACTGACTCGTCATGTGAAATACCATGATCGCATCAAAAATCAGGTGAAACCTTACATCTCTCAACTGAAAGAGTATTCCCGCACCCAGGACATCAAGGTTCACGAGCTGGAAAGCACTCTTGCACAAAGAGAAGCGCAATTGCGCGATCTTCGTCATCAAATTATCGAAGTGACTAAAAACTCTCGCTATCAGGTTGAAGCTTCCGAGAAAAAAGCCCAAGAAATGGTGCAATTCTACGAAGAACAAATTCAAGGCCTGAACCGCGAGTTGCAAATGCTTCACCAGATCCAGGAAGAACTGGAAGTGAAGTCTATGAAACTTCATGCCGCTCTTGAAAGACAAGATGCTCTTGAGAATGAAGTTGTGACACTTCGCCGCACTAAAGAAGATATGAAAGAGCGCTTAGAGAAAGAAATTGAGCGCCAACAAGAACGCATGAGTGAACTTTCCCGCCAAAATCAAAAATTAGGCGTGGAACATGCTGATTTGCAGATCCGTGTCGTTGAAGACCAAGAAAAGATCCAAAAGTTGGAAAAGGAAAACTTCCAATACATGGAACAACTCGAAAGCCTTCGCTATATGTGGAATGCTAAGAATGAAGAAAACGAAAAGCTCAAGGTTGCTGCAGCCGCTTTAGAGCGCCTGAACCTTGAGCTCAGCCAAAAACTCAACGAGTTGCGTAAACAGGACGGCTTCTAAAAGTAATTTTAGAAGCTCTGCAATGCGCCTTCAATGCTTTCATGCACTTCAAGGTTCGCACATTCCGAAAAATTAAAAAGGCGTTGGAAATCAGGGTTTAAACCCGCGATTTTCACGCTCAATCTATTTGTAGAATTAAGATCATTAAGAACACCAAAAAAATTCTGAATTCCTGAAGACCCAACAAAGTTCAGGTTCTTCATGCAAAACACCACTTTTCTATCTGAAAAGTTCTGCAGGCAGGCTTTTTTAAAGGATTGTGTTTTTTCAATTTCAATGCGACCGCTCAAAGACACAACGGTGATATCGCCGTCGAGCACGAGTTTGATTTCCATTAATGACCTCATCATTTGTTTGACTCATGGAACTTGTCGGCCTGATTTCGTGACGTTTTGAGTCCAAAAAGAGGCCAGGGAAATGTGGATTTCAACCTCGACAAACGCCCAACTGGTCCCTACAATATGCTGTGCTTCAGAGCTGGATCGTCTTGTTTTCATTCTTATTTGTTTCCGTATTTGCGGAAACTCCCCTATGGGCTGCCGAACCCACGGCGAAAATCCATGGCATGCTTATCAACGCCGAAAGTATGTATGGCGACAATGAAAAAGACACCGCAGAGCTTGAAGGCAAAGTTCAAATCGTTTTCCAAGGACAACATCTTAAAGCCGACAAAGCCCGCGTCTACCGCCGTTCACGCCAGGTTGAACTTTATGGCAATGTCGAAATCATGGATGCGAAGAATACGATCGTCGGCGACCAAGTTTTTCTCGATTACGAAAATAACACCGGCGTTATTTATAACGGATATGTTCAGTCAGGTTCCGTGATGTTTGCAGGAACTCTTCTGCAAAAAACCGGAGAGTCTGAATACATCGTAAGTTCCGCAGACTACACAGCTTGTACAAACTGCCCCGCCTCTTGGAGTTTTTCAGGAACCACCGTCCGTGCCGAGTTGGGTGGTTACGCCTATATCAAAAATGCGGTTCTTCGTTTCGGCCATGTTCCCGTCTTCTGGCTTCCCTACTTGATTGTTCCACTTAAGAGCGACCGCCAATCGGGAATTTTAACTCCAAATTTCGAGGTTTCTGAAACGGGGGGTTTTGCTTTTTCAATCCCTTACTTCTGGGCGATTTCAAGAAGCAGTGATGCGACGATTGAAGCTAAGGACTACGCAAAGAGGGGCCTTAAAGCCCTCTTCGAATACCGCTATGTCTTAAATGAAAACTCCTATGGCTCCTTAAATGCGGCAAGTATTTTCGATAAAGCTTTTGCCGACGATCCCCGCCTTAATACTTACCGTCCCTACTCACAACAAAACGATCCCATTGACCGTTGGTTTGCACGTTACAGTCACTACTATGAAATGCCAGACGGCGGGATTCATAGAGCCCAGATCAATTTAGCTAGCGATTTGCAATACTCTAAAGATTTTCCAGAAGAGACTTTGAATTTCGGTGACTCTGCCATGGAAAATCGTGTGTCTTATACAAAGAACACCCAAGATCAACACTACAGTGTTGATGGTTCTTACTACGTCAACATGCTTCATGCAGATCCCTTATCTGGAAATGAAGATGCCGTTCACCGCCTCCCCGAGTTGCGTTTTGCCCAAGCTCAAGAAAATATCGGCGACACGAATTTCATTTACTCTTTTGATTTGAATTACACGAATTTCGGCAGAGCTGGAAATGCCTACGATGACATGGAAGAAGTCACCGTTGATGATGCTAAAATTCGTTTTCCAAAAAATACCTGTCACGATCCTAAGTGGGAAGACAATCCCGCTTGCAAAAGAATTTATGATGGCACTTACGATCCGTCCATCGATATGATTCGCACGGGTCAGCGTTTGGACTTCCGCCCGACAATTTATTATCCGATAAAGTTAGGTGAAGGCCTCGATCTTCTTCCAAAATTGAGCTACCGAGAAACTCACTACAATTTCAATGTGGAAGAGAATCCTTACTTAGTTCGTCGCTATCTGCGCACGGAACTTAGCACGCGCATGAACTTCAGCCGTATCTATGGCGACACCGTCAGCTCCAAAGCCACTCGCTACAAACACGAAATCGTTCCCGAGATCACGTACAGCCGCTTACCTTGGTTTTCTCAGGCAGATCATCCCTTCTTCGGAACAGGAAATTTATCTGATGCGCCGTTTTCCTCTCGTGACAGTATCAGTGACTTGGATATCGGCAGCGACTTCGGAGTGCAGTTTGACTACAACGACCGTATCTACGACCGCAATCTCGTAACACTTTCATTACTTAATAAAGTGACAGAAAAACGTTGGGTCGGCGACCGTCCTGAATATCGTCAAATCGGTTACCTTCGTCTTTCTCAATCTTACGATGCCTCTCAAGAAGACCGAAGCACTGAGAACTGGTCCGACTTAACAGCTACTTTGGATATGCGTCTGGATCATTTCCAAACGTATTCGATTTTCAACTATTTCCCTTATCAAAATGTGACTAATGCTTCGTCGCGCGTGCGCCTATTGAACGACCAAGGTCAGTTCTTTCAAGTACAACTGACTCGTCAGTATAAAATCACTCCTGGTCAGGCTGTCGACACAAGCACACGCCAAGAGGATTATACTTTCTCTGCGGGGTTCATTTCCCGTTATATCAACTTGATGGGGAAATTTGTATACGATGCTAACTGGGCTGCCTCTGAAAAAGGAACCCAAATTAAATCCTGGGCCTATATCGCTCAGTTCAAAGCACCTGGGGATTGCATGAGGATCACCTTCGTCAACGAGCAGGTTGTCGGCAGTGACACAAGATTTAAGCTGAACTTTGAATTCACGTTCGATGGGACACCGAAACCACCATTGCCTCCGGAGGCTTTGGAAGCATACGGCTTCTACTAAAATGAAAATACGGTGCTAGTGATTTGAACTCCATCGACTTTTCCCTCGCTGAATGAAGGAAAAAGAGCGAAGTCGGGTTGTTGGTATTTTTCAGGTTCTTTATTGGCTTGATACAAACCGTAGGCAATCCCCGCATAAAGACCGAGTGAAGCTCCTTTAGCAACGTTATTCCAGGATTCACTGGGCTTATCCGTAAAAGCGAGACTGACTACTCCCGCACCAGCTCCTGCAAGAGTACCCCAGGCGCAACTTTTCAAGAAAGCCTTAAGATCTTGAGCGAAGACCACTTGAGTTTGAAAAATAAGAACGCAAAGAATAAGTGCGAATTTTTTCATACTCTATTGTCCCCTTGCTTCCGCCCCCTTCGTCAACCACTGATATCTTCAATGATAGTGACCACCCCGTCTTTTGTGACAAAGGCCCAGTGCGCCACCACGAGAGAATCCAAACGCTCCGCTAAAAACTGCAGAGCGCGTGTTAAGCGTGCCTTTTGTTTTTTCGAAATTCGATGAGGCTGAAAATCCGCAAGGTTGGCGGTCTTCACCTCCACCATAAGCGCGTGACCTTCGGGAGTTTTAAAAATCAAATCTACTTCAGCAAAAGGAGTTTTCACTCTTTGCCCAAGAAGTTCGTAACCTTTTCGTTCATAAAATTTTTGGACGTGTTTTTCAGAATCAAGCCCACGCTGGTGGGCCCAATAAATATTAGGCGGTAACGTATTCTTTAACGCCCGCGAAGGACTTTCTGTGCACTTCACATGGACCGTGCGTGACGATGCTTTCCATGTGGACTTGTGTTGAATAGCCTTTGTGCGCTTCAAATCCATAAACTGGATATTTCGCTCCTAGATCTTTCATCAAACGATCTCGAGTGACTTTAGCAACAATGGATGCCGCTGAAATTGGAGCCACACGCAAATCGCCTTTAACGACCGTCGTTTGTTCAAATCCCACAAGCCCCGGAATTTTCATATTGCCATCAATCAGAACGTGTCCACCGGAAACACCTAGATTTTCAATCGCTCTTTTCATCGCCAGCAACGAAGCTTGAAGAATATTGAGTTCATCAATTTCTTCCACTGTTGCATAACCGATACCCACGTGATGTTCTTTTAAAATAAGTTCGGCAAGTTCTTCGCGACGTTCTTCGGATAAAAGTTTTGAGTCAGTAACAAGATCAGCTAAGGCATCCGATTTAAAAATCACAGCAGCCGCATAGACTGGCCCCGCAAGGCATCCACGCCCTACTTCATCAACGCCAATGACTGGTGCCGGTAAAAACTCACGCCATTCCACTTTAGGATAAACTTCCTTTTTAGATTTCTTTACTGCTGTCTTGTTTCGGGCTCCTGCCCTCAACCCCTTCGGGGCTGACGCGAAGAAATCCCCTTGTGGGATTTCTTTCTTAGATGATGTCTTTTTTGATACTGCCATAATTCCGTAGCTATCCCAAATCGTTAGAACGAAGAAATCTCATTCCGAGATTTTTCTCGACGGATTTTAGCCACAGGGCTAGCCATTGGTCACCGAGGAACGACCTGCATAAAAGAAAAAGACCTAGAACATGAGTCCTAGGTCTTTCTGAATTTAAAAGTGACTGATCTGCTAGAAAACTATTCTGCTTTAGCAGCAGAAACTAGTTCAGATTCGATCTTAGCAGCTTTACCTTCAAGTGAACGAAGGTAGTAAAGTTTAGAGCGACGTACTTTACCAAGATTCACAACTTCTACTTTATCAAGAGCAGGGCTTGCGAATGGGAAAGTTCTTTCAACGCCAACACCAGCAGAGATCTTACGAACTGTGAAAGTTTTTTGAGCGCCAGATCCTTGGATCTTAGTTACGATACCTTTGTAAAGCTGAACGCGCTCTTTCTCACCCTCTTTTACTTTAACGAATACGTTAACAGTATCACCAGAGCTGAACGCTTGGATATTTTTGTTAGCAGCTTTAACACTTACGCGACGAACCAGGTTTGTTTCTTTAGTAGCCATTGCTTAATCCTTGTAGCAGTCAATTTTCACAAAAAGTAAAATAAGGGTCTACCATGGACCCATTACTCGGTCAAGACAGATACTTACTGCCGATCTCACAGAAAGATGGCGGTAATCATTTGGGGGAGCCCCTCGAATACTCTCAAGGACTCCAGAGCAAGACCCAATAAGCTCTTCTGTCATGCCAAAGCCAGTACCAAATAGCATAAAAACGGGTTTCTTTTCTACATGCATTTCATTGCGCAGCTCAGCAAATGAGAATTTTTTCTTCGCCCACTCCACCCGAGCCGAAGTCGCAATCGTCAGACAATCCGGCACGTTCCAGTCGGCAAGAGCTTTCTCCACGCTCTCTGCCGTTTTTACGGGTCCTAGAGCCGTCTTTCTCATGGGATTGAATTTAGAGCCCTGCCCTGTTCTCCAGTGATCCAAAACTCGTTCTACGAACATGAGCTGCTCTTGCATGGGATGAATGATGTAATATTTTTCCACCCCATAAACCTGGGCTGCCCGGGCAATGTCATGGATGTCGAAATTGGTGATATTGGTCGCCACCGTTTTCTGAAGACGATCACGAACTGGATAGTGAACCAGGCCAATAGCAAGTCGAGGGACATAGGGAGTTTCAGCCATTCAAATCTTCCTCACGCAAATCTTCAAGACCCAGGGCCCGCTTCTCTTGAACCGACATCTGAGCGAAAAAACTCTTTAGCTCTTGCAAAGGAGCCGCCGTTTTTTTCTTCCTTGCCGCCTGATATTTTTCGTTCTCTTGTTGAAGATATTCTTTAAATAAATCGGGACGTTTTTTTAGTGTCACAAGTGCAGAGACTTTATGTTTCCACTCTTCAATCACTTTATGATTTCCGCTTAAAAGAACTTCGGGAACTTCCTGCCCTAAATATTCACGAGGTCTTGTGAAGTTAGGATGCTCTAAAAGCCCCTCGGAAAAACTGTCTTTATGAGCAGAATCATCATGACCCAACACACCTGGAATAAAGCGCGCCAAAGCATCGATCACCACTAAAGCTCCCAACTCCCCGCCGGACAAAACGTAATCTCCGATAGAGATTTCTTCGTCGACATAGGTGTTGATGATTCTTTGGTCGATACCGCCATAGCGGCCACAGATAAAAACCAGATGTTCTTCTTTAGAAAGGGCCCGAGCCGTTTCATCTGTCAGAGTTTTCCCTTGCGGAGACAGATAGACAACTTTGGAAGTCTTATGTTGCACTTTCTGAAGTGTTTTTTCGAGAGTCTCTGGCAGCATGATCATTCCATCACCGCCACCAAAAGGACGATCATCCACCGTGCGATGGCGATCGGAAGCAAATTCACGCGGAGTGTGCGCTTTTACAGAGAGAAGGTCACCCTTCAAAGCCTGACCGAGAACACCGTGAGACACGGCACTCTCAATCATCTCAGGAAAAAGAGTGATCACGTCTATCTTGAGCATTAAATTTTCTCGAGATCCAAAAGCCCTTCAGGCAAATCCATCACAACGGATTGATGTTTGAAGTCGATTTTCTTGATAAACGCATCGACAAAAGGAACTTCAACTTTCTTACCAGCGATTTCAACAACCAAAAGGTCTTGAACTCCGTTGGAAGAAAAATCAACGATCTCGCCAAGGACAACTTGTTCTGGATTTTTCAATTTGAAGTTTTTAATTTCAGAAAGGTAAATACCTTCACCTGGTTTTGAAACAAAGAGGTCGTCCTCAACGTAGAACTCCATGTGTTCAACACCTTCAGCCGCCGTGCGATCACCGATTTCGGCAGCTTTAACAATAAGACCTTTTTTGAAAGGCTTTGTTCTTTCCACTGTGAAGTTTTTAATTTCGTCAGAGTCTTTGGCTTTCAAACCAAAGTGCTTCATTCTTTTTGCCCAAGAAATGTCGCCAGAAAAAATGAGAACGTAAAGATCTCCTTTAAGGCCATGAGCTTCGCGAATCTTTCCTACCAATTTCATTTCGAACTCCAAAAACAGAAAGGGGTTGTTTGTGACAACCCCTTCCTTAGAGAATTAAATCTTTTATAGATTAAGCTTATTCTACGATATCAAGATGATAGCGTTTGTTAAGCTTTGTACCAGCTGCACGGATAATTGTTCTCATAGCCGCAGCAGTTTTACCTTGCTTACCAATCACTTTACCGAGGTCTTCTTTATCAACCTTCAAAGCAAGAAGTGTAGTTTGCTGACCAGGGATTTCATCAACTTCGACTTTTTCAGGTTTGTCCACAAGAGACTTCGCCATGAATTCTACGAGGTCTTTCAAGCTATCCATAATTACCCCCAACAGATAGTACTTTACCTACCCGATATTCTATCGAATTCGGGTACGTTGCCAACCACTATTATTTAGCTTGAGCCAATTTGATAACGTGTTTTACACGGTCTGTAGGCTGAGCGCCTTTTTTGATCCACTCTTCAACTTTAGCTAGATCAAGCTCAACTTTTTTATCGTTACCTTTTGGAGTTGGGATGTAAGTCCCAAGAATATCAAGGAATTTACCAGTAACGTAACGACGAGAATCCGCCACAGTGATGCGGTATTTAGGGTCATGCTTAGCGCCCATACGAGCCAAACGAATTACAACTGCCATTTCTAAACCTCATGTATCAAAAACAGTAAGACCAAGTGTGTACTGTGTTAACAATTAAATATCAAGCTTTAAAATGGGAACTTCATCCCACCTCGACCCATTCCCATTTTCATGAGCCCGCCCATCATCTTTTTAGCATCCTCAAACTGCTTTACCAGCTTGTTCACGTCCTGAACTTGAGTGCCGCTCCCTTTGGCGATCCTTTGACGACGCGAGGCGTTTAGAATCTTGTGGTTATGGCGCTCTTGCAAGGTCATAGAGTGAATAATCGCCTCAATCTTTTTCATTTCGGCATCCGGAGGGGTCATATTCTTAAGCTGCTTACTTAAGTCCCCCATCCCCGGTAAAAATTTCAAGATACTCTCAAATCCACCCATTTTTTTGAGCTGCTGGATCTGAGTCAGGAAGTCCTCCAAAGTGAATTCGTTCTTCATGATCTTTTTCGCCGACTCACGAGCCGACTTTTCATCGATCACTTCTTGAGCTTTTTCCACCAAAGAAAGAACGTCACCCATATCGAGAATACGCCCCGCCAAACGATCTGGATGGAAAACTTCAAGAGCCGCCACCTTCTCGCCGACACCGAGGAACTTAATAGGAATTCCCGTCACTTCACGAATAGACAAGGCCGCACCACCGCGGGCATCCCCGTCTACTTTCGTAAGAATCAAACCTGTCAGAGTGAGACGCTTATGGAACCCCTCGGCCACATTTACGGACTGCTGTCCCAACATGGCGTCGGCCACGAGAAGAATTTCTTGTGGAGTCCAGATCTCTCTGAGACGCCCCAACTCACCCATTAAATCTTCATCAATTTGCAAACGGCCCGCAGTATCCACGATCACAACGTCGATCATGTTATCCTTGGCCCATTGTTTTGCTTTTTCTAAGATCTCTTCGGGCTTCATTCCCACTTGTGTGGGGAATGTCGGGATGTTGTTTTGACGACCCAAAGTTTGCAACTGGTCGATGGCCGCAGGACGATAGATATCAGCAGGAACAAGTCCCGGTTTTTTTCCTAACTTTTGACGAATATAAAGAGAGAGTTTTGCAGCGGACGTTGTTTTACCCGCCCCTTGCAAACCCACGAGGAAAATCACGCTCGGATTTTCACGCACGTTGATATCAACAGCCCCACCACCCAGGACATTCACAAGCTCATCGTGCACGATCTTAACGAACATTTGTCCTGGATTGACGTTCTGAAGGACTTCAGCCCCTAAGGCCTTGGCTTTCACTTTGTCGATGAAGGTCTTAACGACCTTAAAGTTCACATCGGCTTCAAGAAGACTTAGGCGGATCTCTTTAATCACGTCCTCAACATTGGACTCCGTGATTTTGCTTTGCCCACGGACCTTTTTAAGGCTCGCCATGATCTTGTCAGATAAATTCTCAAACATCGTGAAACTCCCACAGAATAGACCTGTTTAACTCATTGGGATCAGAATGACAAAGAGGTCTGCGACTCATTGCGCAAGCAAAGACCCTGTAGAGTTTATAGATGCAGCGCATTGAGTAGATCAATCGGACATCTTTATGGATATGAGAGACGCAAAAAGGGGCAGTACTATGAAAAAAATCATTCTTGTATCTGTATTGGCAGGAGCTTCCGCTCAAGCCCAACTTGTAACTTCTAATTCTGCGGCACTAGAGGGACTTAAAGATGCACGCAAACAATTGGAAGTAAGAACTGAAAATCAAATTCTTGAAAAACTTGAAGCTGCACGTCTTGAAGACGAAAGAAATCGTCGTCAAAAATTCGAAGCCTTGAACTTCAGCGTTGTGAATGATGGAACACAAAACGTGAACCAAAACAACACAGCTGTTCAACCCGTTCAGCCGGCAACTTTGACCTATTAGTTTCCTTACGAGCCCCGCCGGGATCGTTCGCGATCCTGGCCGAGATCTCGAATAACTTCTTCCGACTTTCACTCTTGCTGACACGATCCTAACGCAAAACGCGTGCGTACGTGTAAGTTCTCCCTGTCTAAAATTCTAGCACTGTGGCTCTGGAATTTTGTGAGCTATATTCCGCTCGCCCAAGAAATATCAACCTAAACATTGGAGACAGTATGTTTAAATCCACTCTTTTTATTGCGACTCTTTTTACAGCGCACATGGCGCAAGCGGCGTTACAAGTAAACTGTGACGTTTGGGGTAACAACGATTCAGACCCTACTCTTGACGTATCCATGGTTCTTCCGTTCACCCTCGGTCACAAGTTCGATAGCATGCCGACATCACCTTCGGTCCTGACTGTGATTGAAAAAAACTACGACGGTAAAACGACAAAACAATCCATCATCTTTAACGATGAGATTTCTCATCTAAATGAAAAATCCAGCGATGGTATTTTCGAAGTCGTCACTAAAAATACTTACCCTATCCGCAAAGGAACTGACATTTTAAATCCAACTCCGGTGCCAGAAAAAATGCGCCGTCTGAAATTGGATCTTGAATTGCTAAACAAAGACAAACACTCTGGCGAGCGCATTGATCTTTCTTCACTGTCTTTTGATGTGGATCAAACTCTTCCTGGCGACAGCACGCTAACAGGTGAAGGCAGCATCTCTTACAACGGAAAGTCTTACGAGAAATTGTCTTATCGTTGCAACGTTTATGTGACTCTGCGTGTGGTTGAACAGCTGCTTGCTAAGAATAAAAAATAGTTTTCTAAATCCGCGGCAGGATCAAATCTACAGGTCCTGCCCGATCATTTTTTTAAGCGCGTCTACAGACGCAGCATCGTGACTTGGAACGATTAAAATTTCCGGTTTTCTTTTGTGCAAAGCTTGCAGCTCTTCAATGCGTTTTAAGACTTCATCTGGTTTATTATCAGCAAACATACGAGCCAGCCAAAACTTCGGGACTCCCTTTTCAATAGCCTCAGAGTTCCAAACTGTGTCTCCGACCAAAAAAGCTCTTTGTGTTGCGCTTATGTTCACAAACAATCCCACAGAGCCTGGTGTGTGCCCAGGAAGTCCTACTAAAACCAAACTCCCGTCGGCGAAAACATCCCGACTTTTTGGATAACCTTCGTACTCTTTGTTTTCCAACTCATAAGTATTCCACAACGTCTTTTCGCTAAATAAAGAAGGAAAGACTGCGGGAGAGGCGTCCTTGGTTTTTGTAAATGCCAGCTCTTGGGGCTGAATCTCTACGGGAACATCCGGAAGATCCGCGAGCCCACTGACGTGGTCAAAGTGCACATGGGAAACAATGATCTTATCCAGCTTGATATTCATTTTTTTAAGCTGATCTGCGACAGGGCCGTTGGTCGCTTCATCTTGACTGAACTCCGTCGCGATCCTTGCCCACCAGACCATGTCTTGAGTTTGTTTTTCCGCAGTTCTTCCCAAGCCCGTATCAAAAAGCACGGTGCCTTTGGGATGTTGAAATAAAAATGCCGGATGGGTCATCTTAAACTTCTTAAACCAGGAACCACCTTGAATGGTGGAGCCCTCAATAGGATAAGCGGAGCCCGTCGAAAGAACAGTCATCTTGAGCACTGACTTCTGAGACCACGTCGGGAAGCTAACAAGAGTCAGCGTAAGAAGAATTCCCCAAAAGCGTTTCATGTTGTTTCTCGTTTCTTTATTCTACCAACGCTGGAAAGAACCCTTTTTTAGGCTCCAATGAGCCACTACGTAAAAGAACACAAAACCAATCAAAGAGATCAGTCCCGCTGTCCATACATTCACGTCACTGACACCAAGAACCCCGTAACGAAGACCGTTGATAAGATACAATAGAGGATTGGCTCTTGAAACCATCTGCCAGAAAGGATGTAAGTGTTCGATAGATAAGAACACGCCTCCTAGGTAAGTCAGCGGTAGCAAAATAAACGCGGAGAATGCCGAGAGTTGGTCAAAGGTCGTTGCCCAAAAGGCAATGCTGATGCCGATCATCCCGAAGATCAATCCCGCGACAACCAAGAAAAACAACGCAATCAATGGATGCGCAATCGTGAGCCATTCGCCTTGTTGGTAAAGCATAAAGACGGAGCCCACCACATAGGTGATCAAAGCGACAATCGTGCCTCGCACCACAGACCCCAAGCTCATCGCCCAAATGATTTCGCGGTCCGTGACTGGGGCCACGCGCAGATCTTCAAGATCACCTGAAAATTTTGATGAAACAATGGAAGAAGATGAGTTTTGAAAAGCGTTGTTAATAAGTCCCATCATCATCAGACCGGGAATTAGAAACGACAAATAGCTCACACCTTGATGTGATGCCATTTGTTCACCTAAAGAAACACCAAAGATCAAAAGATACAAAAAGGAAGAAACAAAGGGTGTGATCACCGTTTGCACGATGACCTTAAGGAAGCGAGCTATTTCTCTTTGAAAGATCGTTACAAATCCAGTCATAGCGGCACCTGCACATCTTTTTTACTAACAAGTTTTAAAAAGGCATCTTCCAGATCACCTTCGTCGATTTGCACGTCACTAATGAGCTGAGTGGGAATTCCCACCTCACTGATCACTTCACCCAAAGGTTTATTCTGAGGAACGATAAAGAAGTATTCCTTGCCGACAACCTCAACAAGATACGGAGACTCTAACGGGAAGACTTCCGTTAAAAGCATGCGGATCTTTTTATGTGTGTACTGGCGAATGATTTCCTTCGTATTTCCCAGGCACACCAAAGATCCTAAATTGATAATTCCGACTCTATCGCAGAGTTGTTCCGCCTCTTCCAGATAATGAGTCGTAAGAAGAATCGACATACCTTCGTTACGGAGTTCTTGCACAAATCTCCAAAGATCTTCGCGCAGACCGATATCGACTCCGGCCGTAGGTTCATCAAGCAATAAAAGTTTCGGATTGTGTACAAGGGCTTTTGCAATCATCAAACGGCGCTTCATGCCGCCTGAAAGTTGTTTCACTTTTTTATGACGATGCTCATACAAAGCCAGCTTGCTTAAAAGAAAATGAATGCGCTCAGTGTTTTTGCGAAGACCGTAGTAGCCAGAGTGAAATTTTAGAATTTCTTCGACATCAAAGAAGCCCGAATTGATGACTTCCTGATGAACGACACCAATTTGCTTTTTTGTGAACATGGGATCTTTGATCACGTCAACACCGAAAACCTTCACTGTTCCCGATGTGGGTTTTTCCAAAGTCGTAATGGAAGAAATGATCGTGGTCTTCCCGGCTCCATTGGGCCCTAAGAGTCCGAAGATTTCACCGCCGTTCACTGTGAAAGAAACTCCTTTCACAGCTTCAACGGCACTTTCATTATACCTCTTGCGGAGGTCTTGGATTTCTAATGGGAGACTCATTGCTACTCCAATCTGTTACCCTGCTGGGCGCTGCTTCAGCCTACGCGCCCCTGGCGCTTCGGCACTGCGGCCTCCCGGCCTACCGGGCGCGACTAATGCTAGTTTGGAATTCGACGGTTGGGTTTTCGCGTTTCAGCCAGTTCAAGTCCCACTCTTGATTAACAAGGACCACAGGGTTGTCTTGTAAATCGCGGAACATATTGGCTCCGCCTTTAAGTTCTGCGACAGGTTTTCCTTCTGCAGTTCTTGGCCAACGAGCCACACCGTATGGCAAACGATTGAGTTTTACTTCCAAATTGTATTCATCTTGCAAGCGACGCAAAAGAACTTCGAATTGAAGTTCACCGACCGCACCAATGATCGGATCCTGAGGACCTACGATAGGATCAATGAACAATTGAATCGCACCCTCTTCAGACAAGTGATTAAGAGCCTCTTGCATCTTTTGGCGCTTCAAAGCATCCCGCACCGACAGGCGGCCGAAAAGTTCTGGTGCAAACTTTGGAATGTCTTCAAAATGCACTTTGCCAGAAGCAAACACACAGTCGCCGATAGCAAAGTTTCCTGTGTCACCGACGCCGACGATATCACCGGCATATGCATCATCCACAGTCTCCTTATCCGCAGCGACGAACTGGCTGGCGTAAGAAAGACGCAACTCTTTATCATGACGAGAGTGTTTTACTTTCATGCCGCGTTCAAACTTACCTGAACAAATACGGATGAAGGCAATACGGTCACGATGGCGCTTATCCATATTGGCTTGGATTTTAAATACAAAGCCTGTGAAGTTCGCATCACAAGGATCAATCTCTCTATCGTCTTTCGTATGACGAGCTTGAGGACCGGGAGCGTACTGAGTGAAGAATTTCAGGAACGTGTCCACCCCGAAGTTTTGCTTAGCAGAACCAAAAGTCACAGGAGAAATCGTCCCATTCAGGAACTCATTCACATCAAATGGAGGCAAGGCACCTTCGATCAAATCGAGTTCTTCCAGAACTTGATCCGCAGATTCTTTATCGAGGTATTGATAGAGAATTTGATCGTCTTTGCCTTTTTCAAATGGAATGATTTTGTAGTCTTCCACTTCTTCACGGCGCTGATCGTAAACCCAGATCTCTTTTGTCAGGCGATTGTAGATACCACGGAATCTTTGTCCGATCCCCAAAGGCCATGTCACCGGATAGCATTGCATATTCAAAGTTTTTTCAACTTCATCAATCAAGGTGAGTGGGTCTTTACCTTCACGGTCGAGTTTGTTTACGAATGTGAAAATAGGGACTTTGCGCAGACGGCAGACTTCGTAAAGTTTCTTCGTACGTTCCTCAACACCCTTGGCAACGTCGATCAACATACATGCAGAATCCACGGCCATCAAAACGCGGTAAGTATCTTCAGAGAAGTCTTTATGCCCCGGAGTATCGAGAAGGTTTACGCGTAGACCCTCGAAATCGAATGTCATCACTGAAGACGTGATGGAGATCCCCTTCTCACGCTCCATGGCCATCCAGTCCGAAGTCACGGCTTTCGTGCCCTGCTTGCCCTTCACTTCTCCCGTTTCGTGGATCACTCCCCCGTGATAGAGAAGTTTTTCAGTTAAAGTCGTCTTCCCCGCATCTGGATGCGAGATAATGGCAAAAGTACGACGGCGTTGGATTTCTTTTTGAACTTGAGGTGTCGCGAGCATTTTTGTTCCTTTAAAGGCTTCTTTTTACTTGGGAAATCCAAAGCTTACAAGGGATTGCCGCCCCGCATAGATAATACTTGATTCCTTTTCCGAGGAACCTTATAACCAGAGGCGAATTTCAACTCCCCCTGGTTTGGAGCCTGGGTTGGACAACTGAGGTGACAATATGTCTTCGACTTCGGCCTATTATGTTACGGCTTTCTATAAATTTCAGAAACTTGCAGATGTTCCTGCGGTTCAAAAAGATCTCGAAACAAAAGCAGATGAATTGAATATCAAAGGCTTAGTGATCCTGGGCGATGAGGGCTTTAACTCGACATGTGCCGCTTCTTCTATCGAATCCTTCAATGCCTGGAAGCAGTTTATTCGTGACTATTTCTCAGCTCCGAACTTGTTCTTTAAAGATTCTGAATCCCACAAAGCTCCTTTCCGTCGTTTCAAAGTAAAAATTCGCGAAGAGATCGTGACGACCGGCATTCCGGAAATGATGCCTCCAGAAGGTAAAAACCAGCATTTAACTCCGGCTGAGTGGAACCGCGTGATGAAAGAAGAAAATGACTACGTCATGATCGACACACGCAACTGGTATGAATACAAAATCGGCACATTCAAAGGCGCTTTAAATCCGAACATTGAAAAGTTCACGGACTTCCCTCAGTACATCGAAAGCCAGGGTATTTCGAAAGATAAAAAAATGTTGATCTTCTGCACCGGCGGAATCCGCTGTGAAAAAGGCATTTTGGAGTTGCAAAAGCAAGGTTATGACAACGTCTTCCAACTTGATGGCGGCATCATCAATTACATGAAAGAATTCCCGAATGATCAGTTCGAAGGAGAATGCTTCGTTTTTGATCATCGCGTGGCTTTGGATCAGAATCTGCAACCTTCGACGAAGTACGGTCTTTGCCCGCACTGTGGTCAGCCGTCAGAAATTAAAATTTCGTGCAAACGCTGCGACTCCGAAGAATTAATCTGTGTGGATTGCGCAGAAATTGAATTCAAGAAGGACACTTGTTCTAAAAACTGTGCTCACCAGTACAAACTTCACCCTGGCAAAAAAGGTCCTAAGCAAGTGGTTCCTTTTGAAGTGGAAAAACTAAAAGCCGAAGGAGCTGAGGACATTCCAACGATCCGTGTTTCAAAAACCAAGATTGTCACTGTGAATGAAAAAGGCGAATCCCAAACAGTCACAACGAAAAACTAATTTTCTATAATTGAAATTATCCCATCTAGGGATAGAGTCCCGCAGTTAAAATGTATCCGAGCTATATTTTACATCGCAAGACTGGGGGACAACACTTGATATTCAAACAACCCAAGTGAAGAGCTAGGTGTATTACTGCAATAACCCAGTATCAAAAGCACCAATAGTTCGACTACACTTAAGCTCGGTAATTTGCTCGGCAGATTCCCCCGTAGAGAGCCTTGGATAAGAGCCTATAGATTTATAATACTTTATTCCTTTTTCATAACAATCAAACTTATCTTCAGCTTTGCGATTTTTTGGGGGAGCTTGTTGAGATAAATCTTTAATTGCTGATTTTGGAATCCATCCAAATTCCCCTTGAACATCAGCTTCGTCAATTTTAACTATCATTGCATAAACCCATTTTTCTGTTTCACAGAATGATTTAAGCCTGTAATCACCATCCAATATTCTATAGTCTGCCTTACCAAGCAACTCCGTGGCTTTAGCATTTATCTTAGTCTTCGATTTATGACTTGGCTTCTCTTTCATGGGTGTATCTTTTGCTACAGAGAAATATCCAGTAACTGGTTTACCTTGCTCACATTTAATTACTTGAACTTGCTGAACAACTTCTTTTTTAGGTGTACACGAAACAATCAACAAACTGAGAATGAACACTAGATAGACCATATGACCTTTTCCCACTTTCACTTTAAGCTATAATCTTCTAATCCGTTTCGGCATATAAACAATGTTTCTTTATGCCGAGGGGTCTTAATGGACTAAAGACTAATCGCCGTAAGTTATACTGGCATATTTCGCCAACAGCGAAGAATTAGTTCTTCGCTGTTGGGTCTTTGTGGGCCTTTTCGATGTCTCTCGCAAATAGTTTCACAACCCAAGTGTCATTGATTGAGACTTGGGAACTCGATAGATTCAATTTCACTTTCGATCTATAGTTCGGATCATAGTCGATGGACTTAGGATCAATTCCCGAATCACTTAGAAACTTCATCATTTCACTCGCCGCTTGATCGGCGTTGTAAGTTCCGCTGTCGTTGACGTTCTTTTCCATTTGCTCACAAAAGCTGAGAGTCGCAGCATCTTTGGCGAGCTCTGGTTTTTGTGCTACGGCTTTTGCGAGATGATGCATATTATAGGTTTTTTGCAGAATCACATCCATGTCGTCTTTATGATCCTTCAAAAAATCCCCGGCGCGATAAATCTCGTAATAGAACTCAGCCTTCTTTAGCATCCCCAGGTCTTTTATCTCTTCGGCTTTCATCACCATTTCGATAACAGACTGCATGCCGGGAGCTCTAAAGATATAACGAAGAATGGGAGCCGCTGTTTCCACCAACGGATCTTTTTGTTCCTGCGCTAAAGATTCAAAAAAATATTTTGCTGAAGCACTTTCTGGGTCCCGCATAAAATGACTTTCGGAAGCCTGAGCCAGATTGCGACATCCCTCCACCAAGGGTTTTCGTGTATCAGTAAAGTTCTCAAGAAGAACTTTCGTCGTATTGGCAGTGACATTTGATTTTGCAGGTGCCTCCGAAGGAGCCCCATCGGAAATGACAGCAGGACTCTCATCTTTGTTGGCGGCTGAAGCTTCCGTCGTTCCTTCAGGTTTTCCGTGAGCACCGGCATCTGCTTTCTTAAGAGCTGGCGGAGTGAGAGATTGTTTGATCTCGAAAGCAGAAGGTAATTTTGAAAGTCCCCAGAACGCAAGTCCTCCCAACATAACGACAACCAGTGCTAAGGATATTGAGAGAACTTTTAAAAGGTTTTTCCAATTCATAGACTCTCCTTCTTCGGAGAGCAATGAACCATGCTTTCTTTATGTTGGCAATCTCGCCCCAAGAACTCTATTGAAAATAGTCAGCGCCCTTTCCTTGCAGGCTGGAAATATCCCCTGCGCTGTCATACTTATCGAGTTGATCCTCGACAGCTTGCACTCCAGGAACGTTTTCAACGCATCTCAAAAGCTGGCGAACCTCGTATTTCAGAATGGGTCCAGATAAAGTCACCACACCATCTCGAACCTCCACCTTCACGGCTCTGGCATGACGAACCTTGCGCCCGAACTCGGAACGCACTCGTTGTGCCAAAGTCGCATCGTCCACATGTTCGGTTCTTAAATGACGAGCCACTTCTTTCGTCGTGCCTATCGCTCGATTCTTGATGTCTGTTGAAAGTTTTTGTCGGCGGCGTTCGATTCGTTTGGCCATGCTAATGAATTTGTCACGAACCACAGCTCGTCGCTGATTGCCTCTTGTGGGATCCAAGAAGTACATAGCTGCCACCCCCAAGGAAGCACCAATAAGCAGATTTCTTAAACCGTGAGGTTTACTTGTTTCTTTCATATTTGCTCCTTATGTTTGCACTTGTGATGAATTCTGAAGCAAAAATGCAGAAGCCCCTAGTATTGATTGTCGTTTTCAGACAAGACTCATTGTTTCGAAGAAGAATTTGTCGAATGATACACAGTATTATCTTAGAAAAACAAATATGAAGCATTGACCCCATACCGCTTTCAACCTATACCTATATCTCCTTGTCGCGGGGTGGAGCAGTCTGGTAGCTCGTCGGGCTCATAACCCGAAGGTCGTAGGTTCAAATCCTGCCCCCGCAACCAATAAAGGCTCGAAGGTAAACCTTCGGGCCTTTTCCATTTTTAGATTCTGATACTTTCAAGCAGCAAAATTAGTGCATCATCCTCAGATTTTAGCTAAATTAGACCTTTAGAGGTTAATATGCAGCCAGGATCAAAACCCGAAAATAAATTCTCTCCGCCAACGGATGTAAAATCCGTTCTCAACATGTTTAAAAAACCTAAAAAGGTTGTTGTTACCGCAGGAATGCCCTACGCCAATGGTCCTCTGCACTTAGGACACTTGGCAGGAGCTCACGTTCCCGCTGACATTTACGCCCGCTGGATGCGCATGTTGATCGGCGCGGAAAATGTGCTGTTCGTAAACGGCAATGACGATCACGGCTCAACAAGCGAAGTGGCTGCTATTAAAGCCGGTAAAACAATTCGTGAATTTATCGACACCATTCATGAACAACAAAAAGACACTTTAAAAAAATATTCTGTGCAAACGGATATCTTCACGGGCACATCTCGTCCAGAGACATATCCTTTGCATGAGCAATACTCTCAAGATTTCTTGCGTCGTCTTTTTAAAAACGGCGTTTTAGAAAAGCGTGTTACTAAACAGTGGTACGACCCAAAAATGAATCGCTTCCTGCAAGATCGTTTCGTGCGTGGGACATGTCCTAACTGTGGCAACACCGAAGCCTATTCTGATGAGTGCGATGCTTGCGGAACTCAATTTGATCCAAGTACTTTGCAAGATCCACGCAGTCAGCTCAGTGATGCGAAGCCAGAGTTGAAAGACACGGCTCACTGGTGGCTTGATATGTGGAAAGTGGCGGATCCATTAAAAACGTGGATTGAGACAAAACAAAAAGCTTGGCGTTCTGCTGTCGTTCAAGAGGTGATCAACACTGTCTTGATTGGCTGCCGTTTTGAAAATCAACACGAAGCTAAATACAGAGAAATCAAAGAGACTTTGCCTAAGCATAAATCTCGTTATGTCGCTGGTAAAAAAGTTGAATGTCTTTTTGATTCCAAGGCCGATCTTGCAACAGCACAGTCTGTTCTTGAGGCTGCGGGAATCCCTTCTACCATCACAGATAAATGGGCTTACCGTCCGATCACTCGTGACGTATCTTGGGGAATTCCGGTTCCAGCGGAACTTGATCCTGACATGAAGGGAAAAACTCTTTATGTTTGGCCAGACTCTTTGATTGCTCCGATTGTCTTTACACAAGTGGCTCTTGAAAAATCAGGACGCAGTAAAGATCTCTATAAAGAATTCTGGTGTGACCCAGAGGCCACTGTTGTGCAGTTCTTAGGACAAGACAACGTGTTCTTCTACGTGATCATGCAAGGCTCTATGTGGCTCGGCCACAAAGAAAATCCTCTGCAACTTCCGCAAAAAGGCGATTTGCAGATGACTGAGATTTTGAGCGTTTTCCACTTGATGGTAAACGGCGAAAAAATGAGTAAATCGAAAGGGAACTTCTACACCGGCGATCAATTGCTTGAGATGGGTTATTCCGCAGATCAAGTTCGTTACTTCTTGGCTCTATTAAGCTTGCCAGTGAAGGCTTCAAACTTTGACTTTGAACATTTCGCGGAAAGAAACAAATTCTTAGCGGGACCTATGAATGCGGCTTTTGAAAAACCTATTTCAGCCTGCAACTCGAAATTCAACGGTCGAGTTCCTGAAGGTAAGTTGATTGGCAAAGCAGAAGCAGAAACAGTGAAGCTTGTGCAGTTATACTTACGCTCTATGCAAAAGGGGGACTACTCCACTCTGCTTGGACAAGTTGAAAACTACGCGCGACAAATCAACTCGCTCTTTACGCAGTTTAAACCTCACGACGACCGTGCTAATGAAGCTGAAAGAAAAGACGCTTTGTTCACGTGCTTCTACGTCTTGAAAAACTTGATGATCATGCTTGCGCCTTTTGTTCCTGAAACAATGAACGAACTTCGCAAGTCCCTCAACTTGCCGGAATCTGTGTTCCGTGCTGAAGAGTTGGGCACAGGAATTCCTGCGGGTCACGCGATCAATCCTAAGGGCGTCTACTTCCCGGCAGTTCCAGAAACAGAAACCGCTTCGGACTCATAGTCCGAAGCTGCTCTTATTTCTTTTTCCAGATGCGACGGAAGGTGACGGCCCCCTGACCACCCTTGTCGATAGAGAAAGTTTGATCGTCGAGATCTGCTTGCAGAACGAAATGTCCACTACGCTCAAGACTTTCCATCTCTGCTTCATAATTTATAATCTTAAGATACTCCGCTACTGCTGCAGGCAGATTTCCTGGCGTACTGCCAAAGGGACACGTCCAAAGAAAATTCCAACTGATTCCCTCCCCGCCCCGCAAGAACGGAAGATCGACGCGTTTTTTCCCTTCACTATCGGTGTATAGGTGACCTTCGACATAAATCGTAAACTTACTTCCCGTGTAGGACCCCTGAACCGCTCCTGTCGAAGTCACCGTGGGCTTTTCAACGTCGATATAGCCAACAAGTTTATTATCTTCAATGACACCAAACTCCCCGTGCATGGTCATCTTTCTATGCACGGAGCATGGACACAATTCTTCTTTGATCTCGTAAGGCCACTCAAATGTGGCGTCATATGTGTAAACATCATCACACACGATAGTGATCGAAGGATCTTTGACTTCAAATTGCGGCGAAAGAGTTTTTCCAAAAGAATTTCCATCCCATCTGTACTCCCCGTCGGTTGTCACATCCCAATAGCGAGCTGAGGCATCAAACTCAATTGTCGAGGTTTGAAGCAATGGTGTCGGAAGAGGTAAATTTGTATGACTGCAAATATCAGAGGTTCCATCCGGAGAAACAAGATCAATCACAGTAGAGGGAATACCAACAAAACGAACGAGAGGAAGAGAATACTCATAGCTGTCTGACGGAGACGCAGCAATATTGATGGGAGCAACAGGATAGGTCTTTCCATCCCACCCCGTTTTTATCCAAGGATTTGTGAGAATCGCCGGCGGCATTGTTCCCAGAACGCCGATCTTCCCAAAATCCACAGTTGCAAAAGGTTTGCCGCAAGTGAGGACTTGCGAAGCGGGAGCAATGAAGGATTCCATGCGCAGAGGACCATTCCAATTTGCCGAACGAGGATGAATCGGATCATCAGGATAAAACATCATAGGAAGTTCCACCGGATTGACATCCGCAGGGGTCACTTTTCCATTTAAAATAGCACGACAGGTTTTTGGAGTTCCGGCCTCCGCAAATGCAGAAGCCAGGATGAAGAAATAAGATAAGAAAATGATTTTCGCCATGCCTCTCCCCTATGACTGAGCCTACGTACGGTCAACTTACAATGACGATAGACATAAAGTTTACATCCGCTTGCAGCCTCTGGGCAGCCCCCAATCCCGGTAGGCCGGTAATTTGACTTATTCCTCCGGACAAGATAACTCTGAACCTACATGGGGGGAAGGTATGAAAAATCGCAAATGTCTTGTTGTATTAGGACTTTTGAGTGCGCTTGTTCTTGGCGCTTGCAGTAACGACGACAACGATAAAAAATCTGACAACCCGTCGGGCCCTGGGACTCAACGCGTGCATTGGGATAGCATTCCCTCTGAGTTCAGCCCACGCAAAGAAAGTTTCAATCTGCAAACTCAAAACATTCAAAAAATCCAAATGGATCTTTTTGGCTTTACTAACGATGTCCAACTTCAGTATTCCGATAAATTGCCAGCAGATGCTGCGAGCATTGAACTTTTCACCGTCGCAAAAGACTCTTCTTACTCTTTAAGTGGCGTGAATATCGATGAGGAGCTCGGTACAAAGACTTTAAAGCTTAATAAGTACGGCTCCTATGCTTGTTCCATTCGTATTCAAAACGGAAAAATCACGGAACTTAAAGGCGCTTGCTACATCCGTGTGCTTTTGACTTTGCCACAGAATGCAGAAATCGAAGTTTACAATGTTGGAAAACTGATCTCAAAACGCTTTATCGCCATGGACAACGGCACTTTCTTAAAGGATTTGGATCGCGCCTCTTTCCAAGAAGACAAAGAAGCTGTCATTCAAAACTACCTTGAGTCTTATCGTGCGACGGGAAAAACACCCGCTTTGATTTGCGATGAACTTGGACAAGTCATCGAAGAATTTACGCGCACGGAGGGTAAATTTATCGCACTTAGAAAACTGCATGCTTATGTTACGGATAAAGAAAACCTCGCCCAGATGATCGAAGACAAGTTTTCGTACTTTGATCGTGACGAGGCTCGAAGAATCGTGGGCCTTCAGTAAATCGGCCGTTTTTAGCGGGTTCCCGAACGGGAAACCGCTGACGACGAAGACGGTGACGCTTTCTTCACACAAGAAGCCACACTGGGCGCCTTGTCCGTCAATCTGAAAACGCAGTCGTTAAAAGACTCACCCATGGCGCGTTCATCAATACACTCGCGCTTTAGTTTCTGCGCATCCACCTTGCGATCACGAATGGCATTGATGCAAGGTTTTGCATAGTGAAACTTACCTTCGTTGGACGCCAAACAGAAATGAAATGCTTCGGAATCGAAGCTTGACTCTGTCTGAGCTAAATACTCATGGCACATTTTGATGCTAGTCAAGTTGCTATCTCGAACTTTTTTGCAGGCCTCAACGTATGAATGCGGATAGTCCCGACCGCTCAAGTTCTCAATACAGGAAATAAAGTCACTAAGACGTTCCTTCCCTTGGCAGTAATCAAATGATTCTTGGGTTAAAACAGCAGCATCGACTTCTCTAGTGCATTCGGATCTATTTGGAATCGTGAGCATTCCGGTATTAGCGCATTTCTCTTTTAAAATCGCCAAGGACTTCTGATCTAGCTGGTGCGCTTTGATTTCAGGCGCTTGTGAGCCAATAAGCTCATTAGCATTCGCCATCACTGATGCAAAAGAAATAAGAACGAGCAATGCCTTCTGGAATGAACCGATCTTCATGAGAACTCCTGTGGTATCACTATCGGTAAAGCCGCGCTCTTTTTTAACTTAGGAGTTACTTCTGGAAGATGGTGTCTCACGATGAGACACCCTTTATCATCTCCAAGAGAGCGCTCTGATTTCCATGCTGTTTTGTAAATAAAAAAGGGCTGATTTTTCAACCAGCCCTTTGGGGAATTTATATTCTATTTTAATTTTACAGAGTTGTGAAAACCGCTTCGAAGTCCGTGAATGTCAGCGTTTCACCAGAGGCCAAAGTCACAGTCACCGACGTAGCGTTAGGTCCATTCATACGGACAACCGCAACCGCCTTTTGATTTTCAGCTTTTAATTGGATTTTTTCAGCAGAAAATTGCGGATTGATTCCACCATTGATAGGAGTTCTTTTTGTCACTTTAAAGATCTCTTCAGCGCCATTTGCCAAAGTGATAGAAATGTACTGATCTTTAAAGCCCACAGTTTTGCCAAAACAAAGTTGCTCTTGATTTTCAGATTGACCGCAAAGATACGGAACGAAAGTACCGTGAGGTTTAATTTCAGCAAAAGAAACGGAAGAAATAAGCATCGAAACAAGAACTAGAAATCTCATCGAAAATTCTCCTTAATAAATTGTAATTGAAGTCCGTGGACCTATTCTGCGATTTTCGTGCCGGTCAATAAACGCTATATGCTTTTTGACTTAAAAAGATGAGAAAAACTTTCCTAATGAGTTCCAAAACGGACTGGCTTCAAACTGGTCCCTTTCACTGTGGATAGAAAAAACCAATGACATCCCCTCCTGAGAGTACCCTCTCAGGAGGCTCGTTCGAGCCAGAAATTGTTGAATGAAAGAAACGGCCTCTCAAGAACGAAGGATCAAAAATTCATGTGCTAGGATTTTTGATTAACTCTAAATTGTGATAAAGAGCATAGATCGCAATCGCAACTGCCAAATGCTCCTTCTTCTTTGTCGTATTCCAAGTCCTTCTAAAGAGTCGGTTTATGTTAGCTCTAAACATCGCAAATGAGTGATTTAAACTAAAAAGAGGATCAAATCCACCGGACTTAAGCTCCCCTTGACCGACAACGCATCCCTTTCTTCCTTTGAAGATCACATGAGGGGACTTTGGAAAGAAGGCTTTTACGTGTTTTTGATAATGCGGATTCTCATCTGATTTGATAAGAGCCCCTTCTTGAATATAGGGCTGGATCTCCTTAAACAAAGCCTTCCGGTAATAAGCTCTTTCGTCAGATATTTTTCCATATTTTTCTAAGGATTTCTTAACCAAAAGTCCTTTGGCCGGCATCCTGGCGACTCGAAATCCCAATATCCTGCGCGTTGAAGACTCGACTGCCATTACTACAGAAAGAGGTTTCAACTTACTGTGTTCGAAGGTCTCTAGATCATCAAACTCTATTTCAGGAGAAGGAGGATAGTGTTCTCGGTCATGAGTCAAAAATGCATGGGCATAAAGTCCCATAAAGAGGAACTTTCTAACCACCGTCTTTCTATTAACTTGAAGTATCCTGGCAAGTCTTCTTTGAGAGTTGCCACTGGCAAAAAGAGTGAAGATCTTAGGATTTAGGTGCCTTTTCTTTTGTCGGTAACAAGGATGGAGACTCGCTTCTGAGAAAGACCTCTGACATTTCTTACATAAAAACCTTTGAATCTTAACTCCATCGCATTTTCTTCGGAAGTATCCGATGGCAACAATAAAGTTCCGAGATTCGGCAGATGAATTCTTAGAATGACAATAAGGACAAGAAACACTCATGAAGATTGATCAAGAGCAATCTCTTGGCCATCAACATTAAAAGGGACCAGTTTTAATAATCTTGAAGTCCGAGGAGCTCTTTACAGAGCTCCATTTGCCGTTCGATTTCTGCAATGGCTTTATTCAGCTTCAGCTCTTCCCGCTCATCGAGTTCGTTTTCAAGAGCGGCCAGAACAATGGGATGCTTTTTTAACCAAGCCCCCTGGCGAGACGCATAGTTTTCAGGAACTCCCGAACGAAGTGCCGCCATTCTTGCATCGCGGTCCTTAAGGTATTCAGCGATAAACTTTAAAGTTTCTAAAGTCAGAATTTTTCGATGAGCTTTCAGTCTTTGTGAAAAGCCCATTTGTCGGATTCTCATTTCGCGCGCTCCTAAAGAAAATAATCAAAGACACGATTGGCGATAACAAACTCTTCTTCAAAGTCCAAAGGGTCTTCTGGCAAATACCATGCATCCTCGGGATGCGCTTTATGCAGAAGAGCGAGCCGCGACTGCGCCTGTTTCCAGAATCTTTGCTGCCATTGCTGATTTGTGTTCAACGTGAAAAGCTCACTCAACTCCAAAGCTCTCTGAACAGCGTCTTTATTTATTTTCTTTTGATTCGGCAAAACATAATCCACCGCTTTAAGAATGTCGTCGTGATGAGCCAATTCTAAAACCAAATAAGTCGAGTAAACAAGTGCGTGGAGATACTGGCGATATTCTTTTTTGGATTGATGAAACCACTTATCCTCCCCGCCCGGACGATAGATCGCTTTCATCCTTTCAAAAACAGGAGATACTTTCGGCCCTAGCTCATCGCCTAAAATAAGATCCAAGGTGACGACAATACTTTCTGCAAAGTTCAGATAGCGGCAAAAATCCCGCTGTTCTTGCGGCGCAGGCGGAAGAAGTCTCCACACAATGCGGTGATTTTGTTCGTGGAATAACGAAATCTCGTTATAGGAAGACAAGGACTTCATCATCGCAGCGGGATCAACCACTTCGTTGGAGTGATCTTTAAACCAAAGAAGCTCCGACAAAAGAGGACTGTAATCAATTTGATCTTTAAATAAATCTTGCGCACTTAACGAGCGCATCGTCGAACACACTCTGGGAGCAAAAGTTCCGTCGATCGACAGATAAAGTTTGCGACTTTCGCGATAGATGGGACTTAAGGTTAACAGTTCATGATCGAACGGATATTCGGCGAGAACAAGATCAGAATATTTTTTTTCAGTTTTAACAGCAAACGCCAAGCTCAGATCTTTGAGAAAATTTCTAAGATCAGTATTCCCTAAATTTTTTTTATCCTTTTTTGCCATACCCTATTGAAACAGATTCATGCTACAAATCCAAGGATGTAATTCCCCCTCGCGTGGGGATTTCATAAGACCTTGGAGCCTGCTTCACCGTTGCCAAAAACTGCTCTGTGAAATCCGTCACTTCATTCCAGTTCGTGTATTCATAATCATGAGTCGTGTCTGAATCGGCGCCTTCTTTTTTGGCAATTCTTTTCATAAGACTCTTAATAATCCAGTTGTACTTGGAGTATTTAAGTCCTCCAGCGAAGATCCTCCACTGCTGGGGAGTCCAGGCCGTTTTTCTAAAAAATCCTTGAACGATTTCCCGCTCTTCTTTTTGCACTTTGGGATCTTTATCCATCACTCCCAAACAGACCGAGTAAAAAGCAGCAGGCTTTTTATTCAAAACCTCGGCGTGCGTTTGCACCCAGTGCTGAAGTTTTCGCGGGAAACCACTGGCGTAAACAGCTCCACCAACAACCACACCATCATACTTTGAAAGACCCACAACTTCTTTTTGATGGGCCTCTAAAAGATCCACGGCATGTCCCGCATTTCTCATTTTGCTGGCCATAAAGTTAGCTATCTTCCGAGTTTGACCATATTTGGATTCGTAAACTACAAGAACTCGCGCCATAAACCACCTCCGCGCGTTTCAAAATCATTATACTCCTCAAAAATATGAGCTGATTTTACAACTCGCGCGCTGCACAATCTATTTTGTTTTTGACCCTTACCCGACGTAAAATAATATCTCCTCGGGGCGATTTTTAGCCCGGTTAAACAAAGGAACGTCCGTGGCATTTCGTTGGATTGGCAAATCGCATGATGGAAAAACTGTGACTCTAAACCGCCTTGAAGGCTGTCCGGTTCAAACTCCTCCTTATGCGACTCCCGAGTGGGCAAAAAATAATTCGGACATCGTTCGTGTCGGCGCTGTCGTCGATGTTGAAACAACGGGATTAAATCAAGCCGAAGATGCCATTATCGAAATTGGTCTGCGTCAGTTTTTATTTAATCGCAATAGTGGCGAAGTGATCGCGCTGGGAAAATCTTATTCAAGTTTTCAAGATCCAGGACGCCCGATCTCTGCAGAAATCTCAGAACTCACTGGCATTACAGACGAGATGGTCGCAGGTCACCAAATTGATTGGAACGCCGTCAATGCTCTTTTAGATGAATGCAGTGTCGTGATCGCCCACAATGCCCGTTTTGATAGACCTTTCATTGATCGCAAATCCAAAGTTTCGACGGAAAGAGTTTGGGCGTGCTCGCACAAACAAATCGACTGGAGTACGAAGGGCTTTACAAGTTCCAAATTAGAACTTCTGAATATCTATCACGGTTTTTTCACGGACTCTCACCGCGCGATCAATGATGTGGATGCCCTTTTGTATCTTCTCAGTATTCCGGAAGCGGCCTCCAACAAGCCCTATTTGCACGAGCTTCTTAACAACGCCCGTCGCCCTATGACTCAAATCGTAGCAAGCTCTGCACCGTTTGAATCGAAAGATCACCTCAAAGGTCGCGGCTATAGTTGGGATAATATCAATCGCTTTTGGACTAAAATCATTTTCAAAGACGAAGTACCAGCGGAAATGTCCTGGCTTGAAGAGAGTGTCTACTGCGGACCTTTCGGCGGCCTGACTCGCGATATCGCTCTGATTGACGGATTTAAAAACTAAATCTGTATTCTGACATACAGGTTCTACGTGGGGTTCATTCTTCTTGGAAAGTGCTAAAATATAGAGTGGCGGGAGTCTCTCTATATGGAAAACAATCTTCGAGCCCTAGAGCTACTTAAAGAGATCTATAACGTCGACCAACTCCTTTCCGGAAAAGAATACATTAAAGAGTTGGTTCATCGTATTGCACAAATTCTTAAGGTCAAATACGTGATGGTCGGTCATGCTTTAGAGACCAACCCAGATAAAAATCAGGATAAAATTCAAACTGATTATCTTCTGTCAGACGGCAAATTCATAGACAACGTTGTCTATGACCTCCATGACACCCCTTGTGTGAATGTGATCTGTGGAACCCGCGTTAATTGCTACGCGAATGATGTTCAAAATCTTTTTCCCTATGACCAATTGCTGAAAGATCTCAACGTAGACTCGTACATCGGAGCTCCTTTTCTTCACTCTGACGGGGGCCTTATTGGGCTCTTAGTTATTATGGACGATAAGCCGATGGAAGATCGTGAACTCTATACGTCGGTCGTCGAATTTTTTGCAGCTCGTATCGGAACGGAATACCGACGACAGGCAGTGGAAGACTCTTTACGAAGAATCAATGAAAACTTGGAAAAATTAGCCCAAGAAAGAACTCTCGAATTACAACGAGCTTTTGAGAGCCTGCAACAAACACAAAAACAACTTCTCTCACAAGAAAAACTCGCGACTATCGGACGAATCACTTTCGGTATCGCCCACGAACTTAAGAATCCCCTGAATATTATCATCAACTCAGCCCAACTTTTGGAAGAGGAGGATCTCGATCCCGACTCCAGCAAAAAAGCCGCCGATATGATTTACCAACACGGACAGCGCGCAAATACAATCATCACCAACATGCTTCGTCAGGCCCGGCAAGAAACGGCCTTGGAACCGGAATGGATTGATATTTCCGAAATGCTTGATCATGTCCTGGATGTCTACGTGCGCTCTCTCACGGACATGGACTTAAAGGGCCATTTAGTCGTGAAAAAGAATATTGATCCCCGCGTCTATGCTTATGTTTTTGATCCTCCCAGCATTGAGCGGGTTCTTATTAACATCATCGACAACTCTCTTTATGCCTTGGGCGAGAAATATAGAAATAACAAAGAAACCTTTACACCAACTATCCAAGTCGACTTAAAGGCAGGCCCGTCTTTGTTTAAAGTCACAGTGCGCGACAATGGGACGGGCATTCCCCAGAAACATCTTTCAAATGTTTGTGATGAATTTTACACCACAAAACCGGCTGGCGAAGGCACAGGCCTAGGACTTTGGATTGCCAAACAGAACGTTGAAAAAAATCGTGGCGAAATTCATATTGAAAGTGAGGAAAATAAATTTACTCAAGTGACGATTGAATTACCGGGCGAACAACGCTTACAGGAGGCGCAACTATGAATGCCTCAGCTCCATTAGATGTCGTTGTCGTGGATGATGAAAGCAGCGTCGGCACTCTGTGTGAGCTCAATTTTCGCAAATCCATAAAAAGTGGCGATATTCGTTTGCATTATTTTACGACGGCGAGGGAATGTTTGAAATATCTCGACTCCACAGATCGCCACCCCGGTTCTGAAGTTTTACTAACAGACATCAATATGCCCGAAGTTTCGGGGTACGATTTACTTGCGAAGGTCAAACAAAAGTATCCTAGTATTGATGTCTATATGATGAGTGCTTACGACGATGAACTGAGTATACGAAAATCCCTCAATCTGGGGGCTCAAGGCTATTTTACGAAGCCTGTGAACTATAAAGAACTCAAATATAAGATTTCGGAAGAATATGGCGTGCCGATGCCTTGACGTTTTTTAATTCGTGCTCATGTTTGTTACATTAACCCCTCTTGGGTTAAGAAATGAGGTATTAAATGTCTTACGTCTCTGGCTTTATCCCCGTGATTCCTCTGAAGAATTCTGTCTTGTTCCCTGACATAAGTATGCCTTTGCGAGTTGGTAGAGAAAAAAGTATTTCTGCCCTGCAAAAAGCTCTTCGTGATAATCACTGGGTGATTTTATTAACACAGAAAAATCCGCAAGCTTCGGTTGAGAAGATTGAGGATCTTTATTCCATTGGAACTCTCGCGAAAATCGAGTCTTTCCGTATGGATGAAGATGGAAGCTACAGTGTTTTTGTCAAAGCACATCAACGTGTGCGTGTGGTGCAAAGCCGCAATCAGGAAGGTTTTTTTGAAGTGCAGAGTGAGTCCGTCGAAGATCGCGGCACTCTTGATAAAAAAACGGAAGAAGCTTTGCTGTCCAGTTTGCGCATTTTGAGTGACGAACTCTTAGAACTGCTTCCCGGAAATCCTCGGCAAATCAAGGACATGATCGCAGAGATTGAAGATCTTTCGACTCTCTCGAATATGTGCGCGGCTTATGCTGATATCGCCATTCCTGAAAAACAGGAGATCCTGGAAATTGCGTCTTTGAAGGATCGCACTTTAAAACTTTTGGATCGCATGCAGGAACTTAAAGAAAGACTTAAAATTCAAAGAGGCATCCGCGATAAATTAAACGAAAACTTCCAACAAACTCAAAAAGAAGCAATTTTGCGCGAACAAATGCGCGTGATTCGCGATGAGTTGGGCGAAGGCGAAAGCGGAGATCTTTTTGCAAAATTCAAAGAGCGCATTGAAAAAGCGGGAATGCCGCCGGAAGCATTGGAACTTGCGCGCAATCAGTTGAAACGTCTTGAAACGATCAACTCTGGTTCGCCCGAGTACCAAATGATCCGCACGCACTTGGAATTGATGTTGGATTTGCCGTGGAGCAAATCATCGCCACAAAAAGAAATTGATCTTGAAGAGGCCGAAAAGATTCTTCATGAGGATCACTATGGTCTGGAAAAAATCAAAGGCCGTATTTTGCAACACTTGGCGGTGATGAAGCTGCGCAAGACACATCAAGGCTCAATCTTGCTCTTTATCGGACCTCCGGGAGTGGGTAAAACTTCGTTAGGTAAAAGCATTGCGCGCGCCTTGGGTAAAAAATATGTGCGCGTAAGCCTGGGTGGTGTTCGTGACGACGCGGAGATTCGTGGTCATCGAAGAACTTACATTGGCGCTTTACCTGGTCGCATCGTCGCCGGAATTAAAAAAGCGGGAGAAAACGATCCTGTCTTTATTCTCGATGAGATCGACAAGCTGACTCGCGGCTTTGGCGGAGACCCTGCCAGTGCCATGCTGGAGGTTTTGGATCCAGAGCAAAACAACACGTTCCAGGATCACTATCTGGATACGCCGTTTGACTTGTCAAAAGTGTTCTTTATCGCGACCGCCAACTCTTTAGAAGGCATTCCATTGCCTCTGTTGGACAGAATGGAAGTCGTCGATTTAAGTGGTTACACTTTGGATGAGAAAAAACAAATTGCTCAGAAGTACTTGTGGCCAAAACAGATCAAAGAGCATGGTCTTGATGAAAATACTTTGAAGATTACCGACGAAGCGATGACAAAGCTTTTAACGCACTATACGCGTGAAGCCGGTGTCCGGGATCTGCAAAGAAAGATCGCGACCATTTGTAAATTTATGAGTTTGAAAGCCGTGAAGTCGACGGAAGCCACGTTGACGGTGGATGTGAAAGATCTAGAAGAAATTCTTGGAGCTGAAAGATTCTCATCAGACATGATTGAAAGTCTTCTTCCTCCTGGAGTGGTGACAGGTCTTGCATGGACACCGGTGGGTGGAGATATCTTGTTCATTGAATCTGCACAGATGAATGGAACAGGACAGCTTTTGTTGACTGGACAGCTCGGTGATGTGATGCAAGAGTCCGCGAAAATTGCGCTCAGTCTTTTGAAATCACGATTGCCGTTGCTGGATCCACTCGTGGACTTTAGCAAAAAAGACATTCACGTCCACGTCCCTGCCGGAGCCATTCCTAAAGATGGTCCCTCCGCGGGTGTGACGATGCTGACCTCGATTGCTTCTTTGTTGTTAAATAAACCTGTTGATCCGAAGCTGGCGATGACTGGTGAAATCTCATTGCGTGGCAGTGTTCTGCCTGTGGGTGGTATCAAAGAAAAAGTGATTGCCGCTCACCGCGCCGGAGTTCGCGAAGTCATCTTATGTAACAAAAATGAAAAAGATCTTAAGGAGATTCCAGAGGAGATCCGTCATGACATTCGTTTCCACTTCGTCGAAGACGTGAATGAAGTGTTAAAGGTTGCCATGGGTGTGGATCTTCCACGCTGGGATCAACTGAGACTCAATCCTCCAGGCACACCCTTGCTTCCCGCAGGGTGAGTCAATACGAGGTCATCTCCTCTATAAGGGAGATGGCCTCATTTTCTCAGAATGAGATCTCTGCTCTAACAGTGTTAAGGTTTCTTAGACAGGTGTTAAGACATTTCCACCTAAACGCCTCCAGATGCGCATTTCATGTTGGCTCTCCCCTTGCTTTAGAGGTCAAGCAAGGGAGGAACTTGATGACGACGCAAATCTTTATTACGGGAACACAGAAGATTCCCATGCAGCTTAAGAACGAAAACTCTTTCAACTGTACGGTGATTGAAAATCCCTACAACCTACGCGCGGCTTTACAGAGTACTGACGGAGAAAAAATAATTGTCGTGTTTTTACCATTTCTAGAAATTCGTCACTTCGATATCTATTCATATCTGCAAAAGAATATTCCGAACGTAAAAACATTCTTTGTTGTGAACGAACTTTCTAGCTCCATGAAAATCAAACTCAAAACCCATCGCGATTTCATCGTGCTGTGGAAAACAGAAGAAGCCAATCTCGCAGGTGACATTCTTGCCTATTTGGAGGGAAAAAGCTTGGAAATGCGCCAAGACAAAAGAGAAACCCACGAAAATCGCGCCATGGTGAGTCCTTCCATGCTCCCCTTGGGCGTTGAGAACCGCGGCTTTCAACCCATCATGGGTGGTAGTTTTGAAAACATCTCGTTGAACGGCTCTTGCCTTAAGATCAAAGCGCCATTTTATACGAAGAAAGATTTCGTAAACCTCACCTATCAAACCAAAGAGGGCGACTACGTCTCGATTGAAGGCCAAGTGCGCTGGACAAAGTGGAATGAGAGAGAACAAAGTCAGGAGCTCGGAGTCCAATTTCTTACCCAAGGCTAATACCTGACGCCCTGCTTTGACGAAGCTACATATTGCCTCCCACTGTAAACTGTGCGTTGATTGAGAAAAGTGGGAGGCTCTATGAATAAAATCGTTTTAACCCTGACTTGTCTTCTGTTGTCCCAATCTGTTTTTGCCGCAAGAACCGTTTACGTCAATGGGCGCGGAAGCGAGCGCTCCTATTGCAGTGCCAACGATAGTTACTTCTGCCTTGATAGAGCCAAACGCCAAGCCGAGCGCGATGCGGAAAGTGATGCCCGCAGAAATTGCGAAATCTTTCAACGTGGACGTGCTTTGACTTTCACGGCTTCTTACTTCACCACGTGCAACCCTAGTCACCTTCCACCCAATCATGATGGCACATGGGTGAGCTGCAACTCTGATTGCCGCATGCAATGTGAAATTCCGAACTAGTCATTATGTCTAAAGATATTTTTAGCGAAGTTCCGGAATTGCACTATGTCGAAAAGGCCCCCACCTGCGACATGGGCGAATTTAAAAAAGTGATTGAGAGTCGCCGCTCGGTTCGAGTGTTCACGGATGAAGTCATTCCTGATTCCGTCGTGGAAGAGTGCTTAAACATGGCTCTCTTAGCTCCCAATTCTTCAAACTTGCAGCCTTGGGAATTTTATTGGGTAAAATCCCCAGAGAAGTTAAAAACTTTGCAAGCCTATTGCCTCAATCAGCCTGCGGCCCGCACATCACAAACTCTGATTGTCTGCGTGGCGCGCCCCGATCGTTGGAAATTGGGACAAAAGGTGAATCTTGCCTACTTCGACACCCGCCCTGACACTCCCCGCAGCGTGCGCGCCTACTACGAAAAACTTGTTCCTTTCGTGTATGGCAATGGACCTTTGCACATCTTTGCGCCTTTTAAAACTTTCGCGGTTGCGATCTTAGGATTTTTTCGCGTGATTCCACGAGGCCCCTTCGGAGCTTCGGGAAATCTTTTATGGGCGACAAAGACGACATCTTTAGCCTGTGAAAATCTGATGCTCGCCCTCAGAGCGGCAGGATATGATTCTTGTCCCATGGAAGGATTTGACGAAGTTCGTGTAAAAAAACTTTTAGGCCTTCCACGAGGCGCGGCAGTCACCATGGTGGTCAGCGCTGGAAAACGAGCTTCCAATGGCGTTTATGCGGAACGAATTCGTGGCGCCAAAGACTTATTCATAAAAAAGGTATAGAACGTATGATGGATCTTCTAAAATCGAAAAGCACAATTGTTCGTTGGTTTTTATTAATCCTTTTGGTCTCCGCTTTTCTTTTTATCAATTGGCCTTTTCTAGGTCCTTTGATTTTGGCGGGCGTTTTTGCTTTAGGACTGAATGACTTTATCGGCTCTTTGTGCGGAAGAACCAAGTTCAGTCGCGGCGTCTGCGTGTCTTTAACCTTGGCCGTCGGTCTTGCCATTTTTTGGATTCCCATTACGTTGGCCGTCTATCGTGTAATCGTACATATCAGTCAGCCTCAGACTCTTGAAACGGATCGTATCGTTACACAGATTCACAACTTAAAAGATTTTGTACTCAACTATATGCAAAAACTTTCTGATTGGACGGGAGTTGATCTTGCGGGACCGGCGCGAGGCATGGTGGAAAATGTTTTAAGGAAAACGGGAGAGATTATTTTCAATTACTCCAGCGAGTTTTTGGGACAGCTTCCGGCGATTCTTCTTGCAAGCTTCGTCTTCATTATCGTCGTTGTTGTTTTACTACTGAAAGCCGCTCAAGTTCGCGATCTGGTTTTTAAGTACAGTCCTTTTAAAACGGAAACTACTCAAGACCTCATCCAAGTTTTTAAAGGCAGCTGCTCGATCACACTTTTTTCAACTCTGGTGATCGGTTTGATTCAAGCTTGTATCATTGGCATCGGAAGCCTGATCTTTGGCGAAGGTGATTTCTGGTTGGTTCTGACTGTCACGTTCTTCGTATCATTTATTCCCGTTATCGGAGCAGCCCCCGTGGGCTTCTTGTTAGCGATCTTGGCCTTTATCGGAGGTCGCACCGGATCTGGAATAGGACTTACGATTGTAGCGATCATCGCTGGAACTATCGACAATGTCTTAAAACCATTTATGGTGGGAAAAGAAAACAATATCAATCCTGTGATCGGATTTACTTGCGTTGTCGGAGCCATCATCATGATGGGACTGCCGGGTCTAATAATAGGTCCCGTCATTATGAATTTGTTTGTGGGTGTAAGCCCGATTCTTTTACGCGACGTCGAGTTCTAAATAAATTCCCACGACAAAACAAATTGAAAAGCCCTTCTCATCGAAGGGCTTTTTTATTTTTAAAGCTTACGAATAAAAGATTTAAAGAAATCATTTCCTTTATCATCGACAATGATAAAGGCCGGGAAGTCTTTCACTTCGATCTTCCACACTGACTCCATACCTAGCTCTGGGAAATCGAGCACTTCGACTTTCGTGATACACTCTTTTCCTAAACGAGCCGCCGGTCCTCCGATAGATCCCAAATAGAATCCACCGTACTGTTTACAAGCTTCCGTCACTTGCGGGCTGCGGTTTCCCTTACCCAGCATAATCATCGAACCACCCAAGCTTTGGAATGTTCCCACATAAGGGTCCATGCGCTCACTGGTCGTCGGACCAAAAGATCCTGAAGCATAACCCTTCGGAGTCTTTGCAGGTCCTGCATAATAAACAGCGTAGTTTTTGAAGTACTCTGGAACACCTTCGCCACGATCCACTTTTTCTTTAAGTTTCGCATGAGCGATATCGCGCGCCACAATCATCGGACCATTGAGCATCACGCGTGTTGCCACTTTTTGAGCTGAAAGAATTTTTAGTGTTTCTTGAATAGGCTTATTCAAATCAATTTGAATAGCCTCGGCACTCGCATCTTGAAGATGATTAGGAAGATACTGTTCTGGATGTAATTCAAGTTGCTCTAGGAAAATCCCCTCGCGAGTGATCTTCCCTTTGATATTGCGATCTGCAGAACAACTCACACCAACACCGATCGGGCAACTTGCGCCATGACGAGGCAAACGAATCACGCGCACATCGTGCACGAAATACTTTCCACCGAATTGCGCCCCGATACCCGTGTCCCGAGCCCAGGCTTCCACTTGTTTTTCCATTTCAAGATCACGATAAGCTCGGCCGCCTTCGTTTCCTGAGGTTGGAAGTCCATCAAGGTAACCAGCCGAAGCGTATTTCACGATCTTCAAGGTTTCTTCTGCGGATGTTCCGCCCACGCAGAAAGCCAAGTGGTACGGAGGACAAGCCGCTGTTCCTAAAGAGTTCAAAGTTTCGCGAACGAATTTTTCAAAACCATCCGGATTTAAAACAGCTTTAGTCTTTTGATAGAGGTAAGACTTATTCGCGCTGCCTCCACCCTTAGCCATGAACAAGAAATGATATTCTTCGCCTTGTTCAGAGTAGAGATCAATTTGTGCTGGCAAGTTGGAGCCCGTGTTTTTTTCTTCAAAAAAAGAAATCGGCGCCATTTGTGAAAAACGCAAATTGCGCTTTTGGTAGGTGTTGTAAATTCCTTTAGAAAGAAACTCTTTATCATCCACACCCGTAAAGACACGCTCCCCTTTTTTTCCAACAACAATGGCCGTGCCCGTGTCTTGGCATGAAGGGAATTCCATTTGCGCCGCGATCACCGCATTCTTCAAAAGATCCACCGCCACAAAACGATCGTTTGGAGACGCTTCTGGGTCTTGAAGAATTCTTTCTAGTTTTTCTAAGTGGCTGGCGCGCAATAAGTGCGAAACGTCACTGAGAGCTTCTTGAGCAATCAGCTCTAGAGCTTCAGGGGCGATGACTAGAACTTCCTTATCACCAAGTTTTTCAACTTTAACGTGATCAGAAGAGATTTTCTTATACTGAGTGTTATCTTTTTGTTTTTCGTAGAGGGGGAAATATTTAAATGTCATGCTAAGTCCAGTTCCGCGAGCCGAGCTCGCTCCACATCCTGCGGCGCAAGCCGCAAAATTAAAGTAGCATTGCGTCGTTAACGCGCGCAAGCCTCGGTGCGGCTTTTTGGTGGGCTTTGATGGTGGGATTTAAGGAGCCGTGATTACGGCATTTTATTTTGGGGACCGGGCACTCTCTTGCGTTAGAGAGGTGGTCAAGGACCTTACCGAGGGTCGAAGGAGTTTTTCGTTGTCTCCTTCTGAAACACAACATATCGCCCTGGACCTATAAGGACAAACAGATAATATTTAGACTTTCCATAAGTTTTTCTTATGGATGTTTGAACCCCAGAATAAACACATTTTGGGCGCCATTTTTTGAAGTTTTTGCATCGTATCAGTGAGGTTTTTCGAGGGAAATTCACTCTAGAAGAGGTTTTCCGTCGTCTTGACATAATCCTAAAAAATCTCTCTCCATGTTCTGGGCTCTTTCGATTGCCAACTTCTCATTTTTCTATTAGCTTCTCGGAAATTTTTACTGGAGGCTCCATGGCTCTTTTGCTCGTAGGCTTATGTCTCGCGGCTGTGATCACGCTGTACTTTAAGAACAACCCTTTGGGTCACACGCGTAAGTTCATGTTCCGTCGCTTCATCAACTGGTTCCCTCTCGGTATGACGTATGCCTTCTTGTACATGGCTCGTTACAATCTGAATGTATCGAAGAACGCCATGGGCGATATGATGACGAAAGAACAATTTGGTCTGATCTTCGCTGCCGGTACAATCACTTACGGATTCTCCTTCCTTCTGAATGGTCCTATCGTCGATAAAATCGGTGGTAAAAAAGGGATCATCATCGCGGCCCTCGGTTCTGCAGTTATGAACTTGATCATGGGTGGCGTGACTTATCTTTACTTGATGGGTCGTTTGAAAACCAACATGGTTCTGGCGTTCTCAATTCTTTTCGCCCTGAATATGTTCTTCCAAAGCTATGGTGCAGTTTCCATTATCAAAGTAAAGGCCTACTGGTTCCACGTTCGTGAACGTGGTGTCTTCGGAGCCATCTTCGGAACTTTGATTTCTTTCGGGGTTTACTTTGCATTCGACTGGGGCCAAGCCATCGTTGAAGCTTCGAAACTTAAAATCGAAGGCGAAAGAACTGCTTTCCAAAACTTCATTCAACATATCTTCGCTATCGACACAGGTACAACGAATGCAACTTGGTTGGTATTTACCATCCCAGCGTTCCTTTTGATCTGCTGGGCTTTAATCGACATGGTTCTCTTGAAGGACTCTCCAAAAGATGCGAACTTTGACGACTTCGACACCGCCGACGCTTCCTCAGAACCAGGCGAGAATGATGAGAATTTGAAGATCTCTATTGGCTTCATGCTTAAAAAGATCTTCACAAACCCTGTGATGATCACCATCGCTTTGGTGGACTTCACATCGGGTGTTTTGCGTAACGGTATCATGCAATGGTACTTGGTTTTTGCTCACGAAATGAAAGACAAAGACGCTGTCTTCTTTGAAGGCTCCCAATTCTTTATCAAAAACTGGGGTCTTCTCCTTTGCTTAACGGGTATCTTTGGTGGTTTTGCAGCAGGGATGGTTTCGGACCGTCTTTTCCAATCTCGTCGTGGTCCTCCAGCGGCGATTAACAATGCTATCATGATTATTCTTTTGATCATCATGGCGTTCTCTTTGATGTCGAATCCAACAGTTTTGGGTATCGCGGCTGTTATGATCACATTAACAGTCATCGGCGTTCACTCCTTGATGTCAGGAACTGCGGCCGCCGATTTCGGTGGTAAGAAAATGACGGCAACAGCATCTGGTATCGTCGATGGTTGCGTGTATTTGGGTTCTGGCATTCAGTCTTTGGCGATTGGTTACCTTTCTCATAAAGACTGGCACTATTGGCCATTGTTCTTGTTGCCATTTGCATTCATGGGACTTTACCTTTCCATCAGAATGTGGAATGAACTTCCAGCGGCAACAAAGAAATACATCCTTGAGGTTGAAAAAGCCGAAGAGAAACGTCAGCAAAACGAAGTTCGCTCTCAAACTACAGCGAGCACTGACCCTGCCGGCGTTCCTAACTAAGAAAGAAAATCTTAACAAGATCCTAAAAAAAGCCCACTTCCTAGTGGGCTTTTTTATTTTTCTCGTTTAATGTCCGATCATGTCTTTCTTTATCTCTTCAGCTCGCTATATTATTCGCCTGGTCGCCTTGGGAATGGTCTCGCGCGGGGTTGTAGCCCTGTATTTAAATCTTTGGGATTTCCAAGCCCTTGAATCTTTCGATAATACCCTAGGTCCGTTTCTTTATGGCTGGCACTTCGACTTAGCCATCGCCAGTTTCTTGTACTTGGTCCTTTATGGCAGCAGCGTGCTCTTTGGGTTTTCAGAAAAAATTTTCTCACGCATCAATTGGATTTTGCTACTGACCTACACGCTTTTGATAACAGTCGACGCGATCTATGCCAAAGAGTCCGGTCGCCATGTATCTTATGAAGTCTACAATCTCTTTACCATCCAAGGCTCTTTAAGCGGCCTGCTAAAACAATATTGGCTGCAAGCCCTTTTCGCATTTTTAGGCGCCTCCTTCGTTAGCAAGTTCTTCACTCCCCGCTATAAACCTGTCATGGGATTTTTTAAACGCGGTTTTGCTGTGCTCTTTATTCTTGTTATCAGCTTGGTCTTTGCCCGAGGCTTTGAAGGTATTCCTCAAGACCCTTCTTGGGCCTATCGCTCTGGAGGCGGCAGCAAAGGAGCTACACTGGCTTTGAATGGCGCTTATGGAATCGTGTGGGCTGCTTTAGCAGGCAAGAAATCCAGCAAAGAACACATTGAGATTCCTGGCCATATTAAAAGTGCCGAAGTCTTTGAACGTTGGAGAACCCTGCGCGGGATTCAGAAACCTTTTGGCAATTTCGATGGCAATATTGTTATCGTCTTCCTTGAGGGATGGCCTGGTGTTTATGTCGACAAAAAAGTCGGCGACGAGGAAGTTCTTCCTTTCTTCAATTCTCTTCGCAATGATTCTTTGCGTGTGGATTTAATGCTGGCTGGTGGCCACCGCACGACCGAAGGGTTGTTTGCCACACTCTGCAGTCTTCCGAATCCACCGGGAAAAAGTATTATGTTCTCTGAAATTGAGAACAAAGATTTTAAATGCTTCCCGCAGTTCTTGGCAAAAAATGGTTATAGTTCGGCTTTCTTTCAAGGTTCTGACCAGTTCACAAGCGGCGTAGGACTCTTAGTTCTGAAAACAGGATTTCAGGAATCTTTCGGAAAGCGTGAAATCCCTAATTGGAAAAATATCGAGCAAAATGCTTGGGGTGTTTTCGATCAAGATCTTTATAAGTTCGCGATGGAACGCATGGATCAAATGCAAGAGCCTATGCTCATTGGTCTTAACACCAACACGACTCACGACCTGGCGTTGCCGCACGGAGTACGTCCTGCCTTTGGCGAAGAAAACCAATCGTCATTGCACCTTAGTGTGACTCACCATGCGGATAAAGAACTCCGTGGATTTTATGAGTCCCTTAAAAAACGTAAATGGAAAAAAGATTGGATCTTGGTTCTTCTTTCCGATCACACAAGTTTTTCCGCCAATGGAATTTTTGAACACTATTCCATTCCATTTTTAATGAAGTACCATTCTGCAAATCCCGAAAAAAAAGGAAAAGCTCCTTTTGCAGAAAAACTTTTAGCGGGCGCTTTCTCTCAGAATGATGTGGGCGCCACTCTTGCCGATCTGACGGGAAACAAGGCGCCGACTTTCTTGGGGCGATCCCTGCTTCATCCCGAAGATTTTTCTGACGGTGCGAGTATTTTCCACTTAGGACAATCGGTGTGGTTTGAAGGGCCGTGGGCCGTGGTTTTCAATATCCGCGACTTTAATAACAAAAGATGTTTCCGCTGGAAGAACGACATGGCTTTCCACTATCAACTTCCTTGTCCAGAGGAAGGCGACGATATGTACTTAAGGGGCCTGAGCTACATCAAAGAATCCCAGGAATTTCTTTTCAAATAACAGTTTTCCCTAGAACCTCTTTGTTTCCTGACATGGGCCATGAACGGCGCTTTTTTCTCTTGAACCTTGGGAGCAAAATCTAGCTAGGGAGGTTCTATGAGAATCATCTGGGCTATAGATGCATTTGAGGATAACAAAGAGCTGAACCAAAAGATGGCGGACTATATCACCCATCTTCATGAGGTCACAAACGCGGATATCGAACCTCTGTATCTGCTGCGTGAAAATGAAATTGTTCTTCCGACCTATGAAGTCCCAGCTTGGGTGACGGATCACTCCCGCACGGCCGAATCCCTTTTTCGCGAAGTCCTTTCTGATTACAACCTTCCTTTTCTGCAAGAGGCGAAAGTCATTCCTCACGCTTCACAATCCCATGCCGGGGCTGCGGAAACTCTTTCAAACTATGCAATGAAAACCAAAGCCGACATGATCGTTGTCGGGAGTCATGGCCGCCAGGGGTTTCAAAGATTTATCCTGGGAAGTTTTGCAGAAAGCTTACTTCTGCAATCAGAAGTTCCGGTCTGTGTGGTTGGCAGTCACGCCACTAAAACCAAAACGACCAAAAATATTTTATTTCCCACAGAGTTTGGCGAACACTCCAAAGAGAATTTCCGTCACGTTCTGAATCTCGCAAAAAATTTGAAAGCGGAGATTGTTTTACTTCACGCCATCACCCGTCCAATTGAAAGTCTTTTTGATCTCGATACGCGTCCGCGAGTTTACAACTACAAAGGAAAAATGCTGACGCTGGAGCAAATCGTTGAGCATCAAATTGAAAACCAATCCCACCGCGCCCAGCAGTGGGTCGACTGGGCTCAGAAAGAAGGCGTCACAGCTTCCTTCTTTGTCGATAGCAGCTTTAAGGGCATTGACGATTTGGTTCTGGAAGCCATCGTAAGCCATGAATCCGATTTGATCGTGATGGAAGCCCAAAGCGGCCCCATGAGTGCTGCGATCTTAGGCAGCTACACTCGCAATGTCGTACGAAAAGCGACGTGTCCTGTGTATGTACTCACACGTCACTTTTACGACAAAGAAAAAGATCTTAGCCACGCACCTGAGAAGGGCGCATAGAACTTGGCAGTTTTTTGTAGATATTGTTGAGATGAGTCTTCAAAGTCGCTTTGGAGATGAACAACTTTTCCGCAATCGCGGCATTGGTCATTCCCTGCATCACCATTTGCATGATGCGAAGCTCGCTCTTCGTTAAGCCACGCTCTTTGAAGAAAACTTCCTGCTTTTTAAATTTATCCTGATCCTCATCCAAGGGATACAGAAGCGTCGTAATACGATCACCGTCATTGACGATCAAGGCATCCACCTTGTTTCCTTCAATTTCAGTGGCCTTAAAGAGCTTCATTCCCTCAGAGACCGCTGAGCACTCTTCAATTTCATGATAAAGACGCATGCACGTCTTGGCGCACACTTGCCCCATCATAAGACCACAGGTCTTCACGGAGTTTTCATTTTGATATAAAACCCGCTTTTCCAGATCCTTTACACACAACCCGAGTTTTGCCCCGAGATTGAAGAACTGTTTGTTCTCTTCGCTGCCTGTCACGAGAACCTCCTGCCTGCCTTCATTCTCTGGGACATTCCCGATGAAGTCGATGATCCCGGTCATATTTGTGCTTATTTTTCATCGAACAGATGTTCTTTTTTAAAATGTGAGGTCTAACGGAAAAAATGAAGTTCGCGGCGCGGCGGACGACATCCATACATGCTTATGAATTTACACAAAAGCGCCTCTATTTCGCTGTTTTTAGAGTTTTTCTTTCAAAGAATTTCAAAAAATAATTCAAAATCCAAATAAGTGAGGACGGAATTTTCGACGAATCTTTCAAATAATGGATATCAATGTAAGGATTTCTTCTCGTTTATACAGCATTTTGATTGCAGTAGAGTAATGTTTCTATTTTTTCACCTCATCGAGCCAAAATAAGACGATAGTTCGCAAAACATGTTAAGATTCAGTAAAAGTGTACTCCCATGGAGGACTTGAGTATCGCTATTCAATACTTTGGCAACCAGTATTGAATATTGAGCCCTAAAGACCGAATATGAATACGAGCAAAGTTTATAAGCCTCGAAAGGAGGAAATTATGGGTGCTGCTCCAATCACTCACACAAATCCCGAGAAACGCTACATGCTGAAAATCCCCGTGCAAAAACGTTCTAAAGAAACGGTGGCAAGCATTGTGGAATCCTGCGCACGCCTATTAGTGCAAGAACCTTATCACGCAATTACAACGGATAAGATTGCCGAAATGGCCGGCGTGAGCATCGGATCTCTTTATCAATTTTTCGCCAATAAAGAAGCCATCGTCGCAGCTGTGATCGATGATCTTTTGCAAAAAGACTTGGCGTATATCGAAGAGAACTTGGCAAAACTCCAAGCCACGGACTTGGACTCCAAAGTTCACGCGTTTATTGATATTGGATTTACACGATTCCATGACAATCGCCCGTTAAGAACGGCACTTCAAGGAGTGCAAGGCATGCTCGACTACTGGGATACACGCCGTGTGTTCTTTGAGCACTATCAAAAAGCCGTGCTTGCACACATGCCGCCAATTCCTGGACGCGATCGTGAAATGATGGCTCTCTTCATCGTCAGTTGCTTTAACAACATATTGCAATTGGCTCTATTAGGCCCTCAAGGACCTGAACGTGAAGATGCTATCAAGAAGGAAGTTTTCCTTCTTATCAGACGGTATTTAAATCCGTAAGAATTCACTTGCCTCCTACAACCCTCCTCGTATTCTAAATGACATCGAGGAGGGTCTATTTTTTTGAACGCCGCAAGTTTTTTAAAACAATCCCCTCTGCGCCTTCTTCCTGAAATCCTCCTATGGATTTTTATCGCGAGCCTGATCGGTTTTTTAGCCGGCTCGGCTTCTGCAGGTTTTTTATTGGCTTTGGACTTCACAACTAAAACACGGATTGAAAACCCTTGGCTGCTCTATCTTCTTCCTTGGGCCGGAGTTCTCATTGCCTTTCTTTACACTCGTTACGGCAAGAACACCGATGCGGGTAACAATCTTCTTATCGACGAAATTCACAATCCTAAAAAAGTGGTTCCTTTGCGAATGGCACCATTTGTTTTGTTGGGAACTTTAGTCACTCACCTTTTTGGTGGCTCTGCCGGGCGAGAAGGGACAGCGGTGCAAATGGGTGGAACCCTTGCTGACCAACTCACTTTGCTTTTTAAATTCGATGCTGAGAAAAGAAAAACACTTTTGATGGCGGGGATTTCGGCGGGCTTCGCCTCCGTCTTTGGAACTCCCCTGGCCGGAGCGGTGTTTGGTCTTGAAGTCTTAGCCATCGGACGACTTCGCTACCAAGCCATTCTACCCTGCTTTATCGCCGCCATTGTCGCCGATCGCGTGTGCATTGAATGGGGCGTTCACCATACGGCCTATTCCATTTCTACTATTCCTTCTCTTACAGCGGTTAATATTCTGTGGGCTCTTGTTGCCGGGATTTGTTTTGGACTTTGCGCCTGGTTTTTTTCTTGGAGCAGCCACAAACTAACTCATCTTTTAAAGCAGGCTTTTAGTTCTCCGCTCTTACGCGCTTTCTTAGGAGGTCTGGCCGTTATTCTCGGCGCGGCTCTTTTGCAATCCGATCGCTATTTGGGCTTAGGAATTCCGGTTATTGCGGAAAGCTTCCAGGGACCTGTTCCCATTTATGATTTTCTTTTCAAAGGACTTTTCACGATTGTGACCTTGAGTTCTGGCTTTAAAGGCGGCGAAGTCACACCGTTATTTTTTATTGGAGCTACCTTAGGAAATGCTCTGGCATGGATTCTCCCTTTGCCCACAAGTCTTCTTGCCGGGATGGGTTTTGTCGCTGTCTTTGCCGGAGCGGCCAATACACCCTTAACGTGCCTTCTGATGGCCATGGAAATATTTGGTACAGGCTCTGCGATTTACACAGCCTTAGCCTGTGTCATGAGTTATATTTTTTCAGGACACGCGGGAATTTATCATTCACAAAAAATTGAGGTTTATAAACATGCTCAAAAAAATTAACACACCTTTTTCTGAATTGATGAAAGTGGACTTTCCTATCATCGCGGCTCCGATGTTTTTAGTGAGCAATACAGATATCGTCGTTGAAGCCAGCGAAAGCGGAGGGATCGGAACTTTTCCTGCATTGAACTACCGTCCCATCGAAAAATATGCAGAGGCGCTTAAAGACATCAAAGGTCGCACAAAAAAACCGATCGGCGTAAATATCATCGTGAATAAAAGCAATACACGTCAGGATCAAGATCTCAAACTGGCGCTGGATCACGGCGTGGATCTTTTTATTACGTCTTTGGGCAGCCCTAAAAAAGTCATCGAAGAGGCTCACAAAAATGGCGCGAAGGTTCTTTGCGATGTGACGAACCTGGAACATGCCTTGAAAGTTCAAGATATGGGTGCGGATGGAGTCATTGCCGTGGGAACTGGAGCCGGAGGCCATGCGGGCCCCATCTCCCCTTTAGTTCTTATTCCTTGGCTTAAAACACGTTTGCAAATTCCGATTATCGCAGCTGGCGGGATTGCTCATGGTTCTATGATTTCAGCTTGTCTGGCTTTGGGCGCTTCGGGTGTGAGTGTAGGCACTCGCTTTATTGCCAGTCGTGAAGCTCAAGTGGATCAGGCGTACAAAGATGCCATTGTCTCCTCAACTCCTGAAGATATCGTGATGACCACACGCGTGTCGGGAACTCCCGCTGCGGTGATCAACACGCCTTATGTGCAAAAATTAGGAACGGATCTTCCGTGGGCGATCAAAGTTTTGAAGGATCACAAACTCACAAAAAAATATATGACGCCGTTGATTCACTTGATGGGTATGAAGTCCTTGGAAGAGGCTGCAAACAAGCCCACTTGGAAAACCGTCTGGAGCGCCGGTCAATCGGTGGGCTTAGTAGAAGAAATTTTGACTGTGAGAGAGATTTACCAAAAGCTCATCGCCGAATACGACGACAGCGTGAAAAAACTTTCGCACTTAGGACTTGAGTGAGCGATTGCGTACAGAAAGAGTGAGCTCGTAAGTCATTACGGGCTCTGTTTCACTTTTCTTTGGAACAATCGCGTAGCCTTTGAACTTTCTCTCGATGCGTGCCGGATTTGTTTTCGCTTCTTCGATCAACGCTTTTACCGCTTCCACCTCTTCACAGATAAAGTGGACATCGCCGTCTCCGCGCTTAAGATACTGACCCGAAAAATCTTTAAAAACGAAATCGATCTTTTGCTTACTTTCTGAAATGGCCATCACGGCCGCCGCCGCAATTGAAAGCTCCGCACCAATTCCCATGGCTCCAAAGTACATAGAGTTCAGATGATTCTTTGTGCGATAAGAAAGAGGCACTTTCAGAACGAAACGCTTTTCTCCTGCTTCAACCACTCGCGGGCTGATGAAAAGAACCAAAGGAATTTTAAGCAGACCATAAAGATTAATAAACGCTGTGTATTTGAGATTTTTCATGTTCATAAAACAAATGGTAAGACTCCAGGCTAGAGAAGGACTAGCACTTTTAAATGAAGAGACCTCATTTTGACAAAACGCACCATGAAGTGTCTAATGAAACTAGACAGGTCGTCCGTGAAAAGTCCTTCGACATAAGTTCTCATCCCTCCTTCTCATGGACGCCTGCCCTTTTCCTTGACCCCTTAACCGAAGCCCTTATAAAGGAAAGGTAGCAATAGGTAAGGGGCCTTTCATTTATGGACCAAGCACCAATAAAACCTAAATTCTTAGACCGCTGGACACCGAAAGTGCTTCGCGAAGCCAAACAGGTTTTTCGTGAAGGCGGAATCAAGGGAGTCATCCGTCGTTACGGATGGAAGGTTTTTGCTGTGTTTTTTGTGTATTACTTGGTTCGCGACGTGACGATTTATATTTTATTGCCACTGTATTTGGCCAATAAACTTTTTTAGAGATCAATTCCCAAAAAGAAACTTGCCACTAAAGCTGAAAAAACCACGAAGGCCATCAAGGCCAGACGATATTCTTTTTGTTTCATGAAAAGAACTCCGGTCATCAAAACACGAATCACCGGAAGTGAAACAAGAACAACCAGCCCAAAAAAAGACATCATAAGAGCGCGATCATTCATGATAAGCGCCCATTGGAGGCTTTCTGCGAGAGATTGTGGATGATACTCGTCGAAGGTGCTTAAAGCTTCTCTATTATTCACAAGCATCCACAGCCAGCCCACCAAAAGAAGCAAGCCCGCAAATAAAACACCACCGCGCAAAAATTGGCTGATCCGATACTCTAACTGATTCAAAGATTCTCCAGAGGCATTTTCTTTCATTAAGAAATCCCCTTAATAATCATTTGCACAGAAACGATTCCTAAAACCACAACAAAGATCTGACGAATGCGCTTGGCTGGCATGCGCACCATGGCCTTTGCGCCAATAAAGGAACCAATGATAATGCCAATAGCAACGGGGGCGGCAATCTGCGGCTGAATGTCTCCGCGCAAAAGATAAGCTCCGGCACTGGCTGACGCTGTGACACCAATCATGAAATTCGATGTCGCTGAAGAGACTTTGATGGGCAACTTCATGGCGCCATCCATCGCAAGCACTTTAAAAATGCCACTGCCAATACCCAATAGGGCCGATAACACGCCCGCTCCAAACATCGCAAAAAGACCCAGAGGAACGTTTTGCACTTTGTAGTTCACCCAACGCTCACTACCTTCAGGGTAAGATCCATCAAGTTTGAGAGACTCGGCCCAAGGATGATTTTTGCTTGAAAGATGTTCTTCACGTTTTCGCAACATCATGATGGCCGAAAAAAATAAAAACACACCAAAGAGCAGAAAAAGAAACTGTGCTTGAATGAAAGACGCAATCAAAAAGCCAACGATGGCTCCTGAAACCGTACCGATTTCTAAGAAGACCGCCAAACGCAGATTGGTCAGAGAGTCTTTAAGATAACTGGCCGCCGCACCTGATGAGGTGGCCACAATGGAAATCAAACTTGCAGCGATCGCGTAACGAATGTTGACGTGATAAAAGAGCGTCAGCACCGGAACGATGATGATGCCTCCTCCAAGTCCTAAAAGGGCTCCGAGGAAGCCTGCACCCACGGCTGTAATGAGAAGAAGAATCTCTAGCATTTCGTTACGGAATTCCGATTACTTTGCACACTCAAAAAGACGAACCAAGCGCGCTCCAAAGAAAGTGTCTTTCTTTGTGAACTCCCAAGGTGGATACGGCAAGAACACGGCTTCAGCACATTGACCTTTTTGAGCGACAGCCCATTGACGATCTTCTGAAGATGACGTGTAGATCTCTCCTGTTTTTTGGTCCTTGATACCGATCGCAAACGAGAACACTTTTGAAGTGATGTCGCTGTCGCCGCGAGCTACTAAGGCCACCGGAATTTCTACACGCTCAACGCCTGTGATTTCACCGATAACAGTTTTTGAGAAAATAACGCTGTAGTTCGCCAAAACAGCCCACAAAAGAGCGCCCATGACGAGCAAAATAAGAACAAACTTCGTAAACTTCCAAATTGTTGCCATAGAAATGAATTATCGGTTAGTTTGAAAGGCGTCAACAAAAAGGACCCTCACCGTGTTTTCAAAACAAGAAAAAATCCTTCTCGGAATTCTCGCCACAATTCAATTCAGTTCTATTGTGGACTTTATGATCATGATGCCGTTGGGACCACAGTTGATGAGAATGTTCTCCATCACTCCCCACCAGTTCGGACTCCTCGTGTCATCGTACACGTTCAGTGCTTCGATCAGTGGTTTTATGGCTTCGTTCTTTGTCGACAAATTTGATCGCAAAACCAGCCTGCTCTTTTTCTTTGTGGGTTTTTCTTTGGGAACAATCGCCTGCGCGCTTTCGCCTAATTATGAAATTCTTTTAACAGCCCGCGGACTCACGGGTGTTTTTGGCGGTGTTTTAAGTTCATTGGTTCTGTCCATCGTCAGCGATGCCATTTCTTATGAGCGTCGTGGAAGTGCCATGGGTATTATCATGACCTCCTTTTCAATGGCCTCAATCCTTGGTGTGCCTTTCAGCCTTTTCCTTGCCAATGCATATTCTTGGCACGCTCCCTTCACGTTCTTGGGAGTTCTGTCTTTACTTTTGTGCGGAGTGATTTGGTATTACGTTCCTCCTATGCGAGTTCATTTACTTGAAAAGCGTGAAAAAGAACCCATTCACAGAGTTTTGACTCGGATCATTCATAATCAAAATCAACGTCGCGCTTTGTTCTTTATGGCGGCAGTGATGTTCGGTCACTTTGCTATTATTCCGTTTCTTTCACCGTCTTTGGTGGCAAACGTTGGCATGACAGAAGCTCAATTGCCATTGATGTACATGGCCGGTGGTCTGTGCACGATCTTTAGTTCTCCTTTGATCGGCCGTCTGGCGGATCGTTTTGGAAAACACCGCGTATTTCTCTGGGGGGCATTGATTACGATCTTGCCTTATTGGGTGATTACACACATGGGAGTCACACCTTTGTGGCTGGCTCTTGCCATTTGTGCTTTCTTCTTTGTGTCTTCAGGAGGACGCATGATTCCGGCGACAGCCTTGGTTTCCGGAACTTCTTTACCGCAGAATCGCGGAAGCTTTATGAGTATCGTGAGCTGTGTGCAACAGATGGCGGCCGCGATTTCAAGTTATCTTGCCGGGATCATCATCACAACGGACGCCAGCGGACACCTCGTTAACTACAACATCGTTGGTTACGTGGCGGTTGTATTTACATTTGTGGCGATTTATTTATCTCGTCGTATTCAAACTATTGAAAGCGCTCCCACAGCATCTCCAGAAACAGCACACGTCGGAGAACCCGTCGTTTAAGTTCGCACTTTCTGACGAAGAGATTTAATTTCAGCATGCCTTTTTTTCGTATCCACGCGTTTTCTTTGCGAACTGCGCGTGGGCTTTGTCGCCACTCGTTTCTTAGGAACAAAAAGAGCTTTATTGAGCATTTCATGAAGTTTGCGAATACATTCGGAACGGTTTTGATCCTGATCACGATGCACTTCACTGCGAATGATCAGATCTCCTTCCGCCGTGAGTTTGGTTTGGAGTTTGATAGCCAAACGTTCTTTCAAATCTTGATTTAACGTTTGCGATTGCCACAAATTCCAGCGCAAAATCGCCGCGGAATTCGTGCGATTCACATTCTGCCCGCCCGGTCCTCGCGAACGCGCATATGTGAAATCCAACTCTGAAAACGGAATCTGCACTGAAATCACTTCTCGGCACCCTCGAAATCCGCTTTGCCCTCACCGACTTTTTGTCCGTTGAGGAAAACCTCGAAAGTCATCGGCGAGGCCTTTGCGACCATCGCACTAACACCACAATACTTCGTCATTGAAAGAGTCACGGCTTTCATGGCCTGATCCGCTTTGATATCAGATCCTTCAATGTGATATTGCAATTTTACTTCTTCAAAAATCGAAGGATAACCTTTTGTCGTGTCGGTCTGCGCGTTCACTTCGCAAGACAAAAGATTCACTCTCATTTTCTTCAAAATAGATGCGACATCCATTCCAGAGCAGCCGCAAATACTAGCCAAAAGAAGTTCCTTGGGAGTTGGCCCTTGGTCCTTGCCACCCACTTCGCTCTTCGCGTCCATTGTCAGCTTGTGTTGACGAATATGAGACTCAAACCCCATTTCGCCCTTCCACTTCGTACGACACTCCATATGCGCCATTAAACGCCTCCTTCAGGTCAGATACCATTACGCTACATTCCATAACGCCAGAAGTAAAGAGAAGCTCACACTCGGGATCATTTGCGTTGAAGCACAAGGGGCAGTAGACTTAAAGAATTAGGAGTGCCTTATGATTGCAATGATTGCTATAGCCTTTGTTGGTTTGCTCGCCGGTTGTGGCGTGGGCTTGGCCTTGCACAAATTTTTGAATGCGCGCACGGTGCGCCTTGCTCGTGAAGAAGCTCAAGACATTGTTGGTGAAGCCAAAGAAGCGGCCGAGTTGAAAGCTCTTGAAGAAAAAGAACGCATTCAAGAAATTGAAATGGAAATGTGGACCAAAGTAGAACCTGATATGCTCAAGGTTGAAGGTCGCATTGAAGAACTGCAAGAAGTCGCCAACGAAAAAAAATCCAAAGCGGATTCCATCGTTCACGAAGAAAAAAAGAAACTGCAAGAGCGTGAAGTTGAAGTGAAAGCTCAAGAACAAGCTCTGCGTGGCCAAGAAACTGAGTTGAACAAACTTAAAGACGCACAAAAAGCGTTGAACAAAGATTTGGTTCAAAAACTAACAGAGCGCCTAGGAACCTCTTCTGAAGAATTCAAAACTCAGTTGAAAAACCAAATGGAAGAAGACGCCCGTCGCAGAGCCGCCCGTTATATTCAAGAATCCGAGGAAGATTTAAAAGAACACTCAGAAATGCGTGCGAAGAAAATCTTAAGCCTGGTGATAGACCGCTTTGCTCGTCCCTACTGTGCTGAGCGCGGCATTGGCGCTGTGAACTTCCCCGACAATCACATCCGTAAACTTTTCTGCGATGCCAATGGCAACAACATCAAAGCGGTTCAAGACGCTTGTGGTTGCGACATCATCGTCGAAGAAGGCATGGATATGGTCGGTGTTGCGGGATTCGATCCGGTTCGCCGTGAGCTGACACGCAGAACTTTAGAGCGCATCTTTAAAGAAAAAAAGAATATCAATCCTGACTTCATCAGAAAAATCGCTGAGAATCAGAAGAAAGAACTCTTTAAAAACATCAAGCACGATGGTGATGCTCTCGCCAAAGAACTTAAGCTTGAAGGTCTTAATGGCGAGATCCGCCAAATGATGGGCTCTTTGCGCTATCGTTATTCTTTCACACAAAATCAATACTTCCACTGCGGCGAAGTGGGTTGGCTTGCCGGTTTGATGGCAGCAGAACTTAAACTTGATATCAAAAAAGCGCGCCGTGTGGGCATGCTTCATGACATTGGAAAATCCATGGACCACGTGATGGAAGGCGGCCATGCTGTGATTGGTGCTGACTTTATCGCAGCTCGTGGCGAAGCTCCCGATGTTGTTCATGCCGTGAAAGCCCATCACTTTGACGAACAACCTTCCACGGATCATGCATTCCTTGTGATCGCAGCCGATGCTGTGTCAGGTGCTCGTCCGGGTGCGCGTCGCTCAACGATTGAGTCCTACAACCAAAAAGTTTCTGAACTTCAAGACATTGCTCGCAGCTTCCCAGGCGTGACGGACTGTTTCGTTCTGAGTGGCGGACGCGAATGCCGCGTTCTTGTGAATGGAAAAAAAGTCGACGACACGCAAGCATTGGATCTTTCTAAGAAGATCGCTGCGCGAATCGAAGAAGAATGCAACTACCCTGGCCAAATCAAAGTGGTCATTGTTCGCGAAACTGTTGTTACAGAGCAAACTAGGAAGGAACTCGCATAAAGATGCGAGTTCTCTCTGTGTTCTAACAGACCTTTTATTAAAATCCCTTCATGCTCGCTCTTTTAGAAGATTCTCCGATCTACTTCAGATCAAATAAGGAGGTAAGTTTTCAAAAAGGGAGAGCCTCATGGTGATCGAAACTGCTTTAGAAAAACAACACACACCGCGCGTGTTGGTGATTGATGATAGCTTGGATTCTGTAAAGCTTATGTCGCACATTCTAGATCACTACAAATGCGATGTAACAATGGCCTTTGACGGCCAAGATGCCATTCCGTTGCTGGTAAACAGACAGTTTGATCTTGTGATTTTAGATTGGCAGATGCCACAAATGGGTGGTCGTGACACTTTGTTATTGATGGACCGTCTTTTAACAGAAAGAAAAGTTCATAAAGTTCGTCGTCCTATTCCCGTGGTGATTTACACAGGTCATAGCGAAGAAGAGTTGGATCTTCCTTTGGTGCGCCACTTTACCTACATGGGCTTTATTAATAAGCGCCAGGCGTTCAGCTCTATGATGAGATCATTTAATTTTATTTTGCGTTCAATCTAAGGTGACTTAGGAACGCGCGCGAGGGGCTTCCGGATAGGATGCCGGAGGCCCCCGATTCCATTTAAGGACGGGCGCACTTGCCTTGATTCTGGCAACGGATCATTTCGTAACGGCGGTCGCGCATTTCTTTCAACGTGTATTCAAGTTCTTTATCAAATCCTTGCACCACAGAACCTTTTTGCGCCATAGAGAAAAATTCTTTTGCGAATTGAAATTTCTCAGGAGCGTAAATTTCTTTTGTCGATGTATTAAAGAATCTTGTCGCTTTATTTGCGCGAACTGTTTTTAGAAAACGCGCTCTTTGTTCATGGGCTTTTTCCAATCCCGCCGGAACATCTTTCCAGCACTTCACTTCGCCGATCTTCACAACCTTCTGGATGTTGTTATCAAAGATCACAATGTCCAACTCTCCGATAATATGTGTGGCATCGCCGTAAGCGATGCCAACAATCACGTCGTACTGGGGGGCTGCGTATTCTCTTTGAATTTCCAAACGTGCCACCTCTTCACAGATAGAACCGGAGTCTTCGTAACTGCGAGGAATATTTTTAAGAAGCTCAAAGTCTTCTTCCCAAGCGGCAAACACCGTTGTCGAAGACGCTAAGAGTGCAAACAGAAGAACAAAGAACTTCATGGGATCTCCAAGGTAGAGTTATTGCGAAGCCCTCTTTTGCCGATCCGTGCCATAGAAAGCAAAGGATTTGTCCGGAATCGCAAATGATGCACTGCGTATCTTAGGAAGCCGCAGTGAACCTTTGTTTTCCCCCTTCCATTTGTTATCTTTATATCACTATGGATCCTGACCCTTATCCGAAAAGCTTAACTTATCTCCTTTTAATTAAGGAGATCTCGTGACCGAAGTTCTCGTCGTCCTCATCTGTCTCTTTATAAATATGCTGCTTTCTGGCTCTGAAATGGCCTTTGTCACCGTGAATAGGCAGCAACTTAAAAGACTCGCTCCCACAAACAGAAATGCGCGGACTCTTTTAAAACTGAAAGAAAATCCAGAAAGAACTCTTTCTGTCATTCAAATTGGTATCACCCTGGTCGGCGCCATTGCCGCGGCCGTCGGTGGTGCGGGAGCTGAAGAAGCTCTCACACCTTACTTTATGACGACGTTCAATGTCGCAGAACATACCGCAGAAGCCATTTCCATTGCGGCTGTTGTTCTTCCGATTTCCTATTTAAGTGTCGTGGTCGGCGAACTTTTGCCAAAAACGATGGCCTTACGCAACCCGCTGACGATCGCTTTGTGGACGGCTCAAGGACTTTATCTCGGAGAAAAGTTTCTTTCACCGGCTGTGACAATTTTAGAAAAGTCGACCAATGTTTTAGTGAAGCTTGCAACTTTCGGAACGCAAAAAAACATCGTGCATGAACATGCCGATATAGCTATTGAGGATCTAACTCAACAGACAAAACAATATGTCGTAAATCTTGTGAGCGCTGATAAAAAGGTCGCCCGCGAAATCATGCTGCCGTGGAAAGACGTTATCTACATTCGCAAAAGCGATTCCCATGAAGACGTTGAAACAATCATTCTTAATTCGCGCCACACGCGCCTTCCCGTTCTTGATGATCAAGAAGTCATTGGCATTATCAATACCAAAGAGTTTTTGGCTTTAAGAGGCACAACAGAGTGGCAAACACTCATTCGCCCTATTCTGAAGTTTAAAGCTTTTGAGCCTTTGTTTAAAATTCTGTTAAAGATGCAGGAACAAAAATCCCATATGGCGGTGATCTACGATCAAACAAAATTTGTAGGCCTTATCACCATGGAAGATATTTTTGAAGAAATCATCGGCGACGTTTTCGATGAAGACGATGATGGTCTTATTAAAAAGATTCTGGCATCCAAAGGACGCCGCAGGCCGATTTAAAAACATTTCTTGAACCCTCCTCACTTACCTCCCACAATGTCTTTACACAGGGAGGTAAAATGAAAATTCATTCTTCAAGAATGGCAGTAGGACTGGCTTTGGCTCTGGGATTGAGCGGCTGTGTCTCTTCATCAAAACACAAAGCTGAAATGGATGCTCTGAATGCAGAGATCACAAAAGGTAAAGAGCAAAATCAAGCTCTGACAAGCGAGAAAGCACAGCTTGAAGACAAGCTGATTGCCAACGCGAAAGACCGCGGGCAATTGAAAAGTTCTTTAGATGAAATGAAAAAAGCGATGGACGAAATGCGCCAACGCCAAGCTGAGCAGAAAAAACGTCTGCAAGAATTCGAAGATCTTACGAAACGTTTCAAAAAACTCACGGATGCCGGGGCCCTTTCAGTAAAAATCATCGACGGAAAAATGGTTGTGAGCTTGGGCTCGGACGTTCTTTTCCCTTCGGGTTCTGCGAAACTTTCCCAAGCCGGTCTTGAAGCGATCAAAGAAGTGACAAACCAATTGAAAGCCATTCCTGGAAAAGCATATCAAGTGGAAGGCCACACAGACAATGTACCTATTGCGACCGCAACATTCCCTTCAAATTGGGAATTGGCTTCGGCCCGCGCTTTGAATGTCACTCGCTCTATGATTGATGCTGGAATGCCTGCTGAACGCGTCAGTGCTGCAAGCTTCGGCGATACTCACCCGGTGCAAAGCAATGAAACGACGGAAGGCAAAGCGGCCAATCGCCGTATCGCCATCGTGGTCGTTCCCGATCTTTCAACAATGCCTGGCTATGAAGAGCTAAATAAGCTCGGAGCTAACTAGGTTTAAAAGTCGTAACGAAAATTAGTACTTGGAATTTATAAAACGAAAAGGGCTGACCTATTAAAGTCAGCCCTCTTTATTTTGCAGCGCATTTCAAAAAGGTACGGCGTACCTTCTAAAGAACTTTATTTGCGTGGTATTGCTCTTCAGAGAAGTCGTCTACCAGGATCGCGTCGTAGCGAACGGCATCGGCTTCTTGGATCAGCTTCAGCTCTTCATCATTGATGATGTTTTTGCTGCGAGCTTCATCCAACAATAGATTTGTTTTCTTCTTAGGAAGAACGCCGTCACGGATCGCTTTTTTGATTTTCTTTTCAGCCGCTTCTGCTCTCAATGTCACAGAAAACGCATACTCAAGGCGACCCAACTGTTGATCACGATTCTTAGGCATATAGATACCTTCGCTCAAACGATCACGGATACCGCCTTCTTTCATCATTGCTGATGCAATAGCGTGTGACCAACCATCAGAAGCTTGCGAACCTACAGAGTTGATACGCGACCAAGCACCAATCCAACCCTTGAAGAACCAACGAAGACCTGGAATTTTCAAGTTGTCGAAAATGCCGTCGAAACCTTTTTGAATTTCAGCCATGCAGTTTTTCAAGCTGTAGTGAACAAATGGAAGATCTTCTTCTTTACGACCTTCGGCTTCGAAACGACGAAGGATGGAAGTCGCAATGTACATATTTGCCAAGATATCAGCAAAACGTCCTGTGATTTTCTCTCTCATTTTCAATGAACCACCCAGAACACCCATCGCCACGTCAGAAAGAAGTGCGAAAGTTGCTGAAGTCCATGACAAACGACGGAAGTATACTTTCATTTGCGGATGGCAATCCGGAGTCGCTGCCAAGTAACCGCGAGAGCATGACAACAAGATCGCACGACATGTGTTGCGCACGATGTGACCAATGTGACCGAAGAACGCTCTGTCGAAGGCTTTCAAATCATTGGCTTCATAAGCTTTTACTTCAGAGTATGCAAATGGATGCGAACGAAGAGCACCTTGACCAAATACGATCAAAGTACGAGTCATGATGTTCGCTCCTTCCACCGTGATACCAATTGGCGTTGCGATATAGATTTCAGCCAGCAAGTTGCGAGGCCCCATAGAGATACCCGCACCACCCATGATATCCATAGCATCGTTAATACCTTTACGACCCATTTCAGTAGAGTAGTATTTTTGCATCGCTGTGATAACGCCTGGCTTGATCCCTTTATCAAGAGCACCCAAGCAGTATTTTCTCATCGCTTCCAATGTGTATGTTGAAGCACCGATGCGAGCCAACGGTTCTTCCACACCTTCAAACTTACCGATTGAAACACCGAACTGACGACGAACAACTGCGTGAGCTGAAGTCACACGAGTGATCAATTTCGCGCCCCCTGTTGCTTGAGCTGGCAAAGAGATACCGCGACCTGCTGCCAAACACTCCATCAACATCATCCAACCACGACCTGCACCGGCAATACCACCGACGATCGCTTCTTCCGCATCAACGACAACATCTTTACCTTGTGTAGGACAGTTGTAGAAAGGAGTGTTGAGTGGATCATGACGACGACCCAAAACAACGCCTGGAGTTTTCGAAGGAATCAACGCACAAGTGATTCCCAAATCTTCACCTTTACCCAAAAGATTTTCTGGGTCACGAAGACGGAATGCCAAACCGATCACAGACGAAATTGCCGCCAAAGTGATCCAACGTTTATTCCAATTCAATTTGATTTTGATTTTTCCATCAGTGTCTTTGAAAAGAACACCCGAAGAAGTGATCGCGCCCGCATCAGAACCCGCTGTTGGCTCTGTCAAACCAAAGCATGGGATTTCCGAACCATCTGCAAGACGTGGCAACCAACGTTTTTTCTGAGCGTCAGTACCGTAGTGTGCAAGAAGCTCTGCAGGACCCAAAGAGTTTGGAACCATCACTTGAATGGCAACAGCCAAAGAACGAGAAGAGATTTTCATGATCACTTCAGAATGGCAAAGTGCAGAGAAACCAAGACCGCCGTATTCTTTAGGAACGATCATGCCCAAGAATTTTTCTTTTCTGATGTAATTCCAAATGTCTTCAGGAATTTCTTTTGTCTTATAGATATTCCAGTGGTCGATCATACCGCAAAGAGTGTCGACAGGGCCTTCCATGAAGGCTTTTTCTTCTGCCGTCAAATCGGGATAAACTTCGTTCATCAAGTTTGTGAAATTAGGTTTTCCAGAGAAAAGATCTTTTTCAATCCACACAACACCGGCATCCAATGCCGCTTTTTCTGTGTCTGAAATTTTTGGCAAGAATTCAAATTTCTTGAAGATGCCAAATACGCCCGAAGTCACAAGGGCTGCGCGAAGAGGTGCAATGTTGAAGATCACGGCCACAACGGCAAACACGATCCACAACCACATCGGTGCCGCGAATCCAAAAAGAATCGCCGCGACAGCAATTGTCCACACGATGAGCGGACTGCTGAAAAAGCCGACAAACAACAAGAGGACGATGGAGCCAAGTACCCAGGCCCACGTGCAGCTCTCTAAAAAATACCCATATAAAGAGTTGAAAGAATCCACGATGTATCTCCTTTATTAAATACACCCATAATTAGACTCTTTAATGTGAGCATGTGCAAGAATTTCAGGTCCACGTCTATATATAAGAAAACGTGAGGAAGAGTCCTTTTCAAACAGCACCAGAATGCATTTTTAAGAGGGGGATTTAGATCGGAGTCCGATGCAGTACTAGAGATACAGAAAGACGTTCGCTAAAAAAGCAAAAAGCCCTCTTGCGAGGGCTTTTTGTTACTGAACTTAAGTTCGTTAGTCCTTTTCAGGATCTAATTACTTAGTTTCGCCAGCAGGAGCTGCAGGAGCTGTTTCTGTAGCAGCAGGTGCTGTTTCAGTAGCTGCAGGAGTACCTTCAGCTGGAGCTGCTTCTGTAGTTGCAGGTGCAGTTTCAGTTGTTGGAGCTTGCTCAGCAGGTTGGTTTTTAGAGCAAGTGAAACCAGTTGTGAAAGAAAGTGCTAGCAAAGCCGCGATAACGATAGCTTTCATTGTTGTTGTCCCTTCATTAATAAATAATGCTTAACGCATTTTTTGTTTTAAAACTCGACTAAGGACCAAGTTACACAAAACTGCGGCCTCTTGACAAACGAATTTTTAAAATTATTTTTGGCAACGTGAACACCAGAAGGTGTTTCGTCCACCCAGAACCTGCGACTTCACCTGTTGCCCGCAGGTCACACATTCTTCTCCCGCTCGACCGTAAACCCGAAAAGCCGTCTGAAAATATCCGCTTTCCCCACTGGCTTGAGCAAAGTCGCTGATCGACGATCCACCTTGCTCAATGGAACGAGATAAAATTTTTTTAATCTCTTTAACTAAGACATCCGCGCGGTCTTTGGACAGCTTTTGCGCCGGCAAAGTCGGCTTAACCCCTGCCGCAAACAGAGCTTCACTCGCATAGATATTGCCTACGCCGACCACGATTTTTTGATCCATCAGTGCGATCTTTAAAGCCACTTCCTTCCCGCGAAGACTCTCCCAAAGGGCCGCTCCCGTAAATTCAGAATTCAAAGGTTCCGGACCCAATCCCTTTAATTTCGGGTGTTCCAAAGGATTTTGTACAAAGTCAAAATAGCCGAAACGCCGCGGATCACGGTACGCCAAACGCAGGTTTCCAGAAAAATGAAGATAGATATGATCGTGCAATCGCTCATCTCCCGGAGGCGCCACCCGCCATGTTCCGGTCATTCCCAGATGCGAAAGCATGGCTCCTTTTTTAGTCCACAAAAGAAGATATTTAGCTCGTCTTTCTACGGACAAAAGCTTCTCGCCAACCAATGTGCTTAATTTCTTTGCAGGCATGGGCTCACGCAAGTCAGGTCTTTTCAACTCCACTTTTTTAAGTGTCGGTTGATCTTTTAAGATATCTTCAAGGCCACGACGGACGACCTCCACCTCGGGAAGTTCAGGCATATTCGACTCCTCTACGCACAGCGCAGCTTGCATTTTACCAGGACTTTCCCCAGGATGCTAGGATGACTGAAACGCATCCACCCAAGGAAAACGGTTTATTAAATCTTGTCTTTAATATCGTTCTTCCGGTTTTAATTCTAAATAAACTGAGTAAATTTATTGGTCCTTTGGCGGCTTTGCTACTCGCGCTCGCATTCCCTCTGGGTTACGGGATCTATGATCTGGTGAAAAGAAAAAAGGTCAATGCCTTCTCCGCCTTGGGTTTGCTCAATGTTCTTTTGACCGGAGGCCTTGCCCTTTTCGGATTGCACGGCTTTTGGTTTGCGGTGAAAGAGGCGGCCTTTCCTACTCTGGTTGGACTTTTTGTTTTGGGTTCGGCCTTCACCAAACGTCCCTTTATCGAAACACTTTTCTTAAATCCTTCTGTGATGAAAGTGGATCTTTTAGAACAACGCTTGGCGGAACACGGTAAACAACAAGAGTTTCACGAGCACATGAGAAAAGCGACGCTGTGGTTGTCTTTGTCTTTTGTGTTCAGCGCGATCTGCAACTTTGTTTTGGCGAGAAGTATCTTTATTAATATTGATACAAATCTTACACCCGAAGCTCAGTCTTTGGTGCTCAACGAACAAATCGCCAAGATGACCACATGGTCCATGGCGATCATCATGGTACCGTCGATTATCTTCTTATTAGGTATTTTCTGGTATCTCATGCGCGGCATCAAACAATACGCCGGCCTCTCCACCGAAGAACTTCTCCGCGAAAGCTAATAAGGTAAAAGTTGTAATATTAGTTTTATCAAGGCGCGACGAGGAGCAACGCAGAGAAAACTAATAGTACAACTTTTAAAAGTCGGCGCCGTCTTCTCCACCGAAGGGTGGTGGCGGAGGTGGTGGCGGCGGGAAGTCTCCTCCCCCGAATCCACCAAAGTCATCGCCAAACCCTGGGGGCGGCGGAGGCGGTGGTGGTGGAACATCGCCGAAATCGTCTGACATATTGGGAGCAGGAACATAGCCTCCGTCTCCTCCGAAATCGTCAAATGTCGGTGGAGGTGGGAATGAAGAACCTGAGCTTCCGCCATAGGAACTTCCGCCTGAAGAAGAACCACTTCCCCCTGGCATTTTTCCGTACTTAGGCTGCGCTCCGAAAAGAGCCCGCTTGCGATAATCGTAACGAGGACGCAAATCCTCAATACCCAACTCCTGCCCTTCTGTTGGCAGTTTTTCTGCAAGGCGATTTAATTCTTGTTGTTTGGATTTTCTCTCGGCGTAGGCTTTGCGCTCTTCATCTTGAGCCGCCTCGTACTTCTTTTTAGCAGCCGCATCAGCTTTTGCCTCGGGGCCGTCTTCACTCATGATCTCTTTCTTTTTGTCCTTTTTATAGGCTTCGAGATCACGATTTTTTTGATTCTCCCACTGCTCTTCTTCTTCAAGATAAGCGCGCTCCCCTTTGGCACGGGCATTTTCAAACTGATTTTGATTTTTTTGATGCTCAGCAAAACCAGAAAGACGCTCCTTCTCTGAGGTCTGCGCCAACGAGGACGAGCTCACGAGGAGAAGAAAAACGAAGGCATGAATGGCTTGCAAATTCCGTGAAAGAATCATTCTGGCCCCAGTCTACCAATGCTTTCGCTTTTTTTTGAGCAAACAAAAAAGATGCTCGACCTTTGGCTAATTCCTGAATAACTTAAACCCCTGTTTTAAGGAGCACTATGGACGCCTTGCAAAGCATCGGGATTTTCGCAGCACAAACGTTTCTTATTCTCTTTGCCATTTTGGCAGTGATCATCACTATTGCGATGTTGGCATCTAAGGCTGGCCACAAGAGTGAAATCCAGGTGGAGCTTTTACATAAGAAATACAAAAACTTCCGCCACCTCCTTAAATCTCACACTTTAACTAAAAGTGAACGCAAAGATCTTAAGAAAAAGCTCAAAGAAGAGCGTAAAAATCAGGACAAGGAGTCCCGCGAACAAGAAAAGAAAATCTTTTTGATCGACTTTGAAGGCGACATCAAAGCGTCTGCGGTTGAAAACTTGCGTGAAGAAGTGACTGCAGTTTTAACAACAGCGACTCCGCAAGATGAAGTTGTCGTGCGCGTGGAAAGCCCGGGCGGCATGGTTCATGGCTACGGTCTTGCTGCCTCTCAACTTTTGCGTGTCCGTGAAAAAGGAATTCCTCTGACTGTTTGTGTGGATAAAGTTGCTGCCAGTGGTGGTTACTTGATGTCGGTCACAGCCAATAAAATTCTCTGCGCCCCCTTTGCGATTGTGGGATCTATCGGCGTTGTCGCCCAGGTTCCTAACGTGCATCGCGCACTTAAAAAGTTTGATGTCGATTACAAGGAATACACGGCAGGCGAATACAAACGCACCGTGAGTTTGCTTGGCGAGATCACGGCTAAAGGCGAAGAAAAATTTAAAGAACAACTTGAGGATACTCACGTTCTCTTTAAGAGCTTCGTTCATAAATTCCGTCCTAGTATGAATTTAGCGGAAGTGGCAACGGGAGAATATTGGTACGGCGAGCAGGCCATTGCAAAAGGCTTGGTCGATGAAATCCGCACGAGCGATGACTACCTTTTAGGACTTTCAGAAAAGCACCAAATAGTTAAAGTAAAATACGAACATCACGAGAGTCTTAGTGATAAACTCACGGGAATTATCGGAAAAGCTTTTAAAAAAGGAAGCCTTTCCATTATAGAAGAACTTGAAACGCGACGTTTTCTTTAATAAGGACTTGTAGTGCAAACACCAGTACTTGAAGTAAAAAATCTCGAGACGACATTTCACACCAATGCAGGCCCTGTGCGCGCTGTGAACAATGTCAGTTATAAAATTGATCGCGGTCAGACCCTCGGTATCGTGGGTGAATCTGGATGCGGCAAGTCAGTGACATCTTACTCTTTGATGCGCCTCATCGAAAAACCAGGAAAGATCACCAACGGACAAGTTCTTTTGAACGGTCGTGATCTTTTGAAGCTCAATGAAAATTCCATGGAAGAAGTTCGCGGTGGCGAAATGGCGATGATCTTCCAGGAGCCTATGACGGCTCTGAACCCTGTTTTGACCATCGGCTATCAGATGGACGAACAGATCATGAAGCACAAAAAATGCTCTCCAAAAGAATCCCGCGAACGCGCTATCGAAATGCTACGTATGGTGGGCATTCCTTCACCTGAAGAGCGCTATGAGTCCTACCCGCACCAACTTTCCGGCGGGATGAGACAAAGAGCGATGATCGCGATGGCTCTTTCTTGCGATCCCACCTTCTTGATCGCCGATGAGCCAACGACAGCTTTGGACGTAACTATCCAAGCGCAAATCTTGGAGCTTATTCAAAACCTTCAAGAAAAATTCAATATGACGGTGCAATTCATCACCCACGATCTTGGAGTCATTTCTGAGATCTCTGACAAAGTGATGGTGATGTACGGCGGTCAAACTTGTGAGCAAGCGGACACTCAAGAGTTGTTCTTAAATCCTCGCCACCCTTACACGGCGGCTTTGATTTCTTCTCGTCCTAAATTCGGTGAACGCGTAAAACGTCTGACGACAATTGAAGGCAGCGTTCCGGCTCCTTTTGAACTTCCTAAAGGATGTCCTTTCGTGAACCGCTGCACTCGTGCGAAAGCCGATTGCACTCACCACAAACCGCCTTTGAATGAAATCAAATCAGGTCACACTGTGGCTTGCTTCAATCCGCTTTAATAAATGGGGAAAGACTTAATGAGCGAAATCATTCTTGAAGCAAAAAATATTAAGAAACACTTCCCCATCCGCAAGGGCTTACTCCTGCGCGAAGTTGCCAGCGTTAAAGCGGTTGATGATGTTTCCTTGGTTGTTCGTAAAGGCGAGACCTTGGGTCTTGTTGGAGAATCCGGCTGTGGAAAATCCACGCTCGGTAGAACATTGATCCGTCTTTATGAACCGACAGCGGGCGATATCAGCTTTGATGGCCAAGATTTCTTGGGTCTTAAAGGTGAAGCCCTTCGTAAAAAACGCAAAAACATGCAGATGATTTTCCAAGACCCGTATGCGTCCTTGGACCCGCGCATGACTGTCGGTCAAATCATCCGTCAGCCTATGGATATTCATGGTGTCGGCTCGTCGGCGGAACGCAATCAACGCGTTTTGGAATTGATCGAGCTTGTCGGCTTAAGAAAAGCTCACGTGAATCGTTATCCTCATGAGTTTTCTGGAGGCCAACGTCAGCGTATCAGCATCGCCCGCGCGATTGCGTTAAATCCAGAACTTATTATCTGTGATGAGCCTGTCAGTGCCTTGGACGTTTCTATCCAAGCACAAATCTTGAACCTTCTTAAAGACCTTCAAGAGAAGCTAAAACTGACTTACGTCTTTATCTCTCACGATCTTTCTGTAATCGAACACACTTGTGATCGTATTGCAGTCATGTATTTGGGAAAAATTGTGGAGATTGCTGAGCGCGACGAGCTTTTCAGAAATCCACAACATCCTTACACGCAAGCATTGATCGGCGCGATTCCGCGCGTAGGACAAGGAAAGAAAAAGATGAAAAAATCTTTGGGCGGCGAAGTGCCAAGCCCCATCAACCCGCCATCGGGTTGTTCTTTCCATCCGCGTTGCCCGCATAAAATGGATATTTGTGCGTCGAAAACTCCGACACTCGAAGGAGCCGGCGCTCACAAAAAAGCTTGTTGGCTCTCGGCGGACGCCGGCAGAGCGGAGGGCCAGGGGCCCAGAGCTGAAGCAGTTACAAATAACGAAGAAACTTAATTACTCAACAAGGAGAACGTATGTTGAATAGATTTGCGAAAGGACTCATGCTGGTGACAGCGCTTGGCTTTACAACTCAAGCCGTGGCAGCACCAAGCAATACTGAACTTAAAATCGGTATCTCTCAAGAATTTGAGACCATGAACCCTCTGATCATGACAATGTCAGCGTCTGCTTACATGTATCGTCTAGTAGGCCGTTCACTTGTGGTTTTAACACCAGAAGGTAAATGGGTGGCTCAACTTGCCAAAGAAATTCCTTCTTTGGATAAAGGCACTGCTAAAATCGTTGAAGATGGAGGCAAAAAGAAAATCGTCGCTAACTGGGAAATCCTTGAGACTGCTAAATGGGGCGACGGAAAACCTGTGATCTGCCAAGACTTCATCACGGCTCATGACATCGCCATCAGCCCGAACGTGAGTGTTGGTGAAAAGGAAACTTGGACTCAAGTTGAAAAAATCGACATTGATCCTAAGAATCCTAAAAAATGTACTTTCAAATATGACAAAGCAAAATGGGACTTCTACCAACTTGCTCAGTTCTTCCCTATTCCAACTCACTTGGAAAAAGAAGTTTTCGACAAATACGGAAAACAAAAAGAGGGCTACGAAAAGAACTCCAACTACGTTCGCAACCCGACGAATCCTGGTTTGTACAACGGCCCTTACGTGATTTCTGAGGTAAAACTGGGATCTCACGTGGCTTTCGCACTCAACCCGAATTTCTACGGAAAAGCGGCGAACATCAAAAAAATCATCGTGAAGTTGATTCCTAATACAGGAACTTTGGAAGCGAACTTGCGCTCTGGAACAATCGACATGATCTCTGTTCTGGGCCTGGATTTCGACCAAGCTTTGGCTTTTGATAAAAAAGCAAAAGCAGAGAGCCTTCCCTACGATGTTCACTTCGTTCCTTCTGTGACTTATGAACACATCGACCTTCAATTGAACAACCCGATCTTGAAAGATGTGCGCGTTCGTAAAGCTCTTCTTTACAGCATCAACCGTGAGGACCTTGTAAAAGCTCTTTTCGAAGGCAAACAACAAGTGGCGATCCACAACGTATCTCCGAAAGATCCTTGGTTCACAGCAGATCCTAAGATCGTAACGACATACCGTTACTCTAAGCGTGAAGCGGGTAAACTTTTGGATGAAGCTGGTTGGAAAATGGGAGCTGATGGCTACCGCGCGAAAGATGGCAAACGCCTTTCTTTGACGTTCCAAACAACAGCGGGCAACAAAACTCGTGAACTTGTACAAGTGTATTTGCAAAACCAATGGAAACAAGCCGGTATCGAAGTTCTTGTGAAGAACGAACCAGCACGTGTGTTCTTTGGTGAAACAATGACAAAACGTAAGTTCGAAGGTCTTTCATTGTTTGCATGGGTTTCATCTCCGGAAAACAGCCCTCGTTCAACAGTGTCATCTAAAGCAATTCCGAACTCTTCAAATGGTTGGTCTGGACAGAACTTCCATGGTTGGGCGAATTCTGCTGTAGATAAAGATTTGGATGCTTTGGATGTAGAATTCAACGCGAAAAAACGCGCTGAACTTGTTCACAACATCTTGAAAGCTTACACGAACGAAGTTCCTGTATTGCCGTTGTACTACCGCTCTGACATTTCAGTGACTCCAAAAAATTTGAAGAACTACAAAATGTCTGGCCACCAGTTCTACGAAACAAACAACGTAGAGAACTGGACTTTGAACTAAGCTAATTGAAGGAGTCACCATGACTACGTTTATCACTCGTCGCATTCTGCAAACACTCGCTGTGATAGTTATTCTATCTTACGTGTGTTTTTATTTGATGAGCTTAATGCCGGGTGATCCCGTAGACATGATGGTAGCCTCCAATCCCAAGATCACAGCGGAAGACGTGGCTCGCTTGAAGTCTTTGTACGGGTTGGATCAACCCGTTTACAAAAGATACTTCAACTGGGTTTCGTCTATCGGCCAAGGTGATCTTGGCTACAGCCGTACTTACCGAGTGCCCGTGCAAGAACTCATGGGTCCTCGTCTGTGGAATACGTTCCTTCTTTCCTTTATCTCTTTGGGACTTTCCATTCTTATCGCAATTCCACTTGGAGTGATCTCGGCTTTAAAACCTGGAAGCCGCACGGATTACTTTATGAATCTTTTCTCTTTTGCGGGGATTTCTATTCCCTCGTTTTGGCTTGCGATCGTTCTTATTATTATTTTCGCCGTAAAAATTCCTATTCTTCCAGCGGGAGGAACTCAATCCATCGGTGGCGAACCGATGGGATTCTGGGCGGATATGATGGATCGTTCGATCTATTTGATTCTGCCCGTATTAAGTCTTTCTATTCAGCAAATCGGACGTTTTTCACGCTTCACGCGTTCAGCGATGCTCGAAGCTATGCGCAATGATTTCATTCGCACAGCTCGTGCCAAAGGTCTTTCTCGCAACATCGTGATTTGGAAACACGGCTTCCGCAATGCTTTGATTCCTTTGATCACGATCTTGGCTTTGAGTTTCTCCGGTTTATTCTCGGGCGCCATCTTAACAGAGACGGTGTTTGCTTACCAAGGCGTTGGTAAACTTGTTTATGATTCCATCATCGGTAACGACTATAACGTCGCGATGATTTCTTTTGTTATCTCCGTCAGTATGGTTCTTTTGATGAACCTTGTTGCCGATATCGCGTACGGATTTGCAGATCCACGCATTTCTTACCAATAGGCGGAGGGCATATGAGTTCAAACGAAATCACAATGAACGACCTTGAAATCGACACAACGGCTCTTTCTGCGAAAGACCGTGCGGAGTTAGAAAAAGCCCAGCCTATGTGGAAGATGGTTTTAAACCAATTCCTTGAACACAAGCTTGCGGTTGTCGGCTCTGTTATCATTACACTTTTTATGTTGATCTCGATCTTTGCGGGTCAAATTCAAAGCATCACTGAACTTGATCCCGATGCACAGAACGTGGCGAACCGTTACTTGGCACCAATGACCACGGCCCAAGCAGGTCAAGACGTTCGCGAAACTGAAGTCGAAAGATTTATCGTCGCCAACCCCGAGGTTGCCGATAAAGTTCAAAAAGCTTTGGTTGAAAAAGGCATTGTCACGGTTGCTGAAGCGGATGCGATCTATGAGCTGGCAGCTCGTGATATCAAAGAAGCTGTCAACGCTTTGCAATCCCTGGGTGTTGCTGAAGCCACAGGTCTTATTTCTATTTTCAAAAATTTTGAAACCTTCCACTTATTTGGAACTGACGAACTAGGTCGCGACGTTTTCATTCGTCTGGTTTATGGAACTCGGGTTTCCATGGGCGTGGGCGTTTTGGTGGCCATTGCTTCTGCTTTGATCGGTCTTTTGATCGGTGCACTGGCGGGTTTTTATGGGGGCCTCATCGACACGGTTCTTATGCGTGTCACAGATGCTCTTTTGTCATTACCGACGATTCCTGTTTTGATTGTGATGGCGGCTATTGATCTTACAAAAATTCCTTGGTTGAAAGCCATTGTTAGCACCTCTAATGAAAGTATCTTTAAGATGGTCATCATCCTTTGCCTTTTCTCTTGGATGACTGTCGCCCGTCTTGTTCGTGGAAGCATTCTTTCGATCCGCGAAAGAGAATTCGTTTTAGCCGCTCGTACTTTAGGTGCGAAAGACAGCACCATCATCGTTCGTCATATGTTCCCGAACGTCATTGCGCCGATGTTGGTGTCTATCACTTTGGGTGTGGGCGAATCTATTTTGTTTGAAGCGGCTTTAAGCTTCTTGGGTCTGGGAATTATGCCTCCGACACCAAGCTGGGGAAACATGCTCAACAACGCTCAAGAGTTGATTTACCAAGCTCCGTTCTTGGCCATTCTTCCGGGTGTTTTGATTCTCCTGACGACCATCAGCTTCAACTACCTAGGCGATGGTTTGCAAGACGCTATTGATCCGAAGGCGATCCGCCGCTAACAACTGTATTCCAAGGACCTTGGGCTCTGCGATGATAAAAGTCTTCCAGAGCCTTGCGGTTTTTCCTTAGACTGTCGGGAACAGTCCACGACTCTACGGCACTTTGATATTCTTTGCTTGTCGCCGCTTTCTGCAAAGCTTCATCGATTTGCTGAACGACTTTCTTGCCCCATTCATTCTTTGTGCAGGCGACATAAATCACCATAGAGGGGTAGGTTTCTTTAAGCGGCTTTGAAAGCAACGGTTTCGACGGAAAAATGCGCTGGTTAAAATCCCAGACAACGAATTCATATTCAATCGTATAATCGTAGCGGCCTTTTTCGATCATCTTTAATACGGATAAATACCCTTCACTGGAGCGAACCTGTTTCACACTTGAAGGTGGCTTCACCGCCGTTCGAATGAGAGCGTCAATGATGAATCCATAAGAACGATTCTCGGTGAAAACGCCTTTCAACTTTTTCTGCGAAAGAACTTCTTTTAAGGAAGGAGCCTCCGGCATCCTCTGAAAGACCTCTGGCTTACCAGTCACGATCAAGTATTCGTGAGGAACTTGAAAACTCCAAGCAGTAAAATAGGCTAGCTTCTCTCGCTCCGGTGTTTTGATAGCTGAACCTATGCAGATATTCTTGCCAAGCCCCCATAATTCCATCGCGCGTGGCATGTCTGCATAAACATCCACAAACTGATAAAGCGGAAGGCGCTCCGCGATGATTTTCTTCAGTCGATCCAAGCGCCCTTCCCCCAACTGGGGACCTTTAAGAATGTAGTATGGAGACCAATCAAACACAGCCCAGGGAATGGAAGGTTTCATTTCTTTTTTTACAAAGACATCCTGCGCTCGCACAAGATTGACGACAAAGATGGTGACGATAAGAAGACTCCAAACTTTCATGGGTGGCCTCCCTTTTCACATACTCTTAAATTTACCGCCAAAATCCGGGGGCTCCACTATGTTATTTGGAAGGCTTTGTGACCGGCAAAAGTCTGTCCACCTATGTAAAAATCACCGGGTTCCCCTTTTAAAACCCCTTTTGTTCGCTCTCGGCACGGCATAGATCTTGTTATATGTGGGCATGAACGGGGTTTGACATGAAAACAATACTTTCATTTTTCGCAACAATCTTATTTACCGCAAATGCCTTTACTCAAACATCGGCAGAGCTGACTTGCCGTGCGCAAGCTAAAGAAATCGCGATGCAAACTTACTCTTCGTGCATTACGGAAGCTCGCAACAATCAAGTCGAAGAAATCCGAAAAAACTATCAAAAAGAACTCTCGGACCTGAAAGCAAAATACGATAAAGAGCTTAAGAAGATGAACGGCGGTAAAAAGGCCGCTAAACATACTGCAGCTCCGACTGTTAAGGAAGTTCAAGCACCACGCCCAGTAAAAGGGATCGCAAAACAGCTTCCTGGCAAAGCCCCTGTTTCGTCTGAAGCCGCTCCGGTACAGACTGTCTCAGAAGGAACCAAAGTGGTTGCCGTAGGCTCTGAGGAAGATTCAGGACTGGAAAAAGAGGCTGCTGAGGCCGACCAAGTCGAAATTATCGAAATGCCTACTGAATAACCCCGCATTAAAGCCAGCCTTCTCGTTGATTTTCCTCCCAGACAGGTCTAAAAAGTGTAGACTTAAAAGAAATCTGGGAGGACCCCCATGGGTGAGTTTAGCCTTACGCACATTTTGCTTCTTGGTATTATTGCATTGATCTTTTTCGGTCCAAGCCGTCTGCCTCAATTGGGTCAGGGTTTGGGTAAAGCCATCCGTGGTTTCAAACAAGGTTTGAATGAAATCGACGTGGATCCAAAAGACATCCAAGACAACCGTCAGCAAGTAAGCCATCAGCAACAACAGCAACAAACTGTAAATCAAAAACAAAACGAAACTCAGCGTTCGTAGTTAGTTTAGTCTTTCTGCCTTCATGTAAATTGAGTTACACTTAACTTAACACCATGAAGGCATTTCTTTTTTATTCCCGCTATTCTTTGCCTTATTTTTTTGCGGCCTTGGCGCTGCTCGGTGCTGCTTTAGGCGGTCCGTGGACTTACCTTGGTGCTGCGGGAGTCTTCGTTCTTCACCCACTTATCGACAATCTTTTACTTAAAGATCGACGGACGCCTGCTATCAGACCTTCTTCTCCTTGGTCATTGGCACTCTTAATCTCGGCCCTCCCGTTTCTTTCTATTTTCGCTTTTGTTGGAATTTTAAGATCTTTGAATGCAGAGACTTACGAGCTTGTCGGACTTATTCTGTCTTTTGGAACCATCCTGGGTTTACTGGGTATCAACACGGCCCATGAGTTGGTTCATCGCAAAGAAAGAGAATTGCGAGAGCTGGGCTTTGGACTTCTTTCGTTGGTAAATTTCTCGCACTACGGTGTGGAACATGTATTTGGCCATCATAAAAATGTCGGAACCTTGCAAGACCCCGCGACCGCACGAAAGAATGAGTGGATCTACACTTACTTCTTTCGCTCGTACTTTAAAGGTTTGTGGGAAGCTTTTTTCATTGAGTACCGTCGCTTGCGTACAAAGGGTTTCTTTCAGCCACTAAAAAATCGCGTCGTTTGGTGGGGGCTTTTACAAACGCTGATGACTCTTTGCGTGTATGCTCTTTACGGAGAGAAAGCTTTGTGTTTTTGGATCGGACAAAGTCTCGTCGCCATTCTTCTTTTACAGACCGTCGACTACATTGAACACTACGGTCTTTTACGAAAGAAAAATTCTGATGGACAACCTGAAGGCGTGAAAGCCCAACACTCTTGGGATAACTATCAGGCACTGACGAACTATGCTTTAATCAATTTAGGTTTTCACTCGCATCATCACCTCAAGGTGGCGTTGCCATTTACCGACCTGCAAGAACAAAAGGACGCTCCACAAATGCCTTATGGCTACTCTGCCATGGCGCTTATGGCTTTGGTTCCCCCGCTTTATTTCCGGGTGATGAATCCACGACTTCCCCCAGAGAGTCCGTAATAATACTGAGCGCTCCGGCATCCAAATATTTTTTCGCAAGATCCAAATCATTCACAGTCCACAGAGCCACAGGGATTTTTCTTTTCTGCCACTTTTGCAACTGCTTCATGTCGACATAGTGATAATCCAAATGAAGTGCGTGAATTTTCACATAAGGAGCCAACCACATTTGGCGAAGATAAATTTTATTCTCCGGCTCATCCTCTTTGCTTGCTAGAAGCGCGCGCGGGACGTTGGGTAAATAACGACTGAGGCGCCAAAGTGAAAGAGGATTGAAACTGGAAAACAACACGCGCTTTTCCATATCGTATTTCTTCAACAGTCTTGCTACTTCTTTTTCGAGAGTTCCATCAAAGATAGCGGCGGATTTCAGTTCTATATTTAAATATTGAGGAATTTTCTGAGACAAAAGAACTTCTTCTAACGAAGGAGCCTGAGCCCATTCCCGCAACTCTTGAGCAGTGCTTTCATGAACGATCTTTTCAAGATTTGCGATTCGTTTTAAGTCCGTATCGTGAAAAACCACCGGCACTTGATCTTTGGAAAGACGGATATCCATTTCAATCATCGTAAGACCGCGGGTTTTAGCCGCTTCAAATGACAGCATGGTGTTTTCGCGAGCCCCTGCTTTCCAATAGCCACGATGTCCTTGATAAGGAGGAGGCTGCAAAGCTCCCGTTGGCCAGGGCAAAGGCTTCCAAGTGTAGTGGCGATAAACAAGAACAGCCAAAACTATCAGAAGAAAAATAATCACAGCCATTATTTTCTAAGACCTTTCGTCGACTCTTCAATGAAAGCCGGCTTTTCGCGAGTTCCCTCAATCACCCATTTTTTATGGTTCTTGCCCTCTTTCGCGTGCACGCTTCCTTTAAGATCTCCTGACTCGTTCCAAGATCCATCCGTCAGCAAACGACCACTTTTACCAACCTGTCCTTGGAAGTTCTTCCAAGAAAGATCCGCCCTATTTTTTAAATGAAATTGTCCTGTCAAAGTCGTCAACCTCAGGGCACCTTGATTCCACCAAACAGGCTCCGTGACTTGCTTTAAAATTTCTGCTCCTGGAGAAGCCGAGGCCACTTGCAGTGATTTCACTTGGGTATTTAAAACAATCTCACCATGGGACCAATCAACGGAAGCCTTTGTCTTCTCGAAAGACAAGCCTTCCACATTCATGCTATCCACACGAAGCAAACCTTTGAGGTAAGTCATCTGACCTTTTTTAATTTTGATGTCTCCATCCAAGCTCAACAGTCCAATATCTCCCCCATTGGTCATCAGCTTTTGCACGGCGGGATCTAAAGACACTTCCTCAACGCGTGTTTTTACTTCAATGTCTTGAAAATCCCGGTCCGCTTTCATCTTCACGTCGCCGATAAAAGACCCACCACGCGGTTCTACACGTTTAATATGGAAACTCCAATCATCGTCTTGAAGAGCAATGTCTCCAACCATGTGTTCGATGACTTGCAGTTCACGCTGTCCTTTGTTTGAAAATACGAATTGAAGACCTGAGTGCTCCCCAGTCATTTTCATCTTACGATCGGAAACGATTTCGGCTCTTCCCGAGAAAACACCCAACTCGCCCAGCATGCTGGTATTCTTTGGACGGTTCAGAAGAACCAAAAGTTTTCCGACATCCAGTTTCTTTACGTCCACCATGACTGGCGAATAACGAAGAGGCTCCACGGAGCTAATGTCCATGCGATCCACACGCATCTCTCCTAAGTCACCTTCAAGACGAAGATCACGAACTTCAACAGGCGAATTACGAATCTCATCAAGAGGAGCCACCATGCGGGCTTTTGTCGACAACCACACTTGACGTCCATTCAACTCTTTTGATGCCAGATTGTACTTTTGCATGATCGCGAGGATCTGACTTAAAGGAATATGTTTAAGGTCCGTCTCTATGGCAAGCAATTGTTCATCCATTGTGTAGTTGGCAATCAGACTGTAATGCCCTTCGCGCCAGTTTCCAAAAAAATGGGACTGTATCGTCGCTTCCGGAGATTCCTTGTACTGCACATAAAGATTTGCGTGGGAAAGATAGTCCCCGACTTGAGCATCTTTCAATAAGTGAGTTTTTGCGGTGACTTCAATCACCTTAGGCTCAAAGGATTTTACTTTCACGACAAAATTGAAAAGTTCTGAGTGAAACTGCGGATACTTTTCGGAAGAAATCTCTAACTTTTGCACGCGCACACCACGCACATCGTTTCGATATTTCTTCGACTGCTCCGAAGGAGAAAGAGTCACCAAAGGCGGCGGCGCTTTTGATACTTCTGTAGACTGTTCCTCTTGAGGATCACAGTTTTTAAAATCTTCACGCAAAACAAGTCGCACATTGTTGGCTTCGATATTTTGCACCGGTGCTTGACCACGAATCACGTTCCAAAAAGACAGAGGCAAACGCAATTCATCGACTTCCAAGATGGGAGATGCCCAGCATTTTTGTTCAGACTCCATGTGAACTTGAGAAATGATCACGGCAAAACGCGGTAAGATGCCATCACTCAAACTGAATTGGGCCGAAGCGAATTTAACTTTGATATCTTTGTGAATGTGGCTTGCGGCTTTTTCAATTCGCGCCGCCACTCTTGAAGGCGAAAGCAAAGACTTCGCGGTGTAACCTAAAAAGAAAGATAAAATAAAACCCGAAAGGAGAATCGCCATTCCGGGTTGTTCTGCAATAAGATGTCTATCTGAGGAGGATTGTCTGCGCGAGTCCATGGTTTATTGTCACAGGTCTCACCATGGACCGACAATGTCTTTTCAAAAAATTATTTATAGCCGTAAGAAAGAATTTCGAACTCTTTGTCACCTTTGGGGCTTTGCACCGTAACTGTGTCGCCTTCTTTTTTGCCGATCAAAGCGCGAGCTAAAGGTGAAAGGATAGAAATCATGCCTTGTTTCACGTCAGATTCATCAACACCAACGATTTGGTAGTTGAACTCCTCTTCGGATTCAGTGTCCACGATCTTCACAAAGGCACCAAATACAATACGATCCGCTTTAATTGCAGATGTATCGACAACCTCAGCACCAGCAAGTTTGCCTTGAATTTCAGCAATTCTGCCCTCGATCATAGCTTGGCGCTCTTTCGCAGACTCATATTCCGCGTTTTCAGAGATATCACCTTGAGCACGAGCTTCTTCGATCGCACGAATGACAGATGGTCTTTCTTCTAACAATAGCTTTTTAAGCTCAGCTTCAAGCATCGCTTTTCCGCGAATTGTCATTGGAAGTTTATCAGTTGTAGCATTGGCCATTTCAGCTCCGTTGTTAGAAGGACACCTGTTTTACAAGATTATGCCTTAGTTATCAACGATATGTAACGCGCCGCACTTAAGGCTAGTACGGCGTACCTTTTTGCATCGCGCGGCATTACAATTCAGATATGGGCCAAAAGAAGAAAACTGAAATTATTTGCCGCTGCAATAACGTCAGCCGCGCAACCATTGAGGAAGCCATCCGCAATGGGGCCCAAACTTTAAATGAAATCTTCGATACAACCTCTGCGGGAGTCGGCCCCTGTGGAGGGTCTTGCCGCCGCAAACTTGGTCCTCTGCTAGATCATTATCTTAAGAACGGAGACTTCCCTGAAAAAATTGTCGAGGATTTAACTGGAAAAGAACCTAAAAAAGGCTCTTCTTAATTACGCTGTCTTTTTTCCCAAACGATAATCAATAATTTTTTGAACTTCAGGGCGACACGTTCCACAAGCCGTGCTTGCCGAGGTTTGACGTGTCACGATTTCCGGAGAATGGGCTCCGGCGATGATGGCCTGGTCCACAGTTTGGGTCGCGATCGTACGGCAATGACAAAGTTCCGCATGGGCATAGGGAAACGCCCACTCTCCCCGCAACTTTAAAATCATTTCTTTGAGTAGAAGACTGGAGTGATCCTGTCCTTCCGGTAAAGGCCACTTTCCCAAATCGGGACCAAAATGACGACGCATGGATTGCATCATTTCCATGAATGCAGAACAGCCGACCAATGATACATTTTTAACTGCACCTGGCGCTTTAGGATCATCTCCTTCGCATTCTACTTCAATATAATCTCGGCCTTCGAGTTCCACTTTGATCTTCATATATATAGGATCTTATTTTAGGACAAAGGCCTCTGCAGACCAAGGCCAGTTATTGTCATTAATCAATCCCACCTAGGTCTTGAAAATGGTTTTCGAAAAATAGAGAATAGAAAGTAGATATGACTTCTTCAGCCTTGCGAGTGGAACTCGTTCCTATCTTTGAAGACAACTATGTCTTTGTTCTCATTGATGAAGAACAAAGAGAGGCTTTGGTTGTCGATCCAGGAGAAGCTCGCGCTGTGAGCGAATACTTACGTCGCGAAAATCTCTCTTTAAAAGGCATTCTTTTAACTCATCATCATAGCGATCACGTCGGTGGTGTTAAAGAACTTCAAGAGTCTTTTTCTGCGCCCGTCTATGCACCTCAAAAAAACAAGAGTCAGATTTCTTATGCAAATCATTTCTTGAAAGAAGGCGATGAAGTTCAGGCAGGATCTTTTTCTTTCTCTGTGATGGAGCTTCCGGGTCATACATTGGGGCACATTGCTTATTGGAACCCCCTAAAGAAATGGCTTTTTTCTGGAGACGTTCTTTTCGGATTGGGTTGCGGAAGACTTTTTGAAGGCACGTACGAGCAAATGTATGAAAGCCTGCAACGAATCAAAGAATTGCCGCCAGAGACATTGATCTACTGCACTCATGAATACACCGAAACCAATTTGCAATTTTGTAAAATGTTGTGTGCTTCCGACGACTCACCTATCACTGGTGATGATGAAGATTTGGAACTTTACGAAAACGAACTCACCAACCGACGCAGTCTAGATCTTCCCAGCGTTCCTTTGAAACTTTTTGTCGAGAAAAAGGTCAATCCGTTTTTGTTAGCCAGAAGCGTTCAGCAATTTGCTTACCTGCGCGACCTGCGCAACAAACAGTAAGCTTAACCCTTGCGTGGCACACTCATATTATTTGCCATAAATTTTCTTCGGAAAGAAAAAATCTTTTCAACGTCGCTTTTTACGATCTTTGCCCCTAAGACCCATCCTAGATATCCCAAAGGCAGCCGGTAACGCACTTTATCGACCACCAAGGTCCCGCCGCAGAAAGGACGAAATTCGTGGGTGTGATGCCAAAATCTATAAGGTCCCAGTTTTTGTTTGTCGACGAACTTATACGGCGGCAACCACTCGTCAATCTCCGTTTTCCAACGCGAAGGCACACCATGAATTTTCAGGCGATAGTCAATGGAGGTCCCCTGTTTGATTTCGGTACTAGAAACTTTTTCGACGTGCAAATCATAATTGGGTGGATTGAATTGTTCGAGATTGCCGGGGTCTTGAAAAAACGGAAAAATATTTTCCGGAGGTGCGACAACGAACTGTTCTGAAACGAACACGTCTTCTCCCGCTTTGAAGGGCGCACACAATTCGTCCAAGGCTTCACTTAAATCGGTAAAGTGAAATTTGTACCCCAGAGCTTCGGCTTTTTCTGCCGACACTCGAACGGAAGAAAGAAGGGCGTCGGCCGCTTCACCGAAAATAAGTTTTAAGGCCATATGAGGAACACTGGGCCCTAACCTTTTACCCAGAGCATGCGCTAAAGC